>JAPLMQ010000252.1 GCA_026386955.1 Planctomycetota bacterium
CCCCGGCGGCGTACGCGGCGACGTGTGCCCGTGCGGTTCCAGTCGGGCGAGAGTACTCGCCCTCCTTCCACCGCACGGGCACACGCAAGGATCAGACGCCGACTCTCATATCGGGTGGACCATAAAACGGGGGCAGGTCAATCCGTCGCTTGCGCGTCCGGCTAACAAGTCCATCGCCTTGGAGGCTCCCATGATCATCGACGTCCACAGCCACGCCTGGGAATATCCGCTCCACTTCAACGACGGCTTCCGCGACCAGGCCCGCGTCGCCCGCGCGGGGGTCGAGGTCGACCTGACCGTGCGGTATGCCGACTACCGCGCCACCTGCCCGCCCGAGACGCGCACCGTCGTCTTCGGCGGGAAGGCCAAGCTCTCGGGCGTCTGGGTCGACGACCGCTACGTCGCCAAGTACGTCGCCAAGCACCCCAAGCAGCTCATCGGCTTCCTGAGCGTCGACCCCACGCAGGAGGGCTGGTACCGCGAGATGCGCGAGGGGCACGAGGAGCTCGGCCTGCGCGGGATCAAGCTGCTCTCGATGTACGCGGGCTTCATGCCCAACGACCCGATGATCGACCCCGTCTGGCGCTTCGCCTCGCGCAACAAGCTGCCTGTGCTGCTCCACACCGGGACGACCTTCATCGCCCAGGCCCCGCTGCGCTGCACCATCCCCCGCCTGCTTGATGACGTCGCGACGCGCTTCCCCGACGTGAAGATCATCCTCGCCCACCTCGGCCACCCGTACGAGGGCGACTGCATCGTCACCATCCGCAAGCACCCCAACGTCTACTCCGACTGCAGCGCGCTGCACTACCGCCCGTTCCAGCTCTATCACAGCCTCAGCCTGGTGCAGGAATACGGCGTGTGGGACAAGGTGCTGCTGGGGAGCGACTACCCGTTCACCACGATC
This sequence comes from Planctomycetota bacterium, assembly GCA_026386955.1. Classification (GTDB taxonomy): domain Bacteria; phylum Planctomycetota; class Phycisphaerae; order Phycisphaerales; family Phycisphaeraceae; genus JAPLMQ01. Next base: position 908 of record JAPLMQ010000252.1, read on the forward strand.
AACGCGACGCTCGACGGGCTGCGCCGGCTGAACAAGATGGTCGAGGGGACGAACCTGCCGAAGCTCAGCGCGGACCGGATCGAGCAGATGATTTATCGCGATACGCTGAAGGTGTTGGGTTTGGAGAAGTGAGGGGCGGCGGAGTTGATGAGAGCGCCGGTCGTCGTCGCGCGAGCGCAGTCTGGTGCCACAATTCATCGTACTCGTGACATGTGCGGGTTCACCGGCGATTCGACCACTTGCGGCGATCCCTCGGCGGAGGCGCGAAAACCTCGCGAATCAATAGGCCTGACGCTCTTCGTGCGACGTTGGGTCCACTTCCTCTCAAGACACATGTCACGAGTACGATGACATGTGGCACCAGATGGACGCCGACGCGGGGGCTCTCGCATGCGCAACTTCCGCAACCTTCGTGGCAGCCACGCCTGGGGCGGCGAGGGGTACAACACCTATTGGCTGCTGCGAGTCGTCGGCTCGCTGCTGCTGGCCTACGTCGTCACCGGCGTCTACTCCTGCGACGAGCTGCGCTACTCGGGTTGGGGCCAGCGCGCGGCCGCGACGGTGGAACAGGCGACGCCCAGCCTGGGCACGGGGCGGTACGACCTGCCTGGCGTGCAGGTGACGTATCGCTTCGTCGACGCGGCGGGGGTCGCCCAGCGCGGGGGCGCGACCTATCCGGTGGGCTCCACCATCGCCGTGGGCGACCAGGTCGAGGTCGTCTACATCCTCCACGAGAAGTTCTCCGATCGGCCGGTGGCGCTGCGGAGGGCGTGGGCGGCGATGGTCTTCCTGGGGCTGACGCTCCTGGTCGCGGCGGGCGTGGCCCTGCTGGGCTTCAACGTCGCCCGCGACATCCGGGAAATGGAGAGGAAGGATCGGGCGAGGAAGGCGCGGCCGTGATTTCGCCCGGCGGCCTCTGCCTCTTGTAGGGTGGTGTGGAGCGGTACCCCCGGAATCCGCGAAGCCCACTGGTTGGGCCCACGGCGAACGAAGAACCGTCACATCGCACAAGCGGCGAAGATCTTCTCTTTCCCATCAGGCGCAGCCTGATCCGAGACGGACACTGTGTGTCCGAAGAACGGGCGAGGCGGTACTCCGCCCGCGCGAATCGCCGGCCGCCATGAACCCTCCGGTTTCACTTGAGACCTGCGACAAAGGCCTTTTCCCGGGTGCGTCGCGTGCGCTTGAAGGCGTCAACGACGCCCGCACGTCGCGCGAGCGGAGTACCGCTTTCGCCCGTTCTTCGGCGACACAGTCGCCGTCTCTGATCAGACTTCGTCTGATGGGACAAGATGTCCGTTGTCGGCGCGGCCTCCACTGGAATCCCCACAAAGCCGCGCTATCGTTGGTTGGGTACGTCCTGAACCTGAACCAGTCATCAGGAGGACCAGCCATGCTCTTCGCATCCCCCCATCTCCGCGACACCCGGCAGCCGCTCGACGACGACAGGACCTACACGCTGGGGTTCCTGATCGTGCTCGCGCTCTACATCGTGACCTGCTTCTACACCCTCAGCGAGGTCCGCTACTCGCTCTGGGGCGAGCGGCTGAACGCGACGGTGGTGGACGCCCACCAGCAGCGTTTCGGGCGCGGCGGCCAACTCGAGTTGGCGGTCCATTACCGGTTCACCGACGCGGGCGGCACGGCGCGCGACGCGTGGACGGCCTATCCCCCGTCGACGCAGTTGGCGGCGGGCGATGAGATCGAGGTGCTTTATGTCCCCGGGGCGTGGTCGTCGAGCCAGCCGGCGGCGTTCCGGGCGTGGTGGGCCGTGGCGGTCTTCACGTCGATGTCTGCGGTGATGGCGATCGCGGTCTTGGTGGTGGCGCTGCGGGCAAGCCGGGACCTGCGGGCGATGGCGGTGAAGCGAGAGGAGGAGAAAGAGGAACTGGCCTCGCAGCGGACGCAATAGGCGGGCGTTCAATTCCCCTGAACAATTGATCAACGAATCCAAGCCCATCGATCCCGGCGGTACGCCGTCGGGTTCGGTGGGGTCGGTCGTCCGATGGACCAGCGCCTGAAGGACCTGCAGAACTCTCCATTCGACGACTCCAGGAAATGCAAACCCCACGGAACACGACGGCGTACCGTCGCGATCCGTGGGCTTGGGTTGTCACAAGCATCCATTCCCCGCCCCGGATCGGTCGTGGTAAAACTCCCCCACCTCACCTCCTACGGAACCCGCCCATGCTCCCCCGCCTCACCCGTCAGAACCTCCGCGGCGTCTGGGCCGCGTTGATCGTGCCCTGGAAGGACGACGACACGCTCGACGAGGCCCGCTGGTCCCGCGAGGTGCGCGGGTACGCCGGCACGGGCGTGCATGGCGTCTACACGGGCGGAACCACCGGCGAGTTCTACGCGCAGGACGACGCGACCTTCGCGAAGATCACCCAGATCGTCTGCCGGGAGGCCCACGCGATCGGCATCCCGGTGCAGATCGGAGTGACGTCGTTGAGCACGCGCACGACCATTCTGCGCATCCGCGAGGCCGTCGCCTGCGGGGCCGACGCGCTGCAGATCGCGCTGCCCTTCTGGCTGGAGCTGAAGGACGACGAGGTGCTGGCGTTCATGGACGGGATCGTCGCCGCGGCGGGGGCGACGCCGATCGTGCTCTATCTGACGATGCGGTCGAAGCGCAAGCTTTCGCCGGCGTTTCAGGGGCAGATCGCGAAGAAATACCCGACCTTCATCGGCACCAAGGACACGGGCTGCGACCTGCCGACGCTCAAGGCGATGCTGGCCGAGGCGCCGGACCTGGCGATCTTCGGCGGCGACCACGATTTGATCGAGAAGGTGCCCGCGGGGGGCAAGGGCGGGTATTGCTCGATCACGGGGATCAACGCCCGCGCGGTGGTGCGGTGCTACGAGATGGTGGCCGCGGGGAGGCTCGACGAGGCCCGGCCGCTGGCGACGAAGCTGCACCGCTACATGATGGAGGCGGTGCTGCCCTTGGTGCGCGACGACGGGTTGATGGACTCGGCGGCGGACCGGGTGCAGCGCGTCGCGGGGGGCGGGGACGTGGGGCTGCGCTGCCAGGGGCCGTATCGGTCGGGGACGCCGGCGATGGTGGAGAAGCTCAAGACGTGGTGCAGGGAGCATGCGCCGGAGTTGTTGCAGGGGTGAGGCGTTTGCGTGCGCATGAAAAAACCCAGGCACCGCAGTGCCTGGGCTTTGGGGGCTTGATCAAGACGCGTCGGTTTCCTTCGACTCTCAGCGCCTGCGCCGATAGTCGAACGCGCGCACGGGCTTGTTGGTCCGTTCGCTCTCCTGGCTAAGCCAGACGATGCTGGACCACGAGAGCGCGTCGTAGACGTCGATGGGCGAGGGGGCCTTGCCCTCGATGGCGTCGACGAAGTCCTCGAGCTCGAAGAAGTCGCCCCCGCCGTGGCCGGCCTTGTTGGCGGTCTCCATGTGCTTCATCCAGCGCGGGTGCTCGTATTTCTTGGCGTGGTCGTAGAGGTTCTGCCACTGCATGTGGCCGGGGTTCTTCTTGGTGGGCGGGTTGGTGCCGGGGCTGAGGCCGTCGATCCAGACCATCGGCGGCTGGGCGGGGTCGACCTGCGTGCGGAAGCAGGCGCGGACGCCCTGGAGCTCGTGGCAGGCCATGTGGTGCGGGCGGGCGGAGGTGGCGTCGAAGCGCAGGTGGATCACCCGGCCGAGCCGCGTCTTGATGATCGTGGTGTTCGAGTCGCCCAGCTTCCAGTGCGAGGGGTTGACGCCCTCGTGCTTGGGGTAGACGCGGCGGACATAGTCGGCGTTGGCGAGCGCGGGGGTCGAGACGCTGTAGACGCTCTCCATGGTGTCGCCGCGGTTGAGGCCGAGCCACTGGGCGATGGGGCCCAGGGAGTGGGTGGGGTAGATGTTGCCCGCGGGGGTGTCGAGGCGGAGGTGGCCGCGCCAGGTGAGCGAGCCGTCGGGGTGGAACATCATGCCGCGGCAGTCGTGGAGGTACATGCCCTCGGCGTAGGTCAGGTCGCCGAAGAGCCCCTTGTTGACCATGTTGAGCACCATCATGTGGGGGCGCATGTAGGTGTAGTTCTCGGCCATCATGTAGATGCGCTTGGAGGACTCGACCGCGGCGGCGAGGCTCAGGGCCTCGCGGTGGGAGACGCAGGCGGTGACCTCGCTGAGGACGTGGACGCCGGCCTTGATGGCGGCGACGGCCTGCTTGGCGTGGATCTGCATGGGGGTGGCGATGATGACGGCGTCGCAGGCGCCGTCGCGGAGCATGCGGTCGAAGTCGTCGTAGGCGGCGATGCCGGGGTGGCGCTGGCGCCAGTCGGCGAGCACGGCATTGTCGAGGTCGCAGACGGCGGCGAGGGTCAGCCGCTTCTTGAGGAACTCGAGGGCGACGGTGAAGCTGCCGCCGCGGCGGCCGCCGACGACCGCGAGGCGAATGGGCTTGCGGGCCATGGGGTATCCCGAGGAATGAAGGGGGTGGAACAAGGCGGAGAATATCATCACCACCGGGATTTCGCGAAAACGTGGGTCGAATCGGGCCCGTCGATTTGAGCATTTGCCCTCCAGCCTCGATAATCCCCGACCCGGGTCGACCCCGGACACAGCCCCCGGAAAAACCACCGGTACCCAATCCCGCGCCATCCTTAAAGCCACAGGAACCTCCGATGTCCACCGCCGGCCAACCGATCACCTCCACCGAAGGCAAGCTCAACGTCCCCGACCGCCCGATCATCCCCTTCATCGAGGGCGACGGCACCGGGCCGGACATCTGGAAGGCGAGCCAGCACGTCTTCGACCAGGCCGTGCAGAAGGCCTACAAGGGCAAGCGGCAGATCGCGTGGAAGGAAGTCCTCGCCGGCGAGAAGTCGTTCAACAAGGTCAACAACTGGCTGCCCGACGAGACCGTCGAGGCCTTCAAGACCTACCTCGTGGGCATCAAGGGCCCGCTGACCACGCCCGTGGGCGGCGGCATCCGCTCGCTCAACGTCGCGCTCCGCCAGATGCTCGACCTCTACGTCTGCCTCCGCCCCGTGCGCTACTTCAAGGGCGTGCCCTCGCCCGTCAAGCGGCCCGAGGCGGTCGACATGGTGATCTTCCGCGAGAACACCGAGGACATCTACGCCGGCATCGAGTTCCAGGCAGGCACGCCCGACGGCGAGAAGTTCAAGAAGCTGCTCAAGGAGAACTTCCCCGACCGCTTCAAGAAGGTGCGTTTCCCCGACTCGGCGGCGTTCGGCGTCAAGCCCGTCTCGCAGGAGGGCACCGCCCGCCTCGTCCGCGCCGCCATCAAGTACGCCGTCGAGCACAAGCGCAAGAGCGTCAATCTCGTCCACAAGGGCAACATCATGAAGTTCACGGAAGGCGGCTTCCGTGACTGGGGCTACGAGGTCGCCCAGAGGGAGTTCGGCGGGACCGTCATCGACAAGGGGCCATGGGTGAAGCTGCCCAACGGCATCGTCATCAAGGACTCCATCGCCGACATCACGCTCCAGCAGGTCCTCACCCGTCCCGAGGAGTTCGACGTCATCGCGACGCTGAACTTGAACGGCGACTACCTCTCCGACGCCCTGGCCGCGCAGGTCGGCGGCATCGGCATCGCCCCGGGCGCGAACATCAACTACCTCACCGGCCACGCCATCTTCGAGGCGACCCACGGCACCGCGCCCAAGTACGCCAACCAGGACAAGGTCAACCCCGGCTCGGTCGTCCTCTCGGGCGAGATGATGCTCCGCCACCTGGGCTGGCACGAGGCGGCCGACCTGATCATCAAGGGCATGGACGCGGCGATCGCCGCCAAGACCGTGACCTACGACTTCGCCCGCCTCATGGAAGGCGCGAAGGAGATCAAGTGCAGCGAGTTCGGCGCGGCGATGGTCAAGCACATGGGCTGAACGGGCCCGACGCGGAACCGAGGCCTCCACCACAACTGAAGGGTGGGCAACTTAGGTTGCCCACCCTATTATTTTGTGGCATCGCGGTTCTCGTTCATCTCGACGCACAAGGACGCCTCCATGGATGCCCCCATGCGCGAACGACTCATCGAATACTTCGCCACCGGCGGCGAGCTGCTGGCCGCGGCGGTCACGGGTCTAGAGCCCCAGGATGTCGTCCGCCGGGTGTCGCCTGGGACGTGGTCGATCCTCGAGTTGGTCGTCCACATCGCCGACGGCGACGCCGTGGTGATCGGCCGCATGAAACGCATCCTCACCGAGGAGAATCCCACGCTGCCGGCGTTCGACCAAGACGCCCACATCGCCAGGCTGCATTGCAACGAGCAGTCGCTCGAGGAGACCGTGCAACTGATCGACCTGAATCGGCGGCAGTTCGCCCATGTGCTCCGCCGGCTGACCCCCGCCGAGTTCGACCGCCAAGGCACGCACAGCACCGCGGGCATCGTCACCGTCGGCAGCCTGCTCGACAAGTATTCCGACCACCTCGGCTACCACTTGGGCTTCCTGGCGGGCAAGCGCAAGACGATCGGAAAACCCTTTGTGGCTAGGCCAACACCGTGGCATGAACGTTTGGCGGCGCGGTTCGCCTAGCGGCCGGGACGGATTTCAACCATTCGGCAACAACCGGGCTGAACGATGGGCCGAGCGATGGGTCGACCGCCTGCTTCCTTCCCTTGCCTCCAGGAGCGCCGCGAACCGTGCGTGTGATTGTCTTGTCGGGTGACATCCTCGACCAGGAGGTCGACGCGCTGGTCTGCAGCGCCAATCCGCACCTGCGGATGTCGGGCGGCGTCAACGGAGCGATCCTCCTGCGCGGCGGCCAAGCCGTGCAACAGGAACTCGACGCCCACTTGGCGAAACTCGGCCGGCGCTGGGTCGAGACGGGCGCCGTCGTCGTGACCGGGCCCGGCCCGCTCCGGGTGAGGCACATCCTGCATGCGGTGGCGATCGACGGACATTACCGTTCCAGCGCCGAGGTCGTCGCGAAAACCATCGGCGAGGCGTTTCGTCGGGCGGCTGAACTGCGGCTGCCCGTGCTTGCCCTCGCCGCCTTGGCGACCGGCTACGGCCGCTTGCCTCTGGCGGAATTCGCCCGCGGCCTTGTTGAGGCCGTGCGCTCCGCCCCGAACGCCATCACGGAAGTCCGCGTCGTCCTTCGCCACGAACACGAGGCCAAGGAGGTCCGAGACCTCATCGCCCGCGAGGGTGCGAGCAGCGAGCCGCCCCTCACGGCATAATGGGCGGGTCGCGGTTTCACCTTCGTCCGCCGCGAGACGTGAACAGACAGGCGCAGCCATGCACGACCAAGCCATCGAACGATTCGCCACCGGAGGCGAGAGGTTGAACAAGGCCGTCGTCGGCCTCGGGGCGGAGGACGTCGTCCGCCGGCTCGCGCCCGGCACGTGGTCGATCCTCGAATTGGTCGTCCACATCGCCGACAGCGACGCCGTGGTGATCGACCGGATGAAGCGCATCCTCACCGAGGAGAATCCCACGCTGCTCTCCTTCGACGAGGACGCCTACATCGCCCGCCTGCACTGCAACGAGCAATCGCTCGAGGACGCGCTGCTGCTGATCGACCTCGGCCGGCGGCAGTTCGGGCGGGTGCTCCGCCGGCTGACTCCCGCGGAGTTCGAGCGCAAGGGCACGCACAACCGGGCCGGCATCGTCACCGTCGGCGGGCTGATCGAGAAATACTCCGACCACCTCGACTACCACCTGGGCTTCCTGCTGGGCAAGCGCCAGACGATCGGCAAGCCCGCGCCGGGCTGATTTTTCCCGGGATTCCGGCTGATTTCCGTGGGATGGGCCTCTTGCATGAGTCAGACTTCCCCGACTGCGACCGCATCCCCCGGCGCCCCGCCGCGCCCGAGGTCCTGGGCCCTGCTCGCCGTGCTGCTTGTCGTCGTGATGCCCAGCATCACCGTCGTCAACAAGTTCTATTTCAACCTCGGCTCGGTCGGCTCGGCCTTCTTCCTCCTGGGCAAGGTCTGGGTTGTCATCATCCCGTTGGTCTGGCTCCACCTGGTCGAGCGGCGCCCGTGGAGCGTTTCGCCCCCCCGCCGCGGCGGGCTTTTCCCCGGGGCGATCCTGGGCATCGCGATCTTCGCCGCGATCCTGGGCGCCTTCATCCTGCTCGGCCCGTCGATCGACCGCGCCGCCGTGCGCGGCTGGGCCCAGCCGCTGGGCTTGGACAATCCCAAGCTCTTCGTGGCCGCGGGCGTCCTCTATTGCCTCGGCAATTCGCTGATGGAGGAATTCGTCTGGCGCTGGTTCGTCTTCGCCCGGCTCGAGGAGTTCTTCTGGCCCGCGGGCAAGCCGTTGCCTGAGTCGGCGGGGAGCGACCCCCTGCCCGCGCCGGTTCTCCCGGAAACCAACGAAGCGAATGCCGATGCCACCGACAACGCGGGCGAGGAAGGCGAATTGGAAGACGAACTGAACGTCGAACCCGAAGTCGCCGACACCCGCGCGAAGGCCGCCCTTCTCGCGCCGGCGACGCCCGCCTACACCGCGCCGATCGCCGCGACGCGCTGGGCCCTGCGCATCACCGCCTTGCTCTTCACCGCCCACCACGCGCTCGCGCTCAACTCCACCGTCATCTGGGAGCTCACCCTCCTCGCGTCGATCGGCGTCCTGGTCGGCGGGCTCGCGTGGTCCTGGCTCTACCAGCGCTATCGCTCCATCTGGCCCGGCTACATCGCCCACGTCCTGGCCGACGCGGCGATCTTCGTGGGGATCTGGCCTTTGATCGCGGGGTGAAGATCCGGCATAGAGAGAAGCGATCGGCGTGACATCGGCGGACACACAGTGTCCGGCCAGCTCTGTTGCGATGCTCGATCGACGTTGGACCGTGCCACATCGCAGCCGAAGGCTGCTATGTGCCGGTCAACCGGAAGCGCCGAGGTTTCGGGGCTTTTGAGCCCCTGTCCATCAGCGGAAACAGGGATAAATCCTTCGCGAACCTTAGCTCAACTGTTCACTCGCACATAGCAGCCTTCGGCTGCGATGTGGCACGCCCTTGGAAATTCGCAAGGTCGCAACAGAGCCTGTCCGACTCTGCTCAGGATGTCGACCCGCCGCGGGCGAACCATCAGCCAACCCCGCGACTACCCACCATCCCCCGCGGGATATAGACTTGTGCCCCACAGCTTCCGGCCTCCCCCCACGCGAAACACGGATGGTTCAGCGGTGGACACACCAAACCCCACGACTTCCTCGCCCAAGACGCCTGCGGCCAAGACCCCCGTGCCCAAGAGCCCGAACCCCAAGACCGCCAGCCTGAAGATCATGGTCCTGGCCGGCGGTCCCGACCGCGAGCACGACGTGAGCCTCATGTCCGGCGCGACGGTCACCTCCGGCCTCGCCCAGGCGGGGCACGACGTCCGCCAGCGCGACATCCGCCCCGACGACTTGGCCGCCCTCGACGAGTTCGCCTCTTGGGGCGGCGACGTGGTCTTCCCCATGCTCCACGGCTCGTGGGGCGAGGGCGGCGGGCTGCAGCGCATCCTCGAGGAGCGCGGGCTGCGCTTCGTGGGCTGCCGGGCCGCGTCGGCCGAGTTGTGCATGGACAAGACCCGCGCGAAGCTCGAGTTCGTCAAGGCCGGGCTGCCCACCCCGCCGTTCGAGTTGCTGGCCGCGGGCGACCGGCGGTCGGTCGCGCCCCCGCTGGTGGTCAAGGCCCCGACCGAGGGGAGCAGCATCGACTTGGTGATCTGCCGGAACCACGAGCAGGTCCGCAGGGCCCGTTCGCGCCTGCACAAGCGGCACACGCATTTGCTGCTGGAGAAGTTCGTCGCGGGGAAGGAACTGACGATCGGAGTCTTCCCGCCACCCTCGCCGCCGGCGACGCCGGACAAGGTCGGCGGCAAAGGCAACGGGCGGGCGAAGCCCATGTCGGCCGAGGATGCGCGGGCGCTCCCGCCGATCCACATCGTCCCGGCGACGGAGTTCTACAACTACAGCGCCAAGTACGACCGTGACGACACGCAATACCTCTTCGACATCGACCTGCCCGAGGCGGTGCTCGCGGAGTGCAGGCGCGTCTCGGTCGAGGCCGCCCGGGCCCTGGGTTGCCGGCATCTCTGCCGCGTCGACCTGATCGTCGACGACGAAGGGCAGCCTTGGATCTTGGAGATCAACACGATCCCCGGCTTCACGAGCCACTCGCTCTTCCCCAAGGCGGCGGCCCACGCGGGGATCTCGCTGCCGCGGCTGCTCGACCATTTCGCGCGGCAGGCGCTGGAAGGCTGAGGGATTGGTCCCGTGCCACATCGCAGCCGAAGGCTGCTAGGTGGTGGCACGAGTCATGTCCGAAAGGTCGCGTCCCGGAAAAAAACAAACCCCCGGCTCGGAGCGGCCGGGGGCTTGATGTGTCACGACGGATGGACGTGGACGGGAATCGACGCGGGGCGGTCAGGCATCCATGCCCGGCCAAGACCCCGCCGCGTGAATCACTTCACGAAGTCCTTGAGGCTCTTCAAGGGGCGGACCTTGACGACGTTGCGCGCCGGCTTGGCCTTGAACATGACCTCTTCCTTGGTGAAGGGGTTGATGCCCTTGCGCGCCTTGGTGGCGGGCTTGTGGATGGAGGTGATCTTCATGAGGCCCGGGACGGTGAAGAGGCCGGGGCCCTTCTTGCCCATGGCGTTCTTGATCTCGCCGGTGAGGGAGTCGAACACGCTGGCGACCTGCTTGCGGGTCAGGCCCGTGGCGCCAGAGATGCTGCTGTAGATTTCGCTCTTGGTGGCGGCTTTCTTAGCCATAACGATGCTCTCCTTGCGGGTGTGGAATGAGATGGTCCGTCCGTGACCTATGCAAAAATACCGGAAATTACGGCTTCCGGTGAGTGAACTATCGCATTTTCACGGGAAAAACCTGTAAATTTCTCAAATTTCCTCCGTTTCGTCGCGAATTTCCGGGGTTTTCCACCGCCGCGGACGGGATCGACGGGAATTCCGGGGGTTTTGTGCGTCACTTCGGCGCTCATCTCCGTGACTTCGCATGAAGGGTGAGCAACTTCAGTTGCCCACCCGAGCGCCCGAACCAGAACGATCCCCACCCCTGCGCTGTTGCCAAAATGACAGGGCGGCGGCCCGCCGGCGCAGCGGTGGCAGCCCAAAAGCCCCAAGATCGACTCTTCAGGCCGTCTTGCAGCCGCATTGCTGGCACTGGCTTTGCAAACGAGTCAGGCGTGGCCTTGCGCCCGGCTGTCCGGGCGAGGGCCTCGAATGACGTCGACCTCGATCCTTTAGAAACGACCCGCTGAAGGGAATCCTCATGGGCAAGACCATCGGCATCGACCTGGGCACCACCAACTCCTGCGTGGCGATCATGGAGGGCGGCGACCCCAAGGTCCTCATCAACCGCTCCGGCAGCCGCATCACCCCCTCGGTCGTCGGTTTCACCGAGAAGGGCGAGGAGCTCGTCGGGCAGACCGCCAAGCACCAGCAGATCACCAACCCCAAGAACACGGTCTACTCCGTCAAGCGCTTCATGGGCCGGCGGCATGCCGAGGTCCACGGCGAGGAGAAGATCGTCCCCTACGAGATCGTCGGGGCCGAGGACGAGTTGGTGAAGGTCAAGGTTCGCGGCAAGCTGCTGACCCCTCAGGAGGTCTCCGCGAAGATCCTCCAGGACCTCAAACGCACCGCGGAGGACTATCTGGGCGAGAAGGTGACCAGCGCGGTCATCACTGTGCCCGCCTACTTCAACGACTCCCAGCGGCAAGCGACCAAGGAGGCCGGCGAGATCGCGGGCCTCAAGGTCGAGCGCATCATCAACGAGCCCACCGCGGCCGCCCTGGCCTACGGGCTCGACAAGAAGAAGAACGAGCGCGTCGCGGTCTTCGACCTCGGCGGCGGCACGTTCGACATCTCCATCCTCGACGTGGGCGACGGCGTCTTCGAGGTGCTCTCCACCAACGGCGACACCCACCTGGGCGGCGACGACTGGGACCAGCGCCTCATCGACTTCCTCGCCGACGAGTTCAAGCGCCAGGAAGGCATCGACCTGCGCAAGGACGCGATGGCCCTGCAGCGCCTCAAGGAAGCTGCCGAGAAGGCCAAGTGCGAGCTCTCCTCCACCCAGGAAACGACTGTCAACCTCCCGTTCATCACCGCGACCAACGAGGGGCCCAAGCACCTGCAGATCACCATCACCCGCGCCAAGTTCGAGCAGCTCAGCAACGACCTCTTCGAACGCCTGCGCTCCCCGGTGATGAAGGCCCTGCAGGACGCGAAGCTCACCCCCGGCGACATCGACGAAGTCGTGCTCGTCGGCGGCTCGACCCGCATCCCCAAGGCCCAGCAGATCGTCAAGGACATCTTCAAGGGCAAGGAGCCCAACAAGAGCGTCAACCCCGACGAGGTCGTCGCGGTCGGCGCCGCCATCCAGGCGGCGGTGCTCTCGGGCGAAGTGAAGGACGTCCTGCTCCTCGACGTCACCCCCCTCTCGCTGGGCATCGAGACCCTCGGCAACGTGATGACCAAGCTCATCGAGCGCAACACCACGATCCCGACCTCGAAGAACCAGGTCTTCTCCACCGCGGCCGACAACCAGTCGGAGGTGACCATCCACGTGCTGCAGGGCGAGCGCGAGTTCGCCCGCGACAACCGCACGCTGGGGAACTTCAACCTCGCGGGCCTCGCCCCGGCCCCGCGCGGCACGCCGCAGATCGAGGTCGAGTTCAACATCGACGCCAACGGCATCCTCGCGGTCTCCGCGACCGACAAGGCGACCGGCAAGACGCAGAAGATCCAGATCCAAGGCTCCTCCGGCCTGAGCAAGGAGGAGATCGAGAAGATGAAGCGCGACGCCGAGGCCCACGCGGCCGAGGACCGCGACCGCCGCGAGTTGGTCGACCTGCGCAACAAGGCCGACGCGCGGATCTACCAGGTCCGCCAGCAGCTCCAGGAGCACGGCGACAAGGTCTCCAGCGAGATCCGCGGGAAGATCGAGTCGGCCATCACCGCCCTCGAAGGCCAGCTCAAGGAGGACAACGCCAAGGCGATCCAGCTCGGGCTCGACGAGCTCGAGAAGTCCGCGATGGAGCTGGGCAAGGCGATCTATGAGAAGGTCGGCCAGCCGGGCGCCCAGGCCGAAGGCGGCGCAGGCGGCCCCGGGGCCGAGGCGGGTGCCGGAGCCAAGGGCAAGAAGGGCGACGACGTGATCGACGCGGAGTTCGAGGTCAAGGAATAACCCCGGCACGCGACGGACGTCGCCATTCAAAAGCAGATTCACGCAAGGCCCGCGGCAACCCCGCGGGCCTTGTGCTTTTTCAGGTTGGAGGCGACCCGTCCGCTCGCGGGGAGACGAACCGGAAATGCCCCTCTCACTCGAAGACGTAACGGCAGACCCTGGGGCCCGTTCCAAGCGCCAGCGCCTCGGGCGGCGTGTCGATCTCCTCCACCAGCCGAAATCCCGCACGCTCGACGGTCCGCCGGGAGGCGATGTTGTCGGGCTCGATCACGACCCAGAGCGGCAAGACGCCCCAGTTCCGCGCAAGACCGACGATGAGCCGGACCGCGCGCGTGGCGTAGCCCTTGCGGCGGTGCGGCTCGTCGACGGCATACCCCGTGTGGCCAAGCGTGCCGACGATCAAGGGGTCATGGGTGCCCCTCAGGTGGATGCGCCCCACGCGGAGTCCGTCACCCACACGATGGATCGCAAAACGATACTCCGGCGCGCGGGAGAGGAACCTCGCCTCCACAGGCCGCGCCTCGACATCGCCCGCGCCCAGCACGCGGATCACGCGCAGCTCGATGGCCTCGTCGGCGAGGCCCCCCGGAGGCGGCAAGGAGGATGTGTTCCCGGGATTTGACATGGATGCATATTCGTCGAAACCGCATCGACTTGCGCCGCGTGCAAAGGGGTTCCCTGGGACGCGCCCGGCCCGAGCACCACGCCCTTGCCCCCGGGTACAATCCCCTTCCCACAGCCGGCACACCGCCGCGGCCTCCCACCGGGAATCCCCATGAAGCAACGCATCCTCGGCAAGACCGGCCTCTCCGTCTCCGAACTAGGCATGGGCGGCCTCTTCGTCGCCTCCTTCGCCTCCGAGTTCGAGCAGGCCCGCGGCGCCATCCGCCGCGCCATCGACCTGGGCGTCAACTACATCGACACCGCGCCCGGCTACGGCAACTCCGAGGAGGTCTTCGGCAAGGCCCTCGACGGCGTCGACAAGCCTCTCATCATCTCCACCAAGCTCGGCGGGCGACCCCACCCCTTCGACGCCAAGAGCAAGGACCACTTCCGCCAATCCTTCGAGACCAGCCTCAAGCTGCTCAAGCGCGAGTCGGTCGACATGCTCCTGGTCCACGAGCCCGACCGCCCCGGGCAGTACGACTGGTGGAGCAACGACCTGACGTTCGACGGCCCCGTGTTGGAATTCCTCGACGAACTCAAGCGGCAGGGGCTCGTCCGCTTCACCGGGCTGGGCGGGACCACCGCCTACGAGATCGCCCGGATCATGCGCACGGGGCGGTTCGACGTGGTGCTCACGGCCTTCAACTACAGCATCCTGTATCGCGAGGCGATGCACGAGATTTTTCCCGCCGCGCGCGACTTGAAGATGGGGCTGATCATCGGCTCGCCGCTGCAGCAGGGCGTCCTCGCGCGGCGGTTCGACGACGACGTGAAGTCCGGCGCGCCTTGGTTGACGCCGCTCCGCCGGCGGCAGTTCAAGGAGCTCTATGCCCTCTGCGACGACCTGAAGATCGCCCTGCCCGAGCTGGGGCTGCGCTTCGTGCTCTCCAACCCCGCGGTCTCGACGATCCTGATGGGCCCGCGCTCGGCGCAGGAGGTCGAGACGAACGTGGCGGCGGTGGCGAAGGGCGTGCTGCCGCAGGACGTGCTCAAGCGGCTCGACGAGATCCACGCCCTCTTGCCGTATCGCCCGTATGAGGAGCCGTTCTTCATGCCGATGGGCCGGAACCACCGCGGCCCGGGCCCGGCGCGATGACTCTGCGCCTGACGCAGTCTTCCTGGCGCAATCCTCCCTCCCCCAAGCCTTGCTGAAAGCCGAACACCGATGAAAGCCGCACTCCTCCTCGCCCCGGGCCAACTCGTCGTCAAGCAGATCCCCGAGCCGACGATCGGCGAGTACGACGCGCTCTGCGAGCTCCTCTACGGCGCGGTCTGCGCCGGGACCGACCAGCACCTGCTCCACGGCCGGTTCCCCTGGCCGATCGGCAAGTACCCCACCGTGCTCGGGCACGAGAGCGTCGGGCGCGTCACCAAGGTCGGCGCGAAGGTCCGGCACTTCAAGGTCGGCGACCTGATCACGCGCGTCGGCACGCCCCCCGCGGCCGACGGATCGTTCAACGTCACTTGGGGCGGGTACACGCAGGTCGGCGTCGCCCGCGACCACCGCGCGATGAAGGAGGACGGCAGACCCGCGCATGAGTGGTCGGGCTACCGCATCAACCAGGTCGTCCCGCCCGGGATCGACCCCGCCCACGCCACGATGCTCATCACCTGGCGCGAGACCTACAGCTACATCCACCGCATGGGGATCGCCAAGGGCAAGTCGCTGCTGGTCGTCGGCTCGGGCGGGAACGGCCTCGCCTTCGCCGCCCACGCGCGGAACGCCGGGGCCTCGTCGATCGCCCTCGCGGGCAACCCCAACCGCGCCGACGCCGGCAAGCGGCTGGGGATCGACCACTACCTCGACTACC
Organism: Planctomycetota bacterium; assembly: GCA_026386955.1. Lineage (GTDB taxonomy): Bacteria > Planctomycetota > Phycisphaerae > Phycisphaerales > Phycisphaeraceae > JAPLMQ01. The sequence goes on from JAPLMQ010000252.1 coordinate 16,494, forward strand.
GCGACCCGAACCTGCTCGCGACGCTGCAGAAGGTCCAGCCCGCGGGCTTCGACCTGATCATCGACGCGGTGGGGAAGATCGGGCTCGCCGACGCCGTCTCGCCCGCCGTCGCCTCGGGGGGCGTGATCGGGATCTACGGGATCGACGACTACAACAAGCTGACCCTCAACCCGTTCCGCCCAGGCAAGACCTTCAGCTTCTACAACGGCGGCTACGACGAGGCCGAGGCCCACGACCCGGTGATCGCGCTGATGCAGCAGGGCAAGCTCGACGCGTCGGTCTGGCTGAACCTCGACAGCCCGTTCCCGTTGGACGAGATCAACGCGGCGCTGGATGCGGTGGAGCGACGCGTCACGATCAAATCGTTGGTGAAGTTGACGTGATTGGGCCGCGACGGCCGGTCGACGAACATCACCCCATTCCATCCCTCAACGCCACGCCCCACCATGCCAAAACCGAAAACCGCCGCGACCGATCCCGCCTCCTCCCCCGCGTCTTTCAACCCTGAATCGCTCGTCCCGCGCGCGATACCGCCGCACCCGCGCACGCTGGCCGACGCGAAGCAACTCGCCCGGGCCCGCGCGCTGGCCGACTCGCGCGAATGGGCCAAGCGCTGCCGCGAGGAGCTGCTCAAGAACGCCAACGAGGCCGTCGACCTCGCGACGCCCCTGCCCGACCCGCCCGACGCCGGGGCCAACCGCCGCGTCGTCCGCCACGCGGTCTGCAACGCGCTCGCCGCCCAACTGACGGGCGACGCCGCCTACCACGCACGCGGCGTCGACGCCCTGCGCCTGCTCGCCCACGCCTTCATCGCCTGGCCCCGCGGGAGCAACGACGCCCACGCCGTCGGCGGCGGGCTGGGCGAATCCCGCTTCAACATCCAGCTCGGGCAGGCCTACGACCTCCTGGCCGTGGGCACGATCTCGCCCGAGGACGACCGGCTCTTCCGCGACACGCTGCAGCTCGCCCTCGCCGCCTCCGACCACAACGGCCACCGCACCTGCGGCAACCACAACACCTGGTGCCTCGCGGGGCAGGCCAACCTCGCCGCCGCGCTGGGCGACGTCCAGCGCCTCCGCGGCATCCTGCTCGGCCGCCCCTGCCCGCCCCGGCCCGACAGCTCCGACACGCCCTCGTTCCGCTACGGCCTGCTCCACATGCTCGCCCACGACTTCCTCCCCGACGGCATGCACTGGGAGCGCACCCCCGGCTACCACTTCTACACCCTCATGGGCCTCTGCGAATGCCTCTGCGTCTTCGCCAACCTCGGCGTCGACCTCTGGCACGCGAAGATCCCCGCCGCCGCCGAATCCGACGGGCACGACCTGCACCGCTCCTACGGCCCCGCGGGGCTCAAGACCATCCAGGCCGCGTTCGACGCGCCCTTCTACAGCTCGTTCGCCAACCTCGACATGCCCCTGCTCCACGACTCGGGCCTGGCCAACCTGCGCGGGCACCACATCTGGGGCCCCGTCTACCAGCTCGCCTGGCAGGCCTACGGCGACCCGAAGTACGCCTGGCTCCTCCACCGCACCGAGCGCGAATACGGCCCCCGCCGGCAGACCCCCGCCATGCCCATGGTCCTGCAGACCCACAACCGCGAGTTCGACTTCGTCCGCCTCCACGACGACAACATCCCCGACGGCGAATTCTCCCTCGTGCCCGACGCGTCGATCTCCCTCACCGGCAAGCACGTCAACGGCTGCACGCTGCTGCCCAGCACGGGCGTCGCCATGCTCCGCAGCGACCCCGCCGACGCCGCCGCCCCGGGCGCCTACCTCTTCTTCGGCCCGCACAGCGCGGGGCACCAGAGCCCCGCCGCGCTCCACCTCGACCTCCACGCCGCGGGCGGACGGGCGACCAACACCCCGGGCGCCTCGGGCTACGACGACCCGAAGTACCTCACCTGGGTGCGCACCACCATCGCCCACAACACCGTCGCCGTCGACGGCAAGCCGATGTTCCCCTGCGACCTGGGCGGCGAGTCGATCTGGGAGGCCGACAGTTGGCGGCAGCGCCGGTCCGACGGCTCGCTGGAGCTTTTCCAGCCTGAGAAAGACTTCTCCGCCGTCCGGGCGGCGAACCAAAACGTCTACCCCGGCGTCCGGCTCGACCGCACGGTGGTCCTCACGAAACGCTACGCGCTCGACGTCTACCGCTGCTTCGCCGACCACGCGCACACCTACGACTGGGCGATGCACGCCGTGGGCATCCCGCAGGACGAGCCCAAGACCGTGCCGACCAGCGTCGGCCGCGGGCTGGGCTACCGCCACTTGAAGAAGGTCCGCCGCTGCATCGTCGAGCCGGGCGAGGTCGCGCTCGCGTGGGGCAAGCCCTGGGGCGTCACGCGGGCCCGGCTCATGCTGCCCAAGTCGGGCGAGGTCTTCCTCACGCAGGACCCGCCCGCGGGCGAGAAGGGGCTGGGCGCGTTCGACGAGGTGCGCGAGCAGGCGGGCGTGGTCGTCCGGCTCAAGGGCAACGACGCCCTCTTCATCTCGCTCTGGTGGTTCGACAACGCCCCCCCGCCGACCTTCGGCGCGATCCTCGGCGACGTCCGGCATGAGCTGAGCATCGACGTGATCGAGACTGCGACGACGCGATGGACCATCCCGATCCAATCCCATCGCATCGCGCGCGAATCGAGGTAAAGGATGGACAGATTCATCTGTCCATCCGCGACATCGTGTTACAATGCACGGTTCGCACCGAAAACCGTTTCGACCGTGCGATTCCAGTCCCCCCGCATCGGAGCCCGCCCGTGACCACGACCTCCCCGACCAAGACGCAGGACATCATCGACCACCACGACAAGCACATGGTCGTCAACATCGGGCGCTACCCGATCGCGCTGGTGCGCGGGCGCGGCTGCACGCTCTGGGACGCCGAGGGGAAGGAATACCTCGACCTCTTCGCCGGCTTCGGCGCGGGCGTGCTGGGCCACTGCCACCCCGACTTGGTCGCCGCCGTCACGCGGCAGGCGAGCCAGCTTTGGCACGTGGGCAACCTCTTCCACACCGAGCCGCAGGGCCTGCTCGCCGAGGCGATCGCCAAGCACGGCTTCGGTGGGCGCTCCTACTTCTGCCACAGCGGCGCCGACGCCAACGAGGCGGCCATCAAGCTCGCCCGCCTCTTCGGGCGGGCCCACCCCGGCACGCAGGGACCGCGCTTCAAGGTCATCTCCACCGTCCACAGCTTCCACGGGCGCACCTTCGCGACCATGATGGCCACGGGGCAGGAGAAGGTCCGGGCCGGCTATGAGCCGTTCCTCGAGGGCTTCGTCAACGTCGCCTACAACGACCTCGCCGCGATCGAGGCCGCGATCGACCCCAAGACCGTCGCGATCCTGGTCGAGCCGATCCAGGGCGAGGGCGGCATCAACATCCCCGTCGAGGGCTACCTCGCGGGCCTGCGGGCCCTGGCCGACAAGCACAACCTCGTGCTGATCTTCGACGAGGTCTGGACCGGGTGCGGCCGCACCGGGCGCTACTTCGCGCACCAGCACTGGAACGTGACGCCCGACGTGATGACGCTCGCCAAGGGCGTCGGCGGCGGGCTGCCCGTGGGCGTGATGTGCGCCGGGCCTCGGGTGGCCGACCTCTTCGACCACCGCGTGCACCACGGCGTGGCCCACGCGACCACGCTGGGCGGCAACCTGCTGAGCATGGCCGTCGCCGCGACGGTCTTCCAGGTCATCGAGCGCGACAACCTGCTCAGCCACGCCACCGCGCTGGGCGCCCACGCCACGGCGCGGATGAACGCCGCCGCGAAGAGCATCCCGGCGATCAAGGGCGTCCGCGGCAAGGGGCTCTTCCTGGGCATCGAGATCGACCCCGCCGCGAAGGGCGCGTGGTTCAAGAGCACCAAGGAAGTCGTCGACAAGTGCCTCGAGCAGGGCGTGATGATCAACGGCACGCAGAACGTGGTGCTCCGCCTCGCCCCGCCCTTGGTGCTGACCAAGGCCGAGCTCGACCGCGGGCTCGATGTGGTCGAGCGGGTGATCCGCGGCTCATGAATCCGCACAGGCCCCGACGCTCGGCGGGATTCGCGGCCGCGCTCCTGGGCTCGGCGGCGATCGCGCTGCTCTCCGCGGGCTGCGGCGGGCCCAAGCCCACGCAAGACAATCCCGACCACGTCAAGCTCTCCGACCTGCGCTCGCGCGTCACCCCCCCGCCCACCGACCCCGACTTCGCCTCGGCCGAGACGCTCCCCGCCCAGGCGCTCATCACCCGGCTGAACATCCCGCGCGAGGTCCCGCTCACCCGCGCTTGGCGGGCGGTCTCGACCGAGGGGCTCGATGCCGAGGCCGTCGAGCGCTGGCGGCGGAACGGGCTGCGCATCGGGACGATCGAGCTTTCGCACGCCGGTGATTTCGTCGCCTCGCTGCCCGACGCGCTGGAGGGGCGCTCGCAGACGCGCATCCGCGCGCCCTACGCCGCGGGGATCGCCGCGAACGAGCCGCTCACGGCCCCGGTCCGGCTAAGCGTCGCCCGGGGGCCGGGGGTCACCGAGACCAGCCCCGTGGGCGAGGGGCGGTTCCAACTGCTCTTCACGCTCAAGGACGCGCCGGGCGGGCGCGTCTCGGTGGAGGTCGCGCCGCACCAGTTCCTCGCGCGCAGCACGATCGAGGTGCGCACGCCGATGGATCGCGAGGCCGACGGGCGGGTCTTCCGCGAGTTGGGCGTGCTCGCGACGCTCGCGCCGGACCGGGCGCTGGTGATCGGCTACGACGCGGAGAGCCGCCCGCCCTCGCCGGACTTGGAGGCGGAGGAGGAGCCGGAGACGGAGGCGAATCCCAAGCCGGCCGGCGGGGCCGGAAAGGACATCGGGAATGGCGCCGCGAAGGCCGGTGCAGGCGACGTGGCTCCGCACACGCCGCAGGACATGTCCTCAGACCCAAAGGCCCGCGACGATCGCAACGGCGTCAACCCGCCGGTCGGCGAGGGCGAAGCGACTGCCGCTCCAGCGACGGCGACCACGCGTCCCGCGACGCAGCCAGCCGCGAGCCAGCCGCGCCCGCGCCCCGTCCGGCCTTCCTCGCTGGGCGACCTGATCCTCACCACCACGCGCTTCAACACGCCGGTGCACGTGGTCTACATCGTCGGCGTCCAGCCACGGCAGAAGTTCGACGCCGACGCGCCGGCGACGAGGCCGCGGTGATCGGGCGGGGAGCGACGCGTCACATCTGAGGCGCATCTGATCAGAGTCGGACACGCTTTGTTGCAGCGCTCCGCCGCCGCGGCACTTTCGGATGTGTTGATCTTCGCATTGAGCCCCAACGGGGCGCAAGTTGATAGCCCGGGGCAACGCCCCGGGTTTGGTCGTCGAATTGGATTCAAGCCCTGCAAGGGCGCAACCAGACCGCGGAAAAGCCGGTTTCGCCCTTACAGGGCTCTGCCTTTCATGACGCCATTTTCCCGGGGCGATGCCCCGGGCTATCAACTTGCGCCCCGTTGGGGCTAAAGACCGACGGCATCATTCGCTCACCGCGAGTCCAACACGTCACGCGCGGCGGAGTACCGCCTTGCGCCTGAACTCCGGACACACAGTGTCCGGCTCTGATCAGAGGGGCTCCACGCCTGCCGCACGCGACTCCCGTCATTCCATCTTCAGCGCATCCCCCTCCGGGCCGCCCAGGAAATCCTTGTCGCTCGACATCGGGGCGGCGAAGTTGAACTCGCCCCATTGGTCGGGGTGCAGCCTCGCCTCGGAGGGTTGGTCGCTGAGGACGACGTTGCGCTTGTTCGCCCAGTAATAGCGCCCGATGGTCATCTGCCCGGTGGGGTCGGCCACGAGCACGCCCAGGTCGCCGCGGAGGCGGACCTTGTCGCCCGGGGCCTTCGCGCCGATCGACTTCCAGGGGATCGCCGCCTCGATGCGCCAGTGGTCCTGGTCGTAGACCACCGCCACCTTCGCGTCCGCGAGTTCGAGCACCTCCTCGATCGTGGTCTGCCCCACGGGCGAGGTGTAGGTGACGCTCTTGCCCCCCAGCTTCGCCGGCCCGGCGACGGGGCGGAAGAGCACCGCGCGCGGCTTGCCGCCCGCCTTGGCCAGCACGATGCGCAGGTCCCCCGCGACGGGCTCGGTCCGGCGCGGGTCGGCCTTGGGGTCGAGCCCGAGATGGATGTCGAGCGCGTCGCCGGCGAGGAAGATGTCGCGGGGCTCGCCGCCGCGGTTGACGAGGCTGGTCCGCGAGGTCGCGTAGCCGGCGATGTAGAGGTTCTCGATGTCGTAGGCGAGGCGGGCGGTGTACTTGGTCGTCACCTGCCCGTGGTCGTTGCGCACAAGGAAGATCGTCTGTTGCTCGGCCGCGGGCCAGTCGACCACCACGTCGCCGTCGATCTTGGGCGCCTTGCCCAGGAAGGGCACGGCCGCGACGGCGGGGACCTGCATCGCCGCGGCGATCGCAGCCTTCTTCGCCGACCACTCGGAGGCGGCGGCCAGGTCGGCCATGGTGACCTCGATCGTCCCGCCGCTGAGCCGCTTGAGCTTCTCGAGCCCGTCGACCTTGATGAGCGAGATGTGGTTCTTGCCCGCGATGAGGTGGACCTGCCCCTGCGGCGTCGCCGAGAGGTGGGCCTGGAAGCCCTCGACGGTGTTGCGCAGGTCGGTCATGTCGGTGCCGGGCTCGCACTCGGGCATCGTGAAATAGCGCTTTCCGTAGCCGGTCGGGCCACCCATGACCGTGCCGATGAAGAGCCCGTCGAGCGTGAAGAGGAAGATTTCGCCCTGGTTCGCATTGACGCCAAAGAGCGTCTCGCCCGCGACCTTGAACGTGCCCACGTTCATCAGCCCGCCCGCGAGCACGCCCGGCGGGCGGTCGACGAAGCCCCACGGCACCTTGCTGGAGTTCTGCACGCCCGTGTAGTTGTCGGGGAAGCTCCAGACGGTCTTGCCCGAGGGGTCGATCATGTGGTGGCCGAAGACGAAGGTCCACCCGTCGGAGGTGACCATGACGCCGCCGGTCAGGCCGGGGACGGTCTGGAGTTGCTTGACGTCGTAGAGCGGGAGTCCGTCGGCGCGGATCGAGGTGGGGCGGAGCTTGAAGCCCTCGACGTCGCCGCGGAAGTTGAGCGAGAGGTCCTCGCCGATGCCGGCGTTGGACTTGAAGACGTCCCCGTCGATCGATTGCACTTCCTCAGGCTGGGGATGGCCATCGCGGTTGAGGTCGACCCAGAGGACGCTGGTCTTCGCGGCGTCCTTGTCGGCGAGCTTCTTGAGGGAGTCGGCGTTGTCGCCGAAGCCGGCCCAGTTGCGCAGGAGGCAGGCGACGACCAGCGGCTTGGCGACGCCGCCGACCTCCTCGGCGATCCACACCACCGAGCCGAAGTGCTGCAGCACCATGCCGCCGTCGCCGACGAGGTAGCGTCGGTCGCCGACGTAGACGACCTTGTCGGGCGCGTAGAGCCCGCGCCAGCCCAGGCCGGCGAGGCGCGACTCGAGCTTCCAAGTGTTGGCTTTGTAGTCGATGCGGAACTTCATGCCCAGGTGGTTGATGACGGTGGTGTCGCGCGGATCGAGCAGCCCGCCCCCGCCGTACTGGGTCGGACCCATGAAGTCCTTCTCGAACGCGCCCTCCCTGCTCCAGCGCGAGATGCGCTTGGGCTGGAACATGCTCTCGACGACCCAGAGCTTGCCCGCGCGGTCGAGCGCGATGGTCGTGGGGTTGACGAACTTGGTGGGGTCGTAAGGCCCGATGGCCATGCTGCCGGTGGTGCCGATGGTGCGCACGGGCGAGCCGGTCTTGGAGTCGAAGACCTTGACGACCGAGTCGCCCGCGTCGACGACGTATAGCAAGCCCTTGTCGTCGACGAGCATGCCGCGCGGGCCCTTGCACAGGTCGTGGGGCACGAAGACCTCGCCCGTGAGCTTCTCCGTGCCGAGCTTGTCGGAGGCGAGCTTCGCGGCGTCGATCTTCACGATCCGGTGTTCGCTGGCGACGAGCATGTTCCCCGCCGCGTCGAAGGTCAGGCAGCCCGGGCTCGCCAGAGCGGCGTGATGCACGCCCGTGACGCGATCCTTTCCCGCCTCGGGCAGGTCGAGCACCGTCACCCGCTGGGCGAGCGAGGGCTTGACCGCGGTGTCGTTGCCCAGCGGCTCGAAGGCGACGAAGCCCTGGAACCCGCCGTTCGCGACGGAGTCCTTCACCGGCGAGTCGATCACGCGCACGCGGAACGCCCGCACCTGGCGCACCGCGCCCAGGTCGCCCAGCAGCACCCGCGGCGTGTGCCACGACCATTTGATGTGGTTCAGCACCTGGTGCTGCTCATAGACCTTCTTCCAGTTGGCGTCATTTTTGACAGCGGCGGCGTCGATGACGGCGTCGGCGGGGCCTTCCCAGACGTCGACGGCGGTGCCGGCGAACCTCATCGGCCCGACGATCGCGAACCCGCGCAGCGAGACCGGCTTCTCCCACACCACGGCCGCCTTGCACGGGTCGGCCGCGGAGATCGGGCGATCCTCGCCGCGCGACGTCTGCCACCCGCCGCCCGCCGTGGCAGCGCCCTCGGCGGGCACGACCTTGGCATCGGCGGCGGCGTCGCGGTAACGCCGGTCGAGCGCCAGCGCGTACTCGAACCCGGTGAGCTTCCGCCCGACGAAGGCCAGCGTGTTGGTGTAGAGCCCCTGCTCGGGCGAGGCCACGCTCGGACGGGCCTTGTTCGGGCTCGTCAGCTTCACCCACGACTTGGGGTCGAACCGGCCGTCGAGTTCGCCCTCGGGGTCGAGCGCCAGGCTGGCGTCGGGCGCGTCGAGCCCCGCCGTCTCGGGCGTCGCGGCCTTGGCGGGCGTCATCCACTTGGGCAGCGGCTGCCCCTCGCGCAGGGCGTAGATGTCGTACTCGCCCGGCTGGCGCATCACGCTCCCGAGCGGGACCGCGCGGTGCAGCCGGACGACCACGGTGTGGGCCAGCTCGCCCGTATGCGAGGCCTCGCCGACGCGCGACTGCAGCGAACTGTCCGACGCGAGAAAGGCCGACGTCCACTGCTCGGAGGGCGTGAGGTCGGTGTCGTGGACCTTGACGTTGATGACCAGCGGGAAGCAGGCGCCGAAGTTGATGTCGCCCGGGTTGAAGGTCGAGCGGATGACCGGCGGGTCCTGGGCGTTGTAGGTGACGTAGAGCTTGTTGTTGAAGATCGCGCAGCCGCTGCCGTCGCTGATCTCGCCGTGCGAGCCGTGGCCGGGCAGGAGGTCGGCGTAGCCGAAGTTGTGGATGACGCTCTTGGCGAAGCCATGGGCGGGATCGATGCGGATGACCTCGCCGTCGGTGACGACGTAGGCGTATTTTCCGTCGGAGCAGAGGCGCGGGGCCCCCTGTTGCCAGTCGTGCCAGACCTTGTTGCCTTCGAGGTCGGTGGCGATCAGGGGCACGCCGTACTCCGCGCCCATCGCGCCCATGAAGACGAAGTCACCCGCGGCGCAGACCGACTGGGGCGGGCAGTGGTCAGCCATCCACCAGCCGAGCGTCTTGACCGGCGCGAGCCAGGGCGGCTTGCCCGCGTTGTAGACCGACGTCTCGTAGGTGAGCTTGATCGGCGGGCGGGCAAGACCGTACCACTGGTATTTCCCGGGCGGGACGTAATGCCCGTCGTCGTCCTTGAGATCCCAACCTTCGTTCGCCTTGCCTGAGGTGTGCAGCACCTCCGCGGTCAGCCGGCGGACGGCGTTGCCCTTGGCGTCGTTGATGCGGATCGCGGGGAAGCCGTCGTAGGGCATCTCATAGGCGAAGCGATACGGCACGGGCGGGGAGAAGCTGCCCGGCTCGGCCTGGTCGTCGGCCAGCGCGACGAGCGGGAGGAAGATCGGCTCGGGCTGGTCGCGGCCCGGGCCGCGCAGCGTCGCCCCGCGCAGGCGCACGGCCCGCGTGACGGTCGGCGTCGGCAGCGTGAGCAGGCCGATCTGCGAAGGCGTCGCGGAGGTGGAGACGGCGGTCCACTGGTTGGCCGGGGCCGAGAGGGCGTGTTGGTCGGCTTCGCGAGCGAGCGTCGTCGCGACGAAGGGCTCCGCCGGCGCGGGGAGGATCGCCACCGCGGCGAGGGGCAGGTCGATCGGCCAGAAGAGCGTGAGCGTCGCCTCCTTGCCGACGGAGCCCCAGGAGCTGCCCGCCCGCTCGGAGGGGGCGTAGGCCCGACCCTTGAGCAACAGGGCCCGGCCCATCCGGCTGTCGCGCTTGAAGTTCTCCCAGGCCTGGATCTCGCTCTGGTGCGTGAAACGCAGGGCCCGCGTCGTCGTGCCCGGGGGAAGCGTCTTGGCGCTCCAGCCCGCGAGCGTCGTCCATGCCTTGTCGTCGGCCAAGTCGCCGGGGTAGGCGGCGTCGGGGCGGGGCCTATGACCTTGCCGTCACCCCAGCTTTCGCAGCGGTCCCAATCGACGTCGGCCGGCGCGAGGGCGGGCACAAGAGTCGAAGCCGGGTTCGTGGCCGAAATCGTGGCAGAGTTCGTCGGGGCGGAGCCCGCTTGTCCCCGCGCGGGCAAGCCCAGCGACGCCAAGGCCAACATCGCAACCGCCAGCCCGATCAACACCCTCAGGTCAGCCCAACGCCTCATGTGAAACTCCCGCGTGCGAATTCAAGCCAGCCCGGCCACACCCACAGTCAACATAGCTTCAATACAGCCGCTATTGGACCGCAAACCGGCCCACCCCGCTCGCTGGACACGTCCCCGCCCGCGACGCACACTTTCCGCATGTCCATCTTCGAACACCTGCACGTCCCGCCTTCCCTCCCCGAACCCCTTGCCGCGAAGCTCGCCGAGGCGATCCGCCTGGGCCGCGCCGGCGAATCGGCCCGTGCCCACACGGCGCTGGCGGACCATTTCCGCGCCACGCGGGAGAAGGAGTGGCCGTGGGTCGTTGGGCAGGCCAAGCAGCCGCGCGGGCGCGTCACCACCGGCTCGCGCCCGCGCACCCGCCGGCAGCGCCTCACGCACACCTTGGACCCGACCGACCTCGACTGGCGCGACCTCATCAACGACCTAGACGCGCTTGTCCTGCGCCCCGGGAAGCCGCAGCGCAACCGTTTCATCGTCCGCCTCGGCGAGCTGGTCGCCCGCCGCGAGGAGCTCTCGCGCACCGGGCCCTACCCGCTGCTGACGATGCTCGGGGCCGAGGGTCAGTTCGACCTCTTCTATCGCGGCTACCTCGCCCTGATCCGTACCGGCGACCTCGCGCCGGAGATGGCCGAGGCGATGCTGACCTTTCTCTTCGACCTGGGCAAGGAGATGCGC
>JAPLMQ010000121.1 GCA_026386955.1 Planctomycetota bacterium
ATGCGCTCGGGGACGGAGGGGTAGTAGCCCAGGTCGCGGGCCTTGGCGAAGTCGGGGGTCAGCCCGGAGGGGCCGGCCTTGGGGGGCAGGATGGCGGAGTGTTCGGGCGCGGGGGCGGCAGGGGCGGCCGCAGCCGGCGCGGCGGCCTCGGCGTGGGCGGGGGCCGCGGCGGTCTCGTGGGCGCCCTCCACGGCGTGGGCGACGTCATGGGCCTCGACGGCGGGGGCGGCGGAGTCGTGGCCCGGGGTGGCGGTGTGGTCGGGGCCGCCCGCCTCGTGCGAGACATGCCCCGCGCCCTCGGCGTGGCTGTCCGCATGGACGGTGCCGGTGAACTTGGGATGGAACTGGTTCCACGGGCCGACCCAGAGTTGGTGCTGGATCTTCTCGTTGTATTCGATGGTCTTCACGACCAGGAAGCAGCAGCCGCCCAGGATCGTGAGGATGAGCATGAGCCTGAGCCAGTTGGTCTTGCCGAGCTGCGCGGCGCGGACGCCCCAGGCCATGGTGAAGCTGCTGCTGATGAGGAAGACGGTGTTGATGCAGCCGTAGAAGGGGACGAGCTTGGTGTGGGCGTAGAGGAAGACCTCGGGGTGGTTGGCGCGCCAGACGGAGTAGCCCACGAAGAGCCCGCCGAACATGAGGACTTCGGTGGCGAGGAAGAACCACATGCCCATCTTGGCGGCGTCGAACTGCTGCTTGGGCGTGTCGAAGTGGTGGGCGAGGTTGGGGTCGTGGTGCGCGTCGTCGTGGCCCCCGTGGGCGGGGGCGGCGGTCGCGACGGAGGGAGCTTGGTTCGACATGCCTGCGGGTTCCGAAGGTTCCGTTCCGGGGGGCCGGGATTCCGGTGGCCGGGTTTCCGGGGTGGCCGGGTCAAATCAACGAATCAAGTCTGGGCGGGTGCTCAATGCGACTCATAGGGCGCCGGGGGGCGGTCGGACTTGACGTAGCCCACCTCGGGCGAGACGTAGTCCCACTGCGAGTAGTCGTAGGGGTCGCCCGCCTCGGGGGTGACGGGGAAGTTGTCGTGCGGGGGCGGGGTCGCGGCCTGCCACTCGAGGGAGTTGCTGCCCCAGGGGTTCTTGGGGGCGGGGCGGCCGTTGCGGAGCGACGAGATCAGGTTGAGGAGGACCAGGAACATGCCGAAGCCCATGATGTAGGCGCCGACGGTCGAGAGCTGGTGGTAGATGGTGAACTGGTCGGGGTAGGTGGCGTAGCGGCGGGGCATGCCCTGCGAGCCCATGATGAACTGGGGGAAGAAGGTGAGGTTCATGCCCAGGAAGGCGATGATCGCGGCGGTGCTGCCGAAACGCTCGTTGTACATCTTGCCGGTGATCTTGGGCCACCAGTAGTAGAGGCCGCCGAGGAAGGCGAAGAGGGTCGAGCCCATCATGACGTAGTGGAAGTGGGCGATGACGAAGTAGGTGTCGGTGAGGTGGATGTCGAGGCTGATGGAGCCCAGGAAGAGGCCGGTGAGCCCGCCGATGGTGAAGAGGAAGATCATGATCAGGGCGTAGACCATCGGGGTGTGGAGGTGGATGTCGCCCTTGTAGAGCGTCGAGACCCAGTTGAAGGTCTTGATGGCGGAGGGGACGGCCACGAGGAAGGTCAGGAAGCTGAAGATCGAGTTGGCGAGGGGGCTCTGGCCGGAGACGAAGAGGTGGTGGCCCCAGACCAGGAAGCCGACGAAGGCGATGGCGAGGGAGGACATGGCGATGAACTTGTAGCCGAAGATGTGCCGGCGGGAGAAGGTGCTGACCAGCTCGCTGACCACGCCCATGGCGGGCAGGATCATGATGTAGACCGCGGGGTGGGAGTAGAACCAGAAGAAGTGCTGGTAGAGAACGGGGTCGCCGCCCAGGGAGGAGTCGAAGATGCCGATCTTGAGGGTGCGCTCGGCGATGAGCAGGAGCAGGGTGATCGCCAGGACGGGGGTGGCGAGGATCTGGATGACGCTGGTGGCGTAGAGGGCCCAGAGGAAGAGGGGCATGCGGAACCAGGTCATGCCCTTGGGGCGGAGCATGTGCAGGGTGGCGATGAAGTTCAGGCCGGTGAGGATCGAGGAGAAGCCCAGGATGAAGGCGCCGAAGGTCGCCTCGACGACGGCGGAGTTGGTCGTGGTGGTGGAGTAGGGGGTGTAGAAGGTCCACCCGGTCTCGAGGCCGCCGGCGCCCCAGAACGAGGCGAGGGCGGGGAAGAGGGCGTTGAGGATGCCCTTGAGGAGGACGATGACGAAGAAGCAGCCGCCGCCGACCCAGCAGTAGAAGCTCGCGAGGTTCAGGCGGGGGAAGGCGACGTCCTTGGCGCCGAGCATCAGCGGGAGGGCGAAGTTGCCCAGGATGGCGGGGATGGCGGGGATGATGAACATGAAGACCATCACCGCGCCGTGGAGCGTGAACATCTGGTTGTAGAAGTCCCACGCGCGGGCGGGGTCGGACATCAGCGTGGGGGCGGCGGTGAAGAGCTCGGTGCGGAGCATCAGCGCGAAGAAGCCGCCCAGGCCGTAGGCGCTCATGACGCCCACGAGGTAGAGCAGGGCGATGCGCTTGTGGTCGAGCGTGAGCGCCCAGGAGGCGAAGCTGCGCCCGTGGTTGAGGTAGTTGTCGCCCGAGGGGGCGGGCTCGTGCCCGACTTTGCCGGGATGGATGGTGGCGGTGGACATTTCAGTGCTTCTCTACGTTGCTGGGTGCGTTGCTGGGGGCGGATGCGTCGGCGGCTTCAGCGGGCTTGGCGTCGCCGGGCTTTGATTCACCGGGCTTTGCGTCGAGGTTGGGGAACTCGTCCAAGGGCTTGGGGCCCTTGTCGGACTGGCTCTTGAGCCACTCGATGATGGCGGTGATCTCGATGTCCTTGAGCCGGCCCTGGAAGGAGGGCATGACGTTCTCGAAGCCGGCGCGGACCTTGGCGCCCGGGACGAGGATCGACTCGCGGATGTAGTTCTCGTCGACGGTCACCTTGGAGCCGTCGCGCATGTCATGGATGTGGCCGTAGTTGTTCTTGAAGGAGGGGCCGACGATGACCTTGCCCTCGTCGGTGGAGTGGCACTGGGCGCAGCCCTTCTCGTTGTAGAGCCGCTTGCCGGCATCGACGGGCTTGGCGTCCTTGATCCAGTTGGCCGCCTCGTCGAGCCACTTGGTGAACGAGGTGGAGTCGTGGACGAAGACGCGGGAGCGCATGTTCGAGTGGTTGGTGCCGCAGTACTCGGTGCAGTAGAGGTCGAAGTAATTTTGCCCGTCGGAGCGCACGGGGGCGTCGGCGTCGGCCTTGACCCAGATGATGTTGTAGCGCCCGGGGACGACGTCCTTCTTCATGCGGAAAGCGGGGACGAAGATGCTGTGGATCACGTCCTGCGAGGAGAGGATGAGCTTGACGGCGCGGTCCTTGGGGACATGCAGGTCGGGGCTGGAGGCGCCGTTGGGGTAGGTGAAGGTCCAGGCCCACTTGATGCCGGTGACCTGGACCTCCATGGCGTAGTCGGGCGGCGTGTTCATGTCGACGAAGCCGCGGAAGCCGTACCAGAACATGAAGGCCATGGCGATCGAGGGGACGATCGACCAAGTGAGCTCGAGGGTGGTGGAGTGGGCGGCGGGGGCGGCGCCGGGCGGCCGCTCGGGCGCGCCGGGGCGGTGGCGGTAGCGCAGGACCAGGTAGATCATCGCGGCGATGATGAGGATGAAGGCCGCCGCCGAGATCCAGTAGATGAAGTAGAAGAGGAAATCGATGTCGGGCCCGAAGGTCGAGGCGGAGTCGGGCATCCAGGTGCGTTTGCCGAGCTGTGCGAGCGTGGGGATCATCGCGCGGTTGCTTTCCTGAGGCGGTCGAATCAGTCCGGACGCCCCGGCGCGCCAACGTCGCCGGGGATGGGGGTCGCCGCGCCGGGGATCGTCCCCGGGGTCGGCGCAAGGGAGGCGGCGAGGCGGGACCGGCGGTTTTCGCGCCGCAGCGCCACGCCGATCACCGTCGCCAGGGACAACATCGTCAACAAGCCCGCGGCCCGCATGATCGCCATGGCCTGGAGGCTGTAGGTGCCGGCCGAGGGGTCGAAGTGATAGCAGAAAAGGAGCAGTTGGTCCATGACGGAGCCGACCTTGCCCTCCGACGCCTCGACGAGCGACAAACGCAGCGTGCTCTTGGGGAATTGGATGCCGTAGAGGTAGCGAGAGACGCGCCCGTCGGGCGTCGCCAGCACGATCACCGCGGCGTGGGCGTACTGGCTGGTCGTCGCGTCCCAGTGGTAGCCGAAGCCCACCGACTCGGCCAGGAGCTTGACGCTCCGTTCGTCGTCGGAGGTCAGGAAGTGCCAGCCCGAGGCGATCGCCGGCCGGCCCAAGGCCTCCATGATGCTGCGCTTCTTCGCCATCGCCAGCGCGGGGCGCTCGCTGGGGTCGATGCTGACGGTGACGATCTCGTACTGCTGGCCGGGGGTCCAGTCCATCTGGCCCACGCCGTCGACCAGGCCCTTGGTGACCAGCCCGCAGAGCATGGGGCAGCCGTAGTAGCCCAGGTTGATGATGACGGGCTTCTTGCCGGTGAAGAACTCGCGCAGCCGGACGGTCTTGCCGAACTCGTCGGTGAAGGGGAGGTCGAGCGGGAGGGGCTGGTTGAGCTTCTCCTTGATCCCCACGCCTTCGAGGGAGCGGGGGAGGGGCTCGGTGCGGTCGAACTTGGCGTGGGGGGGCGGTGCGACGGCGGGAGAAGCGGCGGAGACAGGGGTGGGCGCGGCGTCCGCGGCGGCGAGGGCCGCGGGCGGCATCGCGGCCGAGGTCGCGGCGAAGGCCGCGGTCAGCGCCGCGAGGGTCGCGATCCTGTACATCCCTGCCAGCACAACAAACTCCGTCGCCGGTCCAACCGGCTTGCCGCCCGGGGGCCAATTGTAGGTCGTTTCAACCCGTCAGATTCGCTTGCCGGCTCGTCCATCCAGCTCGCCGCAATTCGTCCACGAACACCCGGCCCAGCGGCCGAGACAACGTCCCGCATCGATGCCCCACCCCGGTCCGCCTGCCCCCCGGACCCCCTGCCCCCGGAAACCGCTCACTCCGGGCTGGCCTGCGTCGCCGCGACGGCGTCCGCGTGGGCCTCGGCCTTCGCGGCGGCGGTCGCCCTCTCGGCGAGCACCAGCTCCATCGCCCGATCGATCGGGATCGCGACGGTCTTGGCCTTGGCGTCCACCCAGCGGTAGCTGTCGATGTTCTTGATCTGCTTCGACTTCAGGTCGATGAGCGCCTGGTTCGGCTGGGCGAGCGACTTGGTCTGCAGCTCGTCGTTCTCCACCATGGCGAACATCGCCTCGGTCCCGATCACCGCGACGGCGACCACGATGAAGCTGACCACCATGACCGTGGCGATCATCGGCAGGTTCATGTCGCCGGCGTGGTCGACCTCGGTCGGGGCGGCGTGGCTGTCGGCGTGGGCGGGCTTCGCGTGGGTGGGGTCGCTCATGGTTCGTCCAGCGTCAGGCGGGGCAATCGGGTGCATTCGGGCAAACGGGTCATCCAACGTCGGTCAACCCGACGTCGTTCAATACAGGCCCTCGAGGGCCAGCGACTCGTCGAGGCGCGGGTCCTGCATCGGGACCAGGTTGTGGCGGGCGAGCAGCGTGGTCACGGTGGCGCAGAAGACGCCCAGCAGGGCGACGATCAGCCCGATCTCCACGGCCCCGATCTTCAGGCCCGGCCCCATCTCGGGCATCACCACCCAGATCATGTCCACCGCGTGGACCACCAGCATCCACACCGCGAAGAAGCACAGGGCGTTCTTGTTCCGCTTCACGTGCCGCGAGAGCAGGCCCAGGAAGGGGATGATGAAGTGGCAGAAGATCAGGGCGATGGCGACGTAGCACCAGTCCGAGGCGTGGCCCGGGACGGTCGTCGCGCCGCGCATCTTGAACCAGATCGTCTCCTCGGGCAGGCTGGCGTACCAGATCAGCATGTACTGGCTGAAGGCGATGTAGCCCCAGAAGAAGACGAAGCCGAAGAGGAACCGGCCCAGGTCGTGGCGGTGCTCGACGGTGACGGTCTTGGGCAGCGCCCCCGCGGAGGAGAGGCCGATGATCCAGAGGATGGTGAAGGCGAAGTTGGCGATTACCGCGCCGGCGAAGTAGTAGACGCCGAACATCGTGCTGTACCAGTGCGGGTTGACCGACATCAGCAGGTCCCACGCCGCGACCGAGATCGAGAAGGCGAAGGCCACCATGAGCGGGGCCGAGGCGGTCTCCATGTGGATGGTGTGGCGATGGTCGCCGTCGTGGTCCTGCTTGCCCGAGGTGCGGTAGTACCACGCCCCGACGGCGGTCCAGAAGGCGAAGACCACGACCCAGCGGATGATGAAGACGTTGGGATTGAGCCAGATGCGCTTCTTGAGCGTGAGTTGGTCGAGGTGCTGGTGCTCGGGCGTCTCGGCAGCGGCGATGGCGTGGATGTCCACCTTGGGCTCTTCGGTGCCGGCGTTGGCATCGACCTTGGCGGTCTCGCCGTGCGTGTCGGCATGGACGTCGGCGTGCGCGTCGGCGTGTTCCTCGCCGGCCTCGCCCTCGGGGGCGAGCAGGGGGACGGGCTTCTCGACGTGGTGCGCGGCCGCGGACACCGGGCGGGCCCAGGGGAAGACCTCGCCCTTGCCGTTGAGGACGGTGAAGGCGATGGGGATGAAGAGCAGGATCATGATCGGCAGCGAGGCGGCGACGGCCTCGGGCACGCGGCGGACCTGGACCGACCACCCGGCGCGGACCAGGTGCTGCAGGAGCACGAAGAAAAGGCCGCCGAGCCCGATGCTCAGGACGTAGGCGAAGGCGACGACGTAGGCCATCATGAACCGGCGGTAGCCGTCGGCGACGACCGAGGCCTCGAAGATCGCGGCGCCGGCCCCGACCACGGCGGCGACGAGGAAGAACGTCGTCAGCCGCCCGCGCAGGGCCCCCAACGTGGAAACCACCGACTCGTGATTCTTGTGCTCGTGATGCGCCAAGGCTGGGGCTCCGTCATCCGTGCCGGCCCGGGGCCATCGGCCCGGGGTCGGCGAAAACTGGCTGGGAAATCACTTGATCTTGTCCCGCTGGTCGCTGGGGACGTCGTCGAGCGTCGCGTTTTGCGAGCGCTGCAGGGCCCGGACGTAGGCGACGACCGCCCAACGGTCCTTCACGTCGATCTGCGAGCCGTAGCCGGGCATCGTGCGGATGCCGTTGCGGATCGTGTTGTAGATGTGCCCGTCGACGCGGGAGCGGATCTCATCGGTGTGGAGGTTGGCGGCGGGGACCCACTTGGGCTCCTGCTTCTCCAGCGCCCGCTCGTTCACGGCCCCGTGGCCGTAGCCGTCGCGCCCGTGGCAGGCGGAGCAGTAGATGTTGAACACGGTCTGGCCCCGCGTGAGCATGCGGGAGTCGAGCTTCACGTTGGCCGGGAGCCCGTTGAAGTAGCTGATCTGCCACTCGCCCTCGCCCGCCTTGACCAGCTCGAAGCCGCGGTCGTAGTGGTCGTTGTCGGCGAGCATCCCGCGGGCGACGGTGCCCGGGACGGGGGCCCGCATCGCGCGCCCGTCGGCGAAGACGGTGCTGGGCTGCTGCGTGGAGTAGCGGGGCTGGTTGGCCATGTCCATCATGAGGTGGACGCGGGGCTTCTCGGAGGTCGTGGCCCGCGAGCGGGCGATGAGCGCCAGGGGGATGAAGGCCCCGAGGAAGACGATGACCACGAGGCTGGCGAGCCAGAAGGGGGGCTTGCGCAGCAGGAACTCGTGGCGGAACCGGCCAGGGGACGGGATGGGGAAGATGTCGCGGTCGGGGCCGGTCATGTCCTGTCGTTCCGGTAGCTCGCGGGATCGAACCTCTGGTCGGGGCAATTCGGCACAGGTCGGCGTGAGACGGTGCTGGCCGAGGCAATCAGTCGCAAATCAGTCGCGGATCACCTCGATGTGCCGCGCGCCCAGCCCCTGCAGGAAGCGGGGGGTGGCGACGGCGTCGTAGCGCGGGTCCTGCGACCGGATGACGACCATGAAGCGGTCGGACGTCACGCGGCGGAAGCGGTCGCTCTTGAACACGGGGTTGTAGTGCATCGGCAGGCGGTTGAGGGCGAGCATGCCGATGACGGTGCTGAAGGCCGAGAAGGCGATCGTGCACTCGAAGATGATGGGGATGTTGGCGGGCAGGCTGAAGATCGGCTTGCCGCTGATGAGGAACTGGTAGCCGGTGAAGGTCGCGGGCAGGCCCGGGAAGCTCGTCGCGTTGGCGTACCACACGCCGAAGAGGCCCAGGAACATGCCGGTGAGCCCGCAGGTGAGGGTGATCCAAGGGAGGTAGGTCGGGCGGATGCCCATCGCCTTCTCGATGCCGTGGATGGCGAAGGGGGAGTGGACGTCCCAGTTGGAGTAGCCCGCGGTGCGGACCTTGTTCGCCGCGGCGATCACGCCGTCGACGTCCTCGAACTCCGCCATGACCGCGAAGACCTTCTCGTCCGCGGCGCCGTTGTCGACGATCGGGGCGGGCTCGGCCGGGGCGGGGGCGGAGGGGTAGCCGTGCTTGCTGTGCCCGATGTGGGCCTGGGGCAGGGTCCAGCGGACCTCCGCCATCGCGATCACGGGCAGGAAGCGGAGGAAGAGCAGGAAGAGCGTGAAGAACAGGCCGAAGCTGCCCGCGAGGAGCGTGAGGTCGGCGTAGGTCGGGACGTACTGGCCCCAACTGGAGGGCAGGAAGTCGCGGTGGAGGCTGGTGACGATGATGACGAAGCGCTCGAACCACATGCCGACGTTGACGAACATCGCGACGATGAAGAGCACCCAGATGTTGGTCCGCAGCTTCTTGAACCACAGGAACTGGGGCGCGATGATGTTGCAGGTCACCATCGAGGCGAAGGCCCACCAGTACGGGCCCAGCGGGCGGTTCATGAACAGGAACTGCTCGTTGGAGTTGCCCGAGTACCAGGCGGTGAGGAATTCGACGGTGTAGGCGTAGCCGACGATCAGCCCGGTGGCGAGCATCACCTTGCCCATGTTCTCCAGGTGGCGGAGGGTGATGATGTCCTTGAGCCCGAACCATTCGCGGCAGGGGATGGCGAGGGTGAGCACCATCGCGAAGCCGCCGAAGACGGCGCCGGCGACGAAGTAGGGCGGGAAGATCGTGGTGTGCCAGCCGGGGAGCTGCGAGGTGGCGAAGTCGAAGGAGACGACGCTGTGCACCGAGAGCACCAGCGGGGTCGCGAGGGCGGCGAGCAGGAGGTAGGCCCGCTCGTAGCGGTGCCAGTGCCGGCTCGAGCCGGTCCAGCCCAGGGCGAAGAGGCCGTACATGAACTGGGAGAACCGCCCCTTGGAGCGGTCGCGCAGGGTCGCCAGGTCGGGGATCATGCCCATGTACCAGAAGACCAGCGAGACGCTCGCGTAGGTGCCGACCGCGAAGACGTCCCAGAGCAGCGGGCTGCGGGCTTGGGGCCACATGCCCATCTGGTTGGGGATCGGGAAGAGCCAGTAGGCCAGCCAGAAGCGGCCGACGTGGACGCCGGGGAACATCGCGGCGCAGCAGACGGCGAAGATGGTCATCGCCTCGGAGAAGCGGTTGATGCTGGTGCGCCAGTTCTGGCGGAAGAGGAAGAGCACGGCGGAGATGAGCGTGCCCGCGTGGCCGATGCCGACCCAGAAGACGAAGTTGGTGATGTCGAAGGCCCAGGCGACGGGGTTGTTGTTGCCCCAGACGCCCACGCCGGTGGTGAACAGGTAGAGCAGCGAGACGGTCATCATCGCCAGCATGGTCGACGAGAGCGCGAAGGCGAAGAGCCAGGGCTTGGGCGTGGGGCGCAGGGTGATGCCGGCGATGGTGTCGGTCACCGAGGTGAAGGTCTGGCCTCCGGTGATGAGCTCGTCCCGCGAGCGCGGGTCGTCGCCGGCGTTGTCGATTTCGCCCGCGGCCTGGCTGCCGTGGGGCTTGGAGTCGAGATGGGGGCTGATCGTGGTCATGCTCGTCCTTCACACGGCCGGGCGGGCCGGCCTCTGCACACTCAGGCAGGCGTCTCAATCAGGCGGGCGTCTCGGCGTGGGCGGCCTCGTGGGGCTTCTCGTCCGCCGCTGCGTGGCCGGACGAGGGGTTGCGCACCTTCGCGAGGAACTGCGTGCGGGGCTTGATGTTCAGCTCCTCGAGCATCGCGTAGTTGCGGTGGCTCTTGCGGAGCTTGACCAGGCGGCTGTTGGGGTCGTTGAGGTTCCCGAAGACGATCGCCTCGGTCGGGCACGACGCCATGCAGGCGGTGACGACCTCGCCGTCCTTGAGGACGTCGTTCTCGCGCTCGCCGTTGGTGAACTGGATCTTGGCGCTGATCTTCGCCGCCTGGATGCGCTGGGTGCAGTAGGTGCACTTCTCCATCACGCCGCGCATGCGGACCGTGACGTCGGGGTTGTAGACCATCTGCTTGATCTTGTCGATCAGCGCGTTCTGCTGCGTGTCGGGGAAGTCCAGCCAGGGGAGCGCGCTGCCGCGTGGGTCCTTGGCGTGGAAGTCGAAGTAGTTGAACCGGCGGACCTTGTACGGGCAGTTGTTCGAGCAGTACCGCGTGCCGATGCAGCGGTTGTAGACCATCGTGTTGAGCCCCTCGGTGTCGTGCACCGTGGCGGCGACGGGGCAGACCTGCTCGCAGGGGGCGTTCTCGCAGTGCACGCAGGTCAGGGGCGTGTAGACCGCGTCGGGCGACTCCATGTCGCCCTTGTAGTAGCGGTCGATGCGGATCCAGTGCATCTCGCGGTTGACCTTCACCTGGTCCTTGCCCACGGTCGGGATGTTGTTCTCCGACTGGCAGGCGATGACGCAGGCGTTGCAGCCGATGCACGAGTTGATGTCGATCGCCATGCCCCAGGCGTGGGGGTCGTTGAAGGCGTTGGGCGCCTCGAAGAGCTGCAGGGTCAGCCCGCCCTCCTCGTTGCGGTGGAAGACCTTGCGGTCCTTGAGGTACTCCTCGAGCGAGGCCTCGCGGATCAGCGAGCCGGACTGCCCCTTCTCGCCGACGCGCTCGGTCCGGCCGTAGACGCCGATTGCGTCGATGAGGTAGTGCTCCTGGGTGGTGACCAGGTCGTACTTCTGGCCGGTGGGCTTGAGCGTGACCGAGACCGACCAGGGCAGGCCCATGGGCCAGCTCGTGCCGCGGAGATAGGCGGCGTCGAAGCCCACCTGCGTGCCGATGTGGCCCGAGGTCGACCGGCCGTAGCCCAAGGGCAGGACCGCCGTGCCCGGCGCGATGCCCGGCTGGAGGTAGACCGCGACGTTGAGCGTGGTCTTGCCGTCTTGGTGGGTGAGCGTGACCATGTCGCCGTGCTTGATGCCGAGCTTGTCCGCCTGGGCCTTGCCCATGAGCAGGGCGTTGTCCCAGGTCAGCTTGGTGACCGGGTCGGGCATTTCCTGCAGCCAGCCGTTGTTCGCGTAGCGCCCGTCGTAGAGCGAGTAGTCGGTGATGAAGACCACCTCGAGCCCGTCGGCGGGAACCGCGGCCGACGCGGGGAGCGAGGGCAGCTTGGCGGCCTCGACGCTGACGGTCTCGTAGACGCTGCCGGCGAGCAGGCCGTCGTGCAGGATCTGCCGCCAAGCGGTTTCGAACGAGCCCTTGGTGATGATTCCCGCGAAGGTCTCGCGGACCAAGTCGAGGCCCGCGACGACCGGCCGGTCGAGCAGGATGGCGAGCAGTTCGATGGGCGACTTGCCGTCGAAGAGCGGGAGGATCAGGGGCTGCTGGACGCTGATGGTGCCGTCCCACGCCCGGCCGTCGCCCCACGTCTCCATGTAGTGGGCGCGGGGCAGGTGCCACGTGCTCTGGAGGCTGGTTTCGTCGACGTATTCGGCGAGGTGGATGACGGTGGTCTTGCCCGCGTCAGGGAGCCGGAACGCGGCGTCGAAGGCGGGGTTGTTGCCCAGGATCACCAGCGTGGAGACCTCGCCCGCGCCGAGCTTCTTCTGCAGGCTCGCGATCGCCTCGGCGCTGGAGTGGTCGAGCGGCTCGGCGGAGAAGGTGATGGTCGTGCCGTGGTTGTTGAGCTTGTCGTTGATCGCGTGGACCAAGGCGTGGTGCTCGGGCGACAGGGAGGCGCCCGCGACGACGACCGACGCCCCGCGGCTGGCCTGGAGGTCCTTCGCCAACGAGTCGACGAACTTCGTCTCGGCCTCGCTCAGCCCCGCTTCGGTGCTGCTCACGACGCCCAGCTTCGAGGCCAGGGCGTGCAGGACGGCGGCGACGCGGCTGGGCGTCGAGGGCAGGCGGTGGTCGGCGGCGGCGCCGGTGATCGAGAAGTTGCTCTCCGCGGCGTAGAGGCGGTTCATCACGCCCTTGTCGGCGCTGCGCCGGCCCACGGCCCAGTCCCGCGCGTTCTTCAACTGCGTGGGGTGAGAGCCGAGGATGTCGGCCTCGAAGCAGGCGATGATCTTGGCCTTGTCGAGCGCCATGTGCGGGCGGAGCGCGGCGTCGAAGGCCAGCTTCGAGCCCGCGAGGGCGTTGTCGTTGTGGACCGCGCTGTAGGTCAGCCACGACGCTTCGGGATAGGCCTTGGAGAACTCCTCCTTCAGGCGGGCGAACGTCGGGCCCGAGGCGGGCTCGCTCAGGACGACCAGCCCCTTGCCCCCCGCCTTGCGCAGTTGGGCGAAGTGCGGATGGGCGAAGCCGGCGAACTCGTCCCACGAGCGGACGTTGGACTTGCCCTCGGCCCGCTCGAGCAGGGCCCGGCTGCGGTCGGGGTCGTAGACGTCGAGCACGCTCGCCTGGGCGTAGGGCGTGGTGGCGCCGCGGGAATACGGGTGGAGCGTGTTGCCCTCGACCTTGATCGGCCGGCCGTCGTAGGTCTTGACGAGCAGGCCCGTCGCCACGCCGCCGAGCTCGAAGATCGTCGCGTAGTGCACGGGCACGCCGGGCTTGAAGCCCTCGGGCTGGCTGGCGTGCGGGCGGATCTCCTGCTCGGGCCAGCGGCGGCAACCCGAGAGGGTCAGCCCCGCCAGCGCCATCGCGGCGCCCATGATCTTGAAGAAGCTCCGGCGCGACATCGAGGAGATCTCCTCGGGGTCGTACCCCGGGAACTCCTGCTCAAAGCGCTCGGTGAGGTCCCGGCCCGACGCCAGGTGCTCAAGGCTCCGCCAGTACTCTCGGCCGCGTAGGTTTTCGTTCAGCGATGACATGTGTAGCAACTGGTCATGTAGGTTGCGTTATGGACGTTGTACGCCTTCTTCAGCTCCGGGCCGAGCACTTCCTGCGTCGTGTTCATTTCCGCGGGGGTCCAGGTCATGTCGGTGACCTTGTCGCGCGGCCGGAGGTTCTTCTCGGGCGCCCGGTGGCACTCGAGGCACCAGCCCATGCTCAGGGGCTGGACTTGCCGGACCACTTCCATCTTGTCGACCCGCCCGTGGCAGGTCACGCAACCCACGCCCTTGTTGACGTGGATCGAGTGGTTGAAATAGGCGTAGTCGGGCAGGTCGTGGATCTTCTTCCACGGGACCGACTTGCCCGTCTGCTGGCTGTCGCGGATCGGCGCCAGCAGCGGGCTCTCGGTCTTGATGTTCGTGTGGCAGTTCATGCAGGTCTGCGTGGGCGGGACCGCGGCGAACGCCGCCTTCTCGACGGTCGTGTGGCAGTAGCGGCAGTCGAGGCCGAGTTGGCCGGCGTGCAGCGCGTGGCTGTAGGGCACGGGCTGCTTGGGCGCGTAGCCCACGTCGGTGTTCGTGGGCGACATGCCGAAGTACATCACCGTGGGGATGTAGACCGCGCCGCCCGCGAGCGCGAGCAGAAGCAGGGGCACGAGATAGTTCGCCCACCGCGGGAAAACGAAATGAGGTGCGCCTTTATCGATGGCAACGCTCCTGATCGCCTGGCCTGAATCCGACCGGCCGCGGGTCAACTTGGGACGCGCGCGGACGCGGGGAATGCTTCGTCAATGGTCCACAAAAGTCGCGGATGATAGCGATTTCCGCGCCCGTGTGCGAGTGAACCCGGCCTGTTGCAGAGCCGTCCATCAACGCCAGCACTCTCATGCCCAGCCGAGCCATTGGACGTGGCTCGACCGGCTGACAAACCGCAACGTCTCGTCCCGCCCGCCACAGATCACACGCCGCTTTCGATCCCTCGGCCAAGCCGACAAGGTTCGACCCCACGCGCGGAAACGGTTCGGGAAAACGCGAACGCAATATAGGGCAGCCCGCTCTTTTTTGCCAACTCGCGATCTCAACCGACGAGTTTTGCACCGTTTTCAATTGGACCAACGGCTGCGAACGAGATTCACTCGCGGATTTCCGGGCTCGTCGGCGCGGTGGCGGGGGCCGAAGAAGTGGAGACCGGAGTCGGCGAAGTGGCCGGATCCGCGCTGGCCGGGGCACCTTCCTTTATAGAGGGGCTCTCCGGCGGGGCGAAGTGGTTGCCGGCGAGCCAGCGGTCGTTGCGCGGCCCCCGCGGCGTGATGAAGACGACGCGCAGCGAGTCGCCTCGGACCGCCGCCACGCCCGCTGCCTCGGGGCCAAGCTCGTACCATCCCACCAGCTTGGGCGGGTTCACGAACCCGAACTTCTGCAGCTCGTGCCGGACGTCGGGCGGGATGCCGATCTGGTCGAAGCTCGTGACCTTCATCGGGTTTTCGCCGACCATGAACTTGCAGTAGGTCGGGTTGATGCTCATCTCCGGGTCCCACGCGATCAGCCCGATGCGCTTGACCCCCTCGCCCGTGGCCTCCACGGCGGCGACCTCGAACGTGTGCTTCTCGGAGGGGAGGCCTTCGCGCCGCTGCTCGGGGTGGATCGAGTCGCCCGATGCGCCGCGCCAGCGCTTGTCGGCCAGTTCGGCGACCCACGCGCAGGTCTTGGGCGGCGCGATGCGCTCGATCCCGGGCCGCTGCATGTTGTAGTCGATGTAGGCCGCCTGGTGCGGGACGACGTCGGGTGCCCCCATTCGGCGCGCGTCGGGGTCGAGCTTCTTCTTGATGGTGATGTATGCGGGCGGAATCATGACCGCCAGCAGCAGGGAGATGAAGATCAGGTTGGCGCGCGTTTCGCGGTTCATGGAGGCAATCATAGGCGTTTCCGCGCGCAAAAAAGCCCAGGCACGGCGGTGCCTGGGCTTTGTGTAGTCCGGATTCAAGCACGGCACGCTCAGCGCACGATCGTCTCCCCGCGCGAGCCGCCGAGCGTCACGCGGGCCCGCGCCGTGAACCGCTTCCCTTCGACGCTCAGGCCCGCGAGGCGCTCGGGGTTGAGCGTGATCCGATCGACGCCCGCAGGCGAGGTGATCTCGATCGCCTCGGTCTTCCACTGCGAGCCGCCCTTGGTCGGCAGCACGCGCACGTCGACCTTCGGCGTCGCCCCGACGAACGGATAGATCACCGTCGTGAAGCCGACGATGCCTTGGTATTCGACGGGCATCCACCGCCGGGCCCGGAGGCTGTAGCGGTCCTCGGCCGTGCCCAGGTGGGCGACCTCCGCCCCCGCGAAATCCACGCCCGGCTCGATCCGGTGCAGGCTGTCGGGCTGGGCCCAGACCATCAGGCAGGCGCTCTTGCCCTTGGTCCGCGCGCGGTCGCGCCCGAGCTTCTGGAACGGGTAGGGCGAGTGCCAGTGCTGCGTGATCGCGCGGTTGAAGCCGGGGTGGTTGATGTCCGTCACCGAGTCGAGCACCACGGCGTAGCCCGCGTCCTTCACCAGCACGACCGTCCTGCGGACCAGCGCCTCGACGTTGGGCGAGACGTTCTGCCCCTCGCGCCCGTAGACGTAGTAGCGGTAGGCCCGGTGGTAGGCCGAGAAGTAGTCGATGCGCTCGTCGGAGTGGAGGAAAACGTCCTGCCCGCGCACCATCCGGCTGTCGTAGACCTGCCCGTCGATGAGGCAGAGGTTGTGGCTCTCGGGGGCGCGCAAGAGCGTGTCGAGCGGGTTGGCGTACGGGCCGAAGCGGCAGAGTTCCTCAAGGAGGCGCACGCCCTTGGACCAGAAGTTCATGCTGAGCAAGTCCCAGTGCGAGTGCCAGCCGGCGAACTCCCCGGTGCTGATGTTGATGTGCGTGTCGTCGGGTTGGTTGCCGTTGCGCAGGATGGCGAAGCCCGAGGGCTCGAGGAGATAGGACTTCGTGCGGTCGGCCCCCCAGAGGTGCGTCTCGGAGGGCGGGTCGTTGGGGAAGAAGCGCTGGACGTCGCCGACCCACGAGAGGCGGTTGTCGGTGCCCGCGTCGCCGTAGGTGGGGAACATGCCCCTGGGCCCGGGGCCGGAGGACTTGGCGTACCACTGACAGGCGAGGCGGACGGCCTTGAGGATCTTCGCGTCGTGCCTGCCGAGCCCGCCGTAGCGCGAGGCGAGGTCGTAGGCGTTGGTCAGGGCGTGGACGTGCATGAGGCCGTAGCCCCAGACGCGCTCGCGGTTCCCGCCGTCCTCGTAGAAGCCCTCCTCCGCCTGCTGCACGATGAACTTCACCGCCTTGGCGTCCCACTTGGGGCTCTCGTCGAATTCGGGGAAGGCCCGAGCGAGGTGCAGCAGCGCGGCGGTGGCGACGCAGAAGCCGTTGTTGGCGGGGACGAAGGTCTGCAGCAGCGCGTCGAGGTATCGTCCGAAGCCCAGGAAGGTCTTGGTGAAGGCCTCGACGGTGTGCGCCGGGAGGTCGCCGTGGTCGAGCAGCGCGAGGTAGGCCGCGACGAAGGTGGGCAGACGGCCGGCGATGCCCAGGCCGCTGAAGACCAGCGGGCGGATGTCGTCGCGCCAGCGAGCGTCGTCGCGGGCGTCGTAATACTGCGTGAGCAGGTCGACCAGGAAGTCGGCGTAGCGCTGCTCGCCCGTCTGGATGAAGGCGGTCACCGCGGGGCGCAGCCAGCCCATGTAGTGGAAGCCGTGGCGGCAGTCGTGCGTGAGCGAGCTGGGGAACCAGTCGATCTTCGGGCCGAACTCGACCCACTGCAGGTGCCACGCGTTGAACTTGTGGCGAAGCGTGTCATTGAGCGTCTCGGCCTTGGGCGCGGGCTGCTTTTTCGCGCTCGCGCGGACGTGCTCCCACTCGGTCTTGAGGGCGAGGCGGTGGTGGGCGGCGAGCAGGCGGTAGGCGTCGTCGCGCTTCCCGCGCTTGCCCAGCGCGATCGCCTCAAGCAGGAGCTCCGAGCGCGGGCCCTTGGGCGGGAGGCGCAGGGCCGACCAGAAGGCGCGGTCGGAGATGTTCGAGGCGCGGTCGGGAACCGTGGACTTCGGCGGGGCCATCAGGCGCTCCATCAAAAAGGGGAAAGCGGAATCAAATGAAAGCGGCGCGGGGCGGTGCTCACCGCCGGGCGATCGGGAAACCTTCCTCGTAGACCTCCAGGCCGCTCAAGATCGGCGTCGTGTCGGGGTTGAACTTCCCCTTCTCGTGCGGGGCAAACTCGATGACCATCGACTCGCCCGCCGAGATGCCCTTGAACTCCTTCACCAGGGCCCGGCGGACGCCGCCCGCCTCGCGCGCGACGTCGAGGTCCTTCAGCGCCTCGCGCCCCTGGATCCGCACGTCGAACACGCGCACGCCCGGCTGGATGTCGGACAACTCGGCGAAGTGCAGCCGGACGGTGTAGGTCCGCGGCGCGACCGTCGGCGGCGTGCCCAGCCCCAGCGGGGCGAAGTTCACGCAGTGCGTCCGCCCGTGCGGGCCCAGCGACGCCATCGGCTCCGCCATCGGGCCCGGCTTCGCGTCGTCGCCGCGACCATCGGCCCCGGGGTAGTCGGGCACGATCATCGAGACGTCGGCCTGGTTCATCTGCACGTTGATCCCCAGCGTCGCGCGCTCGAGCCCCGCGTCGGCCAGCGTCTTCCACGGGATCTCCATCGCCAGCGCCAGCTCGCCCTCCTTCGCCGACGCCACGCCCGTCCACGCCCCGGCCCACTTCGCGTCCTCGTCCTTCGCCTTGTCGCCCGCGCCCTCGGCCCGGGCGTCGAACGTCGCTCCCGAAGCCGACAAGCCCAGGTGGACGACCTTCTGGCCCGCGGCGTCGCTGAGGAAGACCTCGAGCGAATCGTCGTCCCAGACCGGCGCGTCCTTGCCGTTGGTCTTGGCGACCCAGGGAATGACCTTGCCCTTGCGGTCGACCACCGTCGGCCGGCGGGCGAGGACGCGCAGCGCCTGGGGGGTGTGCCGCAGATAGACGTCGGTCTTGGTGAAGTCCAGCGTGATCCGCGAAGGGTCCGCGGCGGGCTGCGACGCGCCCGGCATAGTCGCCGGCGTCGGCACGGCGTCGGCCTCCGCGGCGGAGGTGACCGCCTTCGACGCCAGCGGACGCAGCAGGTTCAGCGCCAGAGTCGCCTTCTTGATCCCGCGGTAATGAGAGCCGTAGATCCACGGGCGGTCGGTGCCGGCGATCGGCACGTGGTCGACGTTGATGCGCTGCACGTTGCGCCCCGGCACCCATGCCTCGATCGCCAGCGGGATCTGCAGCGACGCCGTGACCGGCGGCCCGCTCGCCACCACCTTGCGCGACGCGGCCTCGAGCGGGAGGAACCCGTCGGCGCTGCCGGTGCGGGGGAAGTTCAGCCAGAGGACGCCCGCCTCGTCGCGGTGGTCGCCCAAGGCGCCCAGGTTGATCGCCGCCTGGCGGACGCGCGTGTCGGCGTTGCGGTCGAAGAAGATCGCCCAGTCCTCGTTGAGCCGGCGCTCGGCGGGGGCGAAGGCGACGGTGGTGCGGATGGGGACGACGCAGTCGCAGTGGCTGCGCGACTCGGAGGCGATGAGCAGGCCCAGGGCGGCGTTGATGCTGATCGCCTTGATGCCCGGGCCGCAGTTGGAGGCGATCCCGCCGAAGAAGCGCATGCCCGAGTCGTCGTCGAAGTCGTAGATGCCGATGGAGAGCTTGCCGGTCCGGCCGAAGAGGCTGGTGCCCGAGAAGGAGGGGCGGCCGCAGCCCCCGGCGCCGGAGCGGTAGATGCGTGGCACGGCTTCGCCGCTGAGCGGGTGGATGCGCGGCGAGAGGCGGACGTCGTCGTCGATCGAGGGCGGGTTGCCCGCGCCGGCCGGGGCCCAACCGGTGGGCATGGCCGAGAGTGGGCCGAGGACGACAGACGGCGTCGAGGCCTGCTTCGCCGCCGGCTTCGTCGCGGGGCCGCCGACGAGCGCCATGTTCGCCCAGCCGTTGTTGATGCCCGGGGCGGCGGCGTCGCAGAAGAGCCGGCCCTGGGCGATGGGCTCGCCCGCGCCGCCGTCGTGCGAGTTGAGCACCGCCGCGAAGCCGAACGACGCGGGATGCAGCGGGCGCTCGGCGTCGTCCGCGCCGGGGATTTCGTTGGTGATCTTGTCGATCTCCCCCCAGGGCAGGAAGTATTCCGCGTGCGTCTCGTTCGAGGCCTTGTCGAGCGGCGCGGCGTGGTCCGGCTCGCCCGCGGGGACGCCCGGGTTCCCGCGCAGGCCCGGGGCCTCGAGCTTCGCCCAGCGCGTCGGCTTGCTTGCGTCGCGGGCGGGGAAGAGCACCACGCGGTGGACGCCCTTGTCGTGCAGCCCGTAGCGCGAAGCCGGCGGGCGGAAGTCGAAGAAGAGGTCCCACGCGTCGAGCGGCGTGAGCACCGGGTCGGCCGCGGTGAGCGTCACGCGGATGCCGTCGTGCGTGGCCAGCAGCGAGACCTTGCCGTGGTGCTTCTCGTCGATGGCGACGTCGAACTCGCTCGGCTTGTCGCGCGCGACGACGCCGACCGCCCCCGCGATCTGCGGCGCGTACATCGCCTCCTGCTCGCCCGTGCGGGCGCTGAGCTTGACGCAGCCCTCGGCCTCGCCGCGGAAGTGCGACTTGCCCAGCGTGAGGTAGACGTGGTCGGCGTCGGCGCCGAGCACGCGGCGGAGGATGCCCATCACCTGCGGGTACTCGTTCTTGGGGCTGCCGGCGATGGGGTATTGCACGCCGTCGACGGTGCGCAGGTGCGGGTGGATGGTCGGCGCGGTGCGCGACCAGAGGACCGCGCCGTTGTAGGCGTCGATGGCGGTGAGCGTGTCGTCGCCGAGCAGGAAATAGCGGCCGTTGGCGCAGAGCGGCGAGACCTGCCCGATGCCGGTGAACATGGTCAGGATCGTCGGCGGCCCGCCGAACCAGATCGGCCGCAGCGGCCACTTCACGCGCTGGTCGGGCACGTCGCCGCTGTTCCAGTCGCGAGCCCCGGGGAGCGGGCCGCGGACGATGGAGGCCATGGCGTCGCCGGCCGCGGGCCTCACCTCGCCCTTCTCCGCCCCCGCGGCGTTCATCAGCGCCAGCGCCTCCGCGGGCGGCAACCCCGGCGCGAGCAGCACGCCGCCGCAGGGCCGAAGCACGCGGTACAGCTCGCGGGCGAAGCGCCGCTGCGCCTCGGGGCCCTTGATCGAAGCGGGCTGGCCCGCGACGACCACCGCGTTGGCGAAGAAGCCGGCGAAGGGCAGATGGTCGAGCCGATCGACAATGTGGACGTTGACGACGCGCCCGTTGAGCTTTTCGCCGAGCAGCTTGTCGCGCAGGGCCTGCGCAGCCGCGGCGTCGTCGGTGGCGACGACCACGCGCATCTCCCCTTCGGTGTAGCCCGCGAGGGCGACCGCGGCCGTGCCATCGGGATCACCAATGACCAGCGTGTAGCCGCGGTCGACGCCCGCGCCGCGGGCCTGCACGCGGGCCTTGGCCACGGCGGCGCTCGGCTCCGGCCACATCAGCAGGCTCGGGCCCGGCTCGGCGAGCATTGGCCATTCCGGCGCGCCGGGCCCGAAGCAGTAGAGCGTCCCGCGGTCGGTCGTCACATACAGCCGTCCGTTCGCGAAGGCCATCTCCCGGGCCTGCCCGTCGACGCTCGCGCGCCAGATCTCCTTGCCGTTCTCGTTGGGCTTCGCGCCATCCGCCGGGCGCGGGTAGGCGGCGACGTACCCCTCCTGCCCCAGCAGCATGGTCTTGCCGGCGATGACCATGCTGTAGGCCGCGCGGGCGGTGAGCTTCTCGTCCTGCACCACGAAGCTGACCTTGCCGCGCCCCGCCGTATGGTTCGGCCCGCTGCCGGCGAGCGCACTGAACTGCGGCACCTGCTCGGCCGGGAAGATGTTGACGCGGTTCGCCTGCCCGCGCGAGGGAATCCTCGCCCCGAAGATCGTCCGCGGCCCCTTGCCCTCGGCGACGCGGTACGTCATGTCGGCCTCGGCGACGATTGAATCCGTCCCCGACGAGTTGCCGATCCAGCCCCCCATCGCGCCGGTCTTGCGGTTGAACGTCGCGGGCATGCTGTTGGCCATCGGCACGATCACGCAGTCGCCGTCCTGCAGCATCGCGCCTTGGGGCGTGATCCCCGTCATCGAGAACTCGCCCGAGTGGCCGTCGTCGGGGCGCCACTTGCCCGAGCCCGGGCCGCCGCCGACCCAATTGCCTTCGTCGAAGCACCAGATGGGCTTGCCCGTGGCGGCGTTGAGCGACCAGCCGTAGATCCCCTCCGCGGGCCAGATCCCGCCGAAGGCGTAGACGCAGCCGTCGACGGCGAGCACGCCCGTGCGCACAGGCCAGCGCGAGATCATGCGCCCGTTGCCGATGAGGCGCTCGTCGACGGGGCCCGTGAAAAAGGACCAATTCAGCTTGCCCGTTGCGGGGTCGAGGCAATAGACGCGGCCGTCGTCGGAGGCGAAGAAGAGCCTGCCCACGTCGACCTGCGGCGCGAAGCGGATCGGCCCGCCCGCGATGAAGTGCCAGCGCGGCTGCCCCGTCGCGGCGTCGTAGGCGATGAGCGTGTCGTCGGAGGTCGAGGCGAGATAGACCAGCCCGTTGGCGATGATCGGCACGGGGGCGTAGTCGAAGTCCATGCGCCCCTGCAGCCGCGGCGACTCGGGCCACGCCGGCGCGGGCGGCTGGGCAGCGTCGGCGCGCCAGGCGATGTTCATCGGGAACGTCGGCTGCTCGTCGGTGATGTTGCTGCGATGGAGGTCGTGGTGCGCGGCGGGCCAGTCGCCGGCGAAGGCGGGGGAGAGGAGGAGGAAGGCGAGGAGGAGGGCGACGAGTCGCGCGAGCATCGGCGAGCCGAATCGCGCGCGATGCAGGGCGACGCGAAGCGGCACGGCCTGGGGACGGGATCGCTCTTGCACGTCACGGACTCCTGGCAACGCGGACGGCCGCGGCGCGGATGCGCGGCCCGATCGGGCGGGCGGGACGAGGCAACGACGCACTGAACGACGCATCGAACGGCGCGAGGCCATCGACGCACGGCGTGGCGTGTAATCCATAATAGTGCAACCTAAAGTAGATTAATCGGCAAGCGTGAGGCGCGCCGGAACGGGCTCCGAGCGGCCGA
Organism: Planctomycetota bacterium; assembly: GCA_026386955.1. Lineage (GTDB taxonomy): Bacteria > Planctomycetota > Phycisphaerae > Phycisphaerales > Phycisphaeraceae > JAPLMQ01. Next base: position 22,184 of record JAPLMQ010000121.1, read on the forward strand.
CGCTCGGCCACCCGCGCTCCAAAAAAGCGCGCTCCCCGTAAGACCCGCACAAGTGTCCGGCGGAATCCGGACAAAGGCGCGCAAGTCCTTGTTTTGAATTCCGGGTTTTTGGCGATGTCCGGATTATTCCGGACGCTGGTGCCTATGTCCGGCGCGGGAAATCGGCCCTCAAAAATGCTCTAAATTATGCCGCCCGTGCTTCGCTGCGGTTCCGGTGGGGTGACGCGTCGGCACCGGTCCGATGCGGCTTTGCGATCGATTCGAGGGCTGATGCGCCGCTGTGCGCGCGACCTGGGCGTGCGGGCTCGGAAGCGGTTTTGGGGCGAAAATCTGTAAGCGATGACGGCTTCATTTGTTGCGTCCGACGATGCCGTTTTGACAGTTCAGGGCCATTCCGGCCGGGCGCGGACGATGGCGTTCGATGACGTTCGTTGCGCGAAACGGAGCGTCAAAATGTCCCGCTCCTGTGCCGCGGCCTGCCCGCTCCAGTGCCGCCGACGCGCGCGGGCCTCGTTTTGAGCGTTTCCGGAGGGGTGAGTGATCAATCCCGTTTGGGAAATGGGTGGCAAATATTTTTTCGAATTCGTGAGGAAAATTTTCGCGACTCGGAGCGCGCCGCATGAGCGGGTTTGGGGTTCGGAGTTCCGCCTTTAGGCGGGCATTTGTCTTTGAAAGAAGACCGCGTGAACGCGGAACTCCGAACCCCAGAGCCGCGCGATCGAGATGTTTTCGTTTTCCGAAGACCGCGTAAAGGCGGAACTCCAAACCTCGGAGCCGCGAGGGCGGCGCCGCCATCGAGACAGCCGCCTTCACTCCGCCACGCGCCACGACTTCTCGAAATCCGGGAACCGCGCCAGCGCCGCGTGGTACTCCTCGTGGATGCTCCTCATCTCCGGCCCCAGCGAGCGGAGGAACTCCTCCTGCTTCGGGTCCCTGCGGGCGCCGTAGAAATGCCAGCTCGGCTGCACGTCGGTCCGCGCGTAGCCCGAGTGGTACGTCACGCGCTTCTGCCCGCGCCCGTTGTGGCCGCGGTGGATCAGGTTGTTGTTGTAGAAGACGCACTGCCCCGCCTTGAGTTCGACGGGAATTCCGCCGGGCATCTCCACGCCGTCGGCGGTGATGTGCCTGCTGCCGGCGAAGGCCTTGGCCTCGGCGGGCGTGAGCGGGCGGCGGTGGCTGCCGGGGACGATCCAGAGGCAGGCGTCGTCGAAGAAGGGGAGGTTGAGCTGGATGTTGTTGAAGAAGACGTCGGGGCTGAACCAGCGGTCGTCGATTTTGTCCTCGGGGATCTGGAGGACGTCGCGGTGCCAGCCCTGGGTGTAGCGCGGGGCCGAGCAGAGCAGCGACGCGCCTTCCCAGACGACCTTGCCGCCCAGGGCCTGCTCGGCGACGCCGGTGATGCGCGGGTCGTGGAGCAGGTAGAAGAACGGCCGAAGCGGGCTGTCGGCTTGGAGGAAGCCTTGGCCGTGGCGGCCGTTCCCGCCGGCGGCGCCGGTGCCGTGGACTTGGGCGTAGATCACCTCGGCGGCGCGCTGGGCGCCGGCGAGTTCGTCGCCTTCGAGGACTTGGGCGATGTAGTAGCCGTCACGTTCGATGGATTCGCGCGGGGAGGAGGGCATGGGCGGATTCCGGGGGCGGTCTGGAAGGGGAAAGTCTACTGGGGAAAATGCGGTGTCGGGAATCGGCGTGGTCTTGTTGGCCGGACGCGCCAGCGACGGAGGTTGGGCTTCTCTCGCCCGGCGGATTTCTGATGAGAGCAGGGGTTGCTCTGTTGCGATGCTGAAAGCCGCCGGCAAACCCGGAAGACTTGCTGGCGTGGTCTTCAGCCCCAACGGGGCGCAAGGTGATAGCCCGGGGCAACGCCCCGGGAAAAAGATGCCCCCTGAGTCATGAGCCCTGTAAGGGCGAAACCGGTTTCACCCCGCGGCCAGGTTGCGCCCTTACAGGGCTTGAAATCAATGTGACGAGCCAACCCGGGGCGATGCCCCGGGCTATCACCTTGCGCCCCTTCGGGGCTCAATGCCAAAACCAAGATTGCCCCCATCGTCACGGCGGCCGAGCATCGCAACAGAGCCAGACGGACACTGTGAGCCTGTGAATTTATTGGTTTGGACCCCCTCTGGCGCTTTAGAAACGCGGCTTTTCAGGCCAATTCTCGGATAACTTCACAGTCTCTGTGTCCCCGGAGATCGGGCGCAAGGCGGTACTCCGCCGCGCGCGACGTGCCGACCTCGCGGCGACGGTCCGCAAGGCCCTTCCCGTAGGGTGGCGCTGAGCGTACTCGCGAAGCCCACCAGCGCGGCACAGGACGAGCTGGGCCGCGCCCGCACACCGGCCGCCCAACCGGTGGGCTTCGCGGAGTACCGCTCAGCGCCACCCTACAAGAGAAGATCTCGTGCGGGCGGAATACCGCCTCGCCCGAACTCCGGACACACAGTGTCCGGCTCTGCCCCCGGATTGGATCAGGCTTGCGCCTGATGGGGAAGAGCGGGGCATCCGTCCCTGGCACATCCGGCCAACGGGAGACCTCATCCGGATGAACCATTTTTCGCCCGAGCCGGTAGCATGACATGCGATGAAAGCCCACGAATCATCGCCTCGCGAGGCGTTTGACCGCGACGGGTATTGCGTCGTCGCCGGCCTGCTCGACGCGGCGACGGTCGCCGCCGGGCGCGCGGCCATCGAGCGGCTCGTCACGCCTTCGACGCCGGAGTCGGTCACCTACATCTGGGGCTCGCGCCGGCAGACGCGCACGCCGGGGGTCTTCATCCCCGAGCTGGACGAGATCGCGCTGCGGCCTCGGGTGCTCGAGGCGGTGGCGCCGATGATCGACGGCCCGTTCCGGCTCGGCGGCACGCCCATCGTCGTGGTGACCTTCCGCGGGAAGGTCGGAGGCAACGCGCAGGACGACAACTGGATCGGCCACCTCGACGGCCTGCCGACGGAGCCTTTCGAGAAGATCGCCCACCAGCGGGCGAGCCTCTGGGTGGCCTTCGCCGATGTCGCGCCGACGGGCGGGGCGATGACGGTGGTGCCGGGCAGCCACCGGCACGTGCACCAGCGCGTCGCGGCCGACCCGGCCTGGGTGGAGCGCCGCCGGAAGGAGAACCAGTACACGCGGCAGGACGGCATCGAGGGGATGGCGTGGAACCCCGTGGAGATCACCTGCAAGGCGGGCGACGGCTTCTTCTACTACGGGCACAGCGTGCACAGCGCGTCGGACAACCGGCTGGAGCAGCCGCGGATCGTGGCGCTCTACAACTACGTGAGCCGGGCGGCCTTCCCCGCGACGCAGGAGGCGCTGGCGAAGGAGTTCAGCCCGGAGCATTTGAAGGGGATGTCGCCGGCGATGCGGAGGATGGTGGGGGCGGAGGGCTGATCGGCTGGGCCGCTCGGCCGCGGGGGCGGTGGAGGACCTGTCTCCAGTTGTTTCGTTGTTCACCTGTTTCATCGGGGTTGTCCCAATGAATCGACGCCGCGTGCTCATGGTGGTTGTCGCAACGTCAATCTTCGCTGGTGTTGTGGCGGCATGGAGTTGGTTGGGCAACGTCGATCGTGGCCAACCTGCGCTCGCCGGTCCAGGCGGATTGCCCAAATACGAGGCTTGCGAGGAAACGGAATGGACTGCGTCAAGAATGGGAATCGACTACAGAACTTTGGTGTTGGCATGCATGACTGGCGACGAGGAATCGATTGTTCGACTGATGCGGTTTTCCACCTCAACGGATGCCGCCGGAGCCATTGGCCATTCGGTCTCACTTGCGAAAGTGTTGCAGGCGGTTGGTGATCGGGAGTTTGCCCGCATTGCCGGGAATCAGTCTCCTCAAGTTCGAGCGGCTATCAGAAACATCCTCCCCGCGGCAACATATTCAAGTGACGCTTGGTGCCACTCCTTTTCCTTGAAGTCGCAGCCGATGACCGCAAAGGCGCTTGAGGCAGAGGCGGGGGAGGGCGGGTGAAAACGCGGACCTCCGTCGCTGGCGCGTCCGGCCAACAATGCGTTCGCATCCTGCCATCATCCGTCGATAATGGGGCAGCAGTCCGTTCGTCGGCCGTGACACAATCAAGGGAACTCTTCGTGTCTTTCTTGGCCTGACCCCTCCACGAGTCCGCCACATGAATGCAGCGAATCCCATCGACGTGCGGTTGGCTGGACGATCGGAGGTCGAAGCCGTGTCGTCGATCCTTCGGGAGGCGGCCGCGTGGCTGGAGAGCCGGGGAATGCCGTTGTGGAAGGCTGGGGAGCTTGAACCCGAGCGGTTGGCTGCGGACGTGCTCGCGGGGATGTACTGGCTCGCGTGGGTCGGCGCGACGCCGGCAGGTTGCGTCCGGTTCCAGTTGGAGGACCCGTTGTTCTGGCCCGACGTGCCGGCGGGCGAGGCCGCCTTCATCCATCGGCTGGCGGTCCGGCGCGACCACGCCGGCGGGGCCGTCTCGGCGGCGATCCTGGATTGGGCCCGCGGCCGGACACACGAGCTTGATCGCCGCTGGCTCCGACTCGACACGGCCGCGGACCGCACCGGCCTCCGCCGCGTCTACGAGCGGCAGGGGTTCCAGTTCCACAGCGAGCGGCAAGTCGGGCCGTACTTGGTGGCGAGATATCAGATCGAGGTTCGGCCGGCCCGGAGTGAAGGGCGATGAATCGTCCTGTGGACTGAGCCGTTCACGCTCCCATGATTTCAAGGCATCAACCCATGAACAAGATGACTCCCCAAGTCGACGGCTACCTCCGGAAAAACAAGCAGTGGCAGAAGGAACTGGGCGAGTTGAGGAGGATCATCCTCGACAGCCCGTTGACGGAGGAGGTGAAGTGGCGGGTCCTCTGCTACACGTTCGAGGGGAACAACGTGGTGATCATCCACGGGTTCAAGGAATACTGCGGGATGACGTTCGTGAAGGGGGCGCTGCTGAAGGATGCCAAGGGCGTGCTGGCCAAGCCGGGGGAGAACACGCAGTCGGCCCGGGTGATCCGGTTCACGAGCGTCGGGGAGATCACGGCGATGGAGCCCGTGTTGAAGGCCTACATCCGCGAGGCGATCGAGGTGGAGAAGGCCGGGCTGAAGGTGGAGTTCAAGAAGATCGATGAGTTCGCGGTGCCCGAGGAGTTGCAGGCGAAGTTCGACGAGGCGCCCAAGTTGAAGGCGGCGTTTGAGGGGCTGACGCCGGGGCGGAGGAGGGCGTACATCCTCCACATCTCGTCGGCGAAGCAATCGAAGACGCGGGCGTCGCGGGTGGAAAAGTGTTCGCCGCGGATTCTTGGGGGGAAGGGGTTGGATGATGAGTGAGGGGAAGGGGCGGCGCTCGGCCGATCGAAAGGCGTCGCGTTGAGGAGCGGTCAGTGTTAGCCGGACGCGCAAGCGACGGCGTTGGGCGCACGGCGGAATGGGCGGTTGCAGGACGCGGGACGGTTCAAGCCGTCGCTTGCGCGTCCGGCTAACAAGAGGGGCAGGCAACACGCATGAACGACAACGAACACGCGGCGATTCCGGGTTCTCGGCGGCTGGCCCATCTGGCTTGGGGCGCGGCCGTGGTTGTGGCGATGGGCATTGGGTATGCCGCGGGATCGGCGCGAGGCCAGCCCGACAGCGCGGGCATGACCAGTGGGATGGTCAAGTATGTTCCGATCCTCCGCGACACGAGGACGCTTCAGCCGTTCACCAGATCGCCCCAGACCGCGACGCAGGATCATTTGTGGCGGGTGGCTGCGGTGCTGGTCTTTGAAGGCGAGAAATTCTGTTTTGACGGGACGGACGTCTACATTCCATCCAAGCTTGACCGCGACGAGGACTATCTTTGCAACTTCACCACCAAGGCGGAGGAAGGGTTTCTTCCGACCATTGAGCGGTTGCAGGGCAAGCGGGGGGCGGGGCAGTGAGGTTCATCGGACCCGAGGCGTAAATGAGATGGGTTGTCGCGAGGCCAGAGGCCATTGGTTGATCGGCACATGCCACGAGTACGATGGCATGTGGCACCCAGACTTTGTCTCCAAAGCCATCCCATGATCGACCTCACCAAATCCCCCGTCGCCTCGCCGTTGGTGCATGACGTGCCCGTTGATCCGGGGATGTCGTGGGTGAAGGACGCGCGCCCGGCGATCGAGCCGCCGCCGGATGAGGCGGTTGCGGACCCGCGGCCCGAGGCGCGGTGGCCGGCGAAGGCCGTGCGCACCGGCGTCAGCGGCGTGGTGAGCCCGCGGGTGGTGCGGCTGCGGCAGGGCGGGTATCGGTTGTTCTACACGCAGATCCTGCCCCGGCCTGACTTCCCCGATGGGGCGAACGACTACGAGAACTCCACCGCGCGCATCCTCAGTGCGGCGTCGATCGACGGGGAGACGTGGACGCCTGAGCCGGGCGTGCGGCTGTCGCCCCAGCAGGGCGGGGCCGGCGATTGGCGCGTCGCGTCGTCGGAGGTGGTGCCGGTCGCCGGTGACAGCAGCCGGTTGCGGATGTACTACGAGGCTTGCCCCGGCACGCAGTCGCAGCAGAACTCGATCCGCAGTGCCGTGTCGGACGACGAGGGGCTGACTTGGAGCGTCGAGCCGGGGACGAGGCTGCAGGTCGAGGGCGAGAACTTCATGGCGGCGCGGATCGTCTTCCTCGACGAGCGGCGGAGCAGGCTTTATTGCTGCCAGCGCGGCGTGGGCATCGTCAGTGCCGTGTCGGACGACGGGTTGGTGTTTCGGCAAGAGCCGGGGGTGCGCATCGCGCAGGACGGGCCGTTCGACCGCGTCGCGGCCTTCGCGTGCGACATCGTGCGGCTGCCTTCAGGCGCCTATGCGATGTACTACGCCGGCTACGCCGCGGCGAACCGGGCCTACATCCTGCGTGCCGATTCGGAGGATGGCTTGTCGTGGCGCAAGGCCGAGAGGCCGGTGGTCTCGCCCGGGCCGGCGGGGGCGTGGGACGCGGTGAAGTCGTCGGAGGTGAGTTTGTTCCGCCTGCCCGGGGGGGATGCGGGATCGCCGCGGTTTCGGATGGTGTATGAAGCGTGCGACGGCACGGCGAAGGGGGAGCGCGGCGTGTGGCGGATTGCGGGCGCGACGTCGGCGGGGGTGGTGTGATTTCCTGCCGCGGGCGAGTGGAAGCCTGGTGCCACATGTCATCGTACTCGTGACATGTGCCGGTGGACGGATGGCCCACGGACTCGCGTTGACCTGGCCACGCCATCTCGAAATGTCAGTGATTCAGGGGTTTCGGACGTCTTTTGGCGGACGCGGATCGCGCGTCATTCCAAGACACATGTCACGAGTACGATGACATGTGGCACCAGAGAGGGGCGTGCCGGAACTCAATGCCTTCGGCTGCGATGGGGCACGTCACAACGCGCATTCAAAAATGAACAGACCCGTCTCTTATTGGAGACGGGTCTGTCCCTTTGACTGCCGCCGTGAGTCACGATCCGGCGGCAATCGATGCGCGGATGAGGTCGTTCAGGGAAATGCCGCGGCCATGGCTATCACCATGGCCGCGGCCAAAAAACCCGCAACACCCACGGAGCGACGGACTCCCCTCCGTCGCGGCGTTTCCTCGGTTGCCTGGACGCGATGCGGATTCGACGTCCATGCTCGCTCCCCTCCAGGAAGCGGTCCGCGATTGCCGGCGCCGGGGTGAGGCGGGAAAGTCAGGGTCGCGGGCTCAGCGGGTCGTGCGGGTGCTGGAGGCGGGCTTGTCCTCCTTGGCGACGCCGGCCTCGCCTGCGCTGGCGATGTCCTCGGCGCCGGCGGTCTCGAAGATCTTCTTGGCGCGGTTGGCCTCGTTGGAGTCCTCGGTGTGGACGGAGATGAGGATGTTGCCGCTCTTGACGCGGCCTTCGTAGCGCTTGGCCTCGAACTCGGGGATGCCCATGCCGATGAGCGCGCCGGTGAGGCCGCCCACCGCGCCGCCGACCGCGGCGCCGCTGAGCGCGGCCATGATCGGGCCCGCCGCGATGAACGGGCCGACGCCCGGGATCGCCAGCGCGCCGATGCCCACCAGCCAGCCCAGGCCCGCGCCCAGGGCGGCCCCGCCGCCGGCTCCCGCGGCCGCCCCTTCGGGCGCCTTGGTGTTCTTCTCGTGGGCGAAGTTCTTGGTCGTGCCCTTGTCGGGGAAGAGGGCCGAGATGTCGTTGGGGGAGAACCCCGCCATGCGGAGCTGGTCGACGATCAGGCGGGCCTGTTCGTCGGTCTTGGCGATGCAGAATACGGCCTTGGACATGGTCATTCTCCTGAAAGATGGGTCACGTGCGGTGACTCGGGGTGAGGACAGGCCGGGAGCGACACGCCCCCGCGCGTTCACTGCTTGGGTTCGGCGTCGGCGCTGGTTTCGGCGGGTTTGACTTCGAGCTGGTTCTCCACGTTCCCGGCCCCGGCGACGTCGGCGGCGATGGCTCCGATGGAGTCCTTCTCCGCCTGGGTGTTCACGGGGCCGCGGAGGACGACCTTCCCGTCCTGGACGACGATCTTGGAGTTCTTCGCGGTGACGGAGAGCTCGGTGTCCATGACGCGCTTGCGGATGTCGGCGGCGAGCTGGACGTCGGGCTTGGTCTGGCCCGCCATGCCGGCGGTGGGGGCGTCGGGGGCGCGGTCACGGGTGTTGACGCCGCTGTTGTCGGGGGCGGGGACGGGCGTCATCGGCGTGTCCGACGATGAGCTCGACATGGAGGGGGTGGACGTCGACGGCTTGCGCGGCGGCTTGGCGACGTCGGCGTGGGGGCCCGGGCCGGGCGGCGGAGGCGGCGTGAAGCTGCCCGCGGGCGGCGGGGGCGGGGGCGTGTTGTTGTTGTTGTCGCATCCGCCGAGGACGGCGGCGCCGACGATCATCAAGGGGGCGATGAGCTTCAAGTTCATGGGATTCTCCTGGTTTCAAGGTCTTTCATCGGGGTTCGTCGGCGGGGCTGTGGGCTCTGGGCCTCAGCGCCGGCGCCAGATCAGCCCGACGACGAGGCCCACCCCGGCGGCGACCGCGATCGACGTCAGCGGGCGCGCGGCGATGGTCTGCTCGAGGCTCTTCTTGGCGGCGGTGGTGCGGGCGAGGCCGTCGTCGACCGTCTCGCGGACGCGGGCGGCCGCCTGCGTGGCGACCTCGCCGACCTTCCCGGCGACGTCGCCGAGGTCCTCACGGGCGGATTGGACGGCCGCGCCGATGCTGGCGGTGACGCCCGCGAGCGCCGCGGCGGCGCCATCGGTCTCATGATCGGAACGGTGCTTCGTGGCGTGACTCATGGCTGGCTCCTTGCGGTGTTGGGGACTCGTGGGGCGCGACTCTCAATGCCCGACGTGGTTGAAAACAGCTCGACCTTCGGCTCAGGGCGCGGGCGTCGTCGTCAAACGGCGCCGCACAATGGAACGAAAGTTCGATCACGGATTGGTGGACCGCTCGGTCTTCTCCTTGGTCACGGTCCCATCGGGGGCCTGGCGGACCACGGTCTCCTTCTGCTTCACCGCGCCGCTGTTGTTGACCCTCGTCTCGCTGGTGCGCGAGATCTCCCGCTCGCACCCGCCGAGCGAGCCGAGCAGGGTGAGCGAGGCGATGGAGAGGGCGAGGGCGAGCGTGTTGCGAGTCGTCATGCGTTTCCTTTCGAGATGCAGTGGATCGTGACTTCCATGATTCAGCCGGGCGTTTCGGCGGTGGCGTCCACGCCCGCTTGAATCGACTGGGTCATGCTAGACCGACCCCGCGGCGAGTCTGCCCGGGCGGCTGCCGCGAACTGGGGTGGGGGAGTCGGCGGCCTGATACCTAGGAAATGCCCTGAGAGGATTGGGCGATGTGAGGCAAAGTCGAAGCGACTGGCTGCTCTGGGTTAGCCGGACGCGCAAGCGACGGCTTGAACCGTCCGGCGTCCTGAGATCGCCCCGAACGTTGTGAGCCCAACGCGGTCGCTTGCGCGTCCGGCTAACCCAGAGCATTGGGCGCCGCCGTTATCATGGGCCTTCCCTCATTCTTGGAGCGCATGATGACCTCGATCCTCGCCGGCTTCGCCTCGGCCGACATCACGCCGCCGATGGGCTACAAGCGCTCGCAGTGGGGCGGGCAATCGCTGCCGTCGACGCGGGTGATCCGGCCTCTGCGGGCGAAGGCGGCGGTTTTCTGCGACGCCGGCAATCTCGGCGCGGGCAACGCGGTGGCGATCGTCAGCGCCGACCTCTGCCTGCTCAGCTACGACATCACCCGGCGGGTCGAGCAGATGCTCGCCGCGGTGGTCCCCACGCAGCCGATCGCGCTGGTCATCAACGCCTCGCACTCGCACCAGGCCCCGGTGCTGCTCACGCCCGGCGACGCGACGTACGACATGGGCTACGACCAACTGCTCGTCGAGCGGATCGGCTCTGCGGTCGCGGCGGCGTGGCGGGCGCGGCAACCCGTCACGCTCACCCTCGCGCAGAAGCAGACGCAGGGGCTGAACCGCAACCGCCGGCGGAAGGACGGGCCGGTCGACCGCACGCTCTCGGTGGTCGAGGCGCGAGGCGCCGATGGAAAATTGGCCGGCGCGCTGTGGCATTTCGCGGCCCACCCCCTCTCGGCCATGAACACCCGGGCCGCGTGGGACCCCGACTTTCCCGGCGTCGCCAGCGAGATGCTCGAGGCCCGGCACGGCTCGCCGTTCCACTACCTGCAGGGCGCGGCGGGCGACGTCTTCCCCCTCGATTGGTACCTGCACCAGGACCCGCCCTCGCGCCCGACCTGCCTCGAGAGCGCGACCTACCTCGGCGAACGGCTCGCGGAGGAGATTGAATCACTCATCGGCCAGGGCGAAAGCGTCGACGGCGACGGCGCGGTGCGCAGCTCGCACCGCATGATCGAGCTGCCGACGCGAACGCCCATGTGGACCGTCGCCGAGGCCGAGGCGGCCCACAGGAAATACGGGGCGATGCTGGACCACAGCGTCTACGAGGAATGGAAGTCCAGCGATCACGTGAACACGATCGCGCAGACGTATGAGGACCGGTACCGCTGGGTTTGTGCCGCGTTCGCGATCAAGATCGCGAAGGATGTGGGGAAGAGGATGGAGTGCCGACTGTGGGCCAACCGCGTGGGGCGGCTGGTCTTCCCCGTCGTGCCCGGCGAGTTGTTCAGCGAATCGGGCATCGAGCTGCGCGACCATCGGCCCGACGCGAAGACGCTCGTGCTGCCTTACTCGAACGACAATCTGCTCTACCTGCCGCCGACGCATGACCTGGACGAGGTGCAGGATTGGCCGTTGGAGGAGTTCCTGGGGCAGAAGAAAAACCGCTGGGCCTACGGCGCGACGGCGACGGCGCTGATCGGCCAGGGCGGCGCGGAGGCGATCGTCGCGACGCAGAAGAGGATGATGGATGGGTTGTTTTGAGGGGCGGGGCCGCGTTGAAGCCTCTCCGATCAGCGGGGGCTTTTGACTTCGCCCCGGAGGGGCGGCGGAATGTAGCCACGGGTGGAGCGACGCGAGCGCCCCCGCGAGCGTCGCGCAACCCGTGGAACCCGTGGTCCAAACGTTTCTTGCCCCGGCAGGGGCAACGGAAAAGCCGAGTCGCGCGGAGATGCATGGCGGTCGTGGCGCGCCGCACGTCGCCGCGAGATTCGATTCCGCTGCCCCTGCCGGGGCAGAAGAGGTGTCGACGATCTGTTCCACGGGTTGCGCGTCGTCCGCCATCTGGACGAAGGCGGACGACGCTCCACCCCTGGCTACAATGAGGCGATCGACACCATGCACGCTTCAACCAATCAACGGGGCGGGAGAACGCGATCATGCGCGACCTGATCATGCTCGGCTCGATCGTCGGCGACGGCACGCACTCGGCGGAGATGGTCGAGATCGTCGAGCGCATCAACGCCGCGAAGCCGACGTGGAACCTGCTGGGCTTCATCACCGCAGAGGGGGCGGGGCAGCAGGGCAACGGCTACCGCGTGCTGGGCGGGCCCGGTGCGATCGCGGATTTCCCCGACGCCTGCTTCGCCTCGATGGCGGGGCGGACGCCGACGGAGCTCGTCCCCGCGGATCGGCTCGTCTCGCTGGTCGATCCCTCCTCGGCCGTCTCGCGCACCGCGACGCTGGGGCGCGGCGTGGTGGTCTATCCGCATTGCTACATCGGCCTCAACGCCCGGCTGGCGGACCACTGCTTCATGCTGGCCGGCTGCGTGGTCAACCACGACGTCGTGCTGGAGCGCGGCGTCACGCTCGCGGCCGGGGTGACGATCGCGGGGAGCGTGCGCGTCGGGGCGGGGACGTACCTGGGGCAGGCGAGCACGGTGCGCGAGAAGCTGAGCATCGGGGCCGACTGCCTCATCGGCATGGGCGCGGTGGTGACGAAGGATGTGCCGGGGAATTGCGTGATGGTGGGGAACCCGGCGAGGAGGTTGAGGGCGAGGAGGTGAGGGGCGCGAGAGAGCAGGGGCAAGCCTTTGGATGGAAGGGGAAATGGGAATATTGCAAGAAGGCAATGCGGTCGTGCCCCGATCTGGTGCCGGCCATTAGGGGAGGCTGTTGGATGGATTACTGCTGCGATGCATTTTCAGGAATGGCCGCTGATGTCGGGATGTCCGGATTCTCCATCGAATGCGTGTACTTGAACGGCCAGCCGACGGTGATGATCTATTTCAGAGCGGTTCCCGCTGGCGAAAGGGTCGCACTGTCGGGGATGGATTTGAAAAGCGTTGCAGGTAAGCAGACGCGATTGATTCTGGCGTCGCGCACGCGATTGCTGTTCTGCCCTTGGTGCGGCGTGAACCTGGATAAGTTCTACAAGAAAAAATGGCCTGTTTTTCCGCCAGCAAAGGGGCTTTGAATTGGATTGCGGCGGATTTCGAGGCATCTCGGTCGTTGCGGGCAGACTAACCTCCGTCGCTGGCCCGTCCGGCTAACAATGGCCGGCGATCGCCTTCGCGATCGCAGCGGCGCATTCCCGGGGTTTCTCGTGCGGGAGGTAGTGGCCAGAGCCGGGGACCCAGACGACGGCCATGCGCGGGTTGGGCGGGATCTGCAGGCGGCCGAGCGTCGCGGGGGTGCAGGCGTGGTCGCCGTAGACGTGGGTGACGGGGATGGCGGCGCGGGCGAGGAAGGGGCGGGCGTCGAAGGCGGTGCAGGATTCGCCGAGGCGTTGCCAGACGCCGGGGCGGCAGCGGGCGAGGGTGGCGTCGAGCTTGCGTTGGATGAGGGCGCGGGCTGGCGCGGGGAGTTGGCCGAGTTCGTGTTCGGGGCCGAAGGCTTCGCCCGCGCTGCCGCAGGTCCAGCCTTCGAGGAGGACGAGGCCGGCGACATTGGGCGAGCGATCGGCGACGAGCATGGCGACCATGCCGCCGAGGCTGTGGCCGGCGAGGATGGGGCGTTTGAGTTGAAGATGGTCGATGAGGGCGAGGACGTCGTCGGCGAGGTCGTCGCAGGTGAAGGGTTCGGTCGCGGCGGAGCTTTGGCCATGGGCGCGGAAGTCGAGGGCGATGATGCGCCCCCGGAATGTGTGGGGCATCGCGTCGAGCATGGGATGCCAGTCGTCGATGTCGCAGCCCGAGCCGGGGAGGAGGAGGATGGGCGGGGTTGTTGCGTCGCCGGACGGCGCGCCGGTGTCGGTGTAGGCGAGGCGGCCCCAGGGGAGGGTGAGGTGGTGGATGAGATGATGGGTCATGGCGGATCGCGTCGGTGAGGGTTCCGCGGGAATCATACGAATCACGCGGCGATCGCGGGTGATTTCATCAGGCGAAGCCTGAACTGATTCAGGTCAGAGACGGGGACTGTGTCCCCGAGGACGGAGCGATAGGCGGTACTCCGCCTCGCGCGATTTGCCGCACTCGCGGGGATGGTGCGATCAACCTCGGAGGCGCGTCGAAAGCATTTTTTCCGTTGGCGTGACGCTCTTCGGGTTTTTGATGGCTCCCGACGAGTCGCGCGGGCGGCGTACCGCTGCGCGCCCGATCAACGGACACACAGTGTCCGGCTCTGATCAGACCCGACCACTCACTTCCGCTTCTCCGGCCCGCCCTCCCCCTTTGGCCCCTCCTCGCCCAGCAGCGCGGCCACGCCCTTCTCGAACCACCAGGCGTCCGGCGTCGCGTGGCCCATCCCCGGCACCTCGATGTAGGTCGCCGACTCGAAGCCGTCCTGCTTGTACCCGCTCTCGTAGGTCGCGAGCGTCTGCAGCCGGTTGGCGTCGGTCTCGCCCGTGAGGAGGACGAAGCGCGACGACTTCCGGGCCCGATCCAGCAGCGCCTCCTCGGGCTCGGGGCAGGAGGCCTTCCACGAGCGGTCGGGGTCGCCCGGCACGGGCAGGGGGCGGAAGTAGTTGCAGCCCACGACGTAGTACCCGCCGCGGAAGAGCTCGGGGAACATCGGCGCCGCCATGCTGGCGCAGCGGCCGCCGCCGGAGGTCCCGCCGACGAAGACGCGGGCGGGGTCGATCTTCCAGCGGGCGCGGAGTTGCTCGCCCGCCTCGACCGCGAGGGCCATGCGTTCCAGTGGGCGGCGGTCGTTGCCGGCGTCGTTGGCGCAGATCCAGACCAGCCGACGGCGAGCCAGGACCTCCAGCCACTCGCGCGGCGGATCGCCTGTGGTCAACGGACTGATCCAGACCAGCAAGCCCAAAGGTGGGACGTCCTCTGAAGCGGGCGCCGCCTTTGCCGGCGCGGGGCCGGGGACGAAGAGCTCGAAGCTCTCCGCGGGGAGGTCGAGTTTCTCCAACGCCGAGACGCGCGGGAAGCCGAAGCGCGGGCCGACGAGCTTGACGAGGCTCTTCTCGCCTGGCGTCGCGAGCTTCACGCGGGCGCGGATGGGGTCCGGGCGGTCGGGGAGGGGGATGGCTGTGGGTTTGGTGGCGGGAGGGGATGCGGGAACGGCCGCCGGCTTGGTCGTCGGCTCCGCGGCGAACGATCGGGCGGAGAAGGCCACGAGAATGAAAGTCGCCAACACGCATGCAACCATGCGTCGATGATTCGCCGATCGCCGAAGCTGGCCGGACTTTTGGCCATCAGCCGCTCGATGGCGCGGGAGACTGCCGCCACGCTTGGCTCGATCCGGGACGCGATCCTCTTCGTCCCGGAGGGGCGGCGGAATGTAGCCACGGGTGGAGCGATGCGAGCGCCAGCGAGCGTCGCGCAACCCGTGGAAGCCGAACTCGCCTTGAATGATTGCCCCGGCAGGGGCAACGGATGACCCCCGCCCCACGATTCCGCTGCCCCTGCCGGGGCAGAAGAACAAATCGGTGTACGCATCCACGGGTTCCGCGTTGTCTGCCTGCGGGCAGGCAACGCTCCACCCGTGGCTACAATCCGCCGCCCCTTCGGGGCGGAAGACGAAACTCCCGCCAAATGTCGCTGAGAATGAAAACCGACTCACCGCCCGGAGCGGCCGCTGCGCACCGGCTGGGGCGCCACCTGCGGCACGGGCTGGGCCGCCTCCGCCTCCGCCTCCCGGGCGATCTTCCTGCGGGCCTCGAGCATCAGGCCCACGCCGACGAGCAACAGCCCCGCGGCCATGATCGGCCCCTGGAACATCGCGCCGGCCTGCGGATGGAACGCCCAATAGGCGATCGCCAAGATCACTGTCGCCCGGCAGATGCTGATCACCGTCGTCCGCATGGCCCGCCTCCTCTCCGGAAACCGTGCACGGCGACGAAGTCGTCCGTGCCTCGAACCCTGAATCCTGACGCGCAGCCAAGCTGCGCCGCCGCCTTGGCCTTCGCCCCCGACGGAGTTCCCCAAACGGTGAACCCGGCCTGTCCCAAACAAACAGCGCCGATGGGATCAAGGCAAACAGCAAGGCGGGAAATATGTTCATTCTAGCGCGATTTTACCGTCTGGCGCGGCAAACCCGCGCTGGGCACTGCTGCAACCCCACGAATGCCCAGAGACGTGCCACATCGCAGCCGAAGGCTGCTATGTGCGGGTGA
Source organism: Planctomycetota bacterium (assembly GCA_026386955.1). Classification (GTDB taxonomy): domain Bacteria; phylum Planctomycetota; class Phycisphaerae; order Phycisphaerales; family Phycisphaeraceae; genus JAPLMQ01. The sequence continues at coordinate 38,010 of JAPLMQ010000121.1, forward strand.
AAGGGACGCCACGGTTTGACGAGAATTCAGCCGCACATCTAAAAAGAAGGCGTCGATGCGCAAGTCCTGATGCTTCCTGTTGACCGGCACACAGCAGCCTTCGGCTGCGGTGTGGCACGCCCAAGTGTTCTCTATGAGCGCAACAGAGGCCCGCGTCGCACTTTCCTCAGAGCCCCGGTTCCTTCGCGACAGGCTCCGCGACCCCCGCCCGTCCGCCGCACTCCGGGCAGGTCTCGCCCTTGTGGTGCAGCAGCAGATAGCCGCAGGCGGCGCAGCGCGGCAACTCCAGCTTGATCACGAAGCGCAGCCCGCAGCCCGAGCAGGCCGCGTCGCCCGCAGGCAGCGTCTGCTTCTTCTGGCAGAGCGGGCAGGTCAGCGCCAGCTCGCGCGGGACCTGGATCTCCTTGCCCTCGACGGCGGGGTCGCCGACGACCCGGGCCTCGGGCACGCCACGGTTGAGCCGGGCGAGGACGATGATCGCCAGCGTGCCGCAGACGGCGAGGATGCCCGACGCGATCGACAGGCGCATGGGCAGGGTGTCGAAGTTGTCGATCTTCATCAGGGCCATGATGTCGACCAGACCCAAGGTGACGCCCGCCGCCGCGATGGTCAGGAGGCGCAGGACGTTCTGCCCGCCCCGGAGCGGCGCGAAGAGGATCAGGTTGGTGAAGGCGACGAACAGGCCGAGGCTGGAGATGACGCCCAGGGGGGTCGGGTCGCCGCCTTTGTTGAGCCAGATGCCGATGATGAACCCCACGGCGGAGACCGTCGCCGCGGCGACGCCCAGCCAGCGCCAATGGCGTCGATCGCCCGCGACCCAGCCGACGAGGCATCCGCAGACGACCAGGCCGTCGAGGCCGACCGTGATCGAACTGCCGATCAGTTTTTCGCCGGTGGTGCCCAGCCACCAGCCTGAAGAGCCCCAGGCGATCCACGTCGCGCCCATGGCGAGCGCGAAGGCGACGGCGTCGACGCCCAGCCCCACGAGGCCCGCCCGGCGGGCGATGGGCTGCTCGAGCATGAGCACGAACCGCACCGACCACCACCCCGCCACCGCGACCTCCAGCAGCGTGAGCCAGAGGCGTCCGCCGAGGTCGTAGCCCGAGCCCCAGCCGGAGAGGCAGATCGCCACGACCGCGATCCCGAACTGCACGATCGCCAGCCACATCGCCCAGATGCCCGCGCGGCGCTTGGCGGGCTGGTCGATCCAGCCGCTGGCGCGGAGCATCAGCCCGGCCGCGACCGCCCCGGCGAAGCAGGAGGCCATCAGCCGCCAGACCAGGTCCCACGTCCCGAAGACCACCCCGGCGACGCCCGCCACGGCGATCATCGCGATGCAGATCATCATCAGCCGCAGGAGAGCCCGTCGGGAGAGGAACATGGGGAGGCCCCAGGGGTAGGTGCGTGCGTCAGCGTATCACAGGAGCCGCTCGGCGCGGCAGGGGCCCGTAGGGCAGGTAGAGCCGTACCCGGCGAAACCCGCCTCTTCGCGCGGGGAGGGGACTGATCAGAGCCGGACACTGTGTGTCCGGAATTCAGGCGTAAGGCGGTACTCCGCCGCGCGCGAAGCGCCGGGATGCATCACGCCACGGAAAACCGGGAGCGTGCCACATCGCAGCCGAAGGCTGCTATGTGCGGATGAAAGGAACGTCACGGTTTGACGAGAGTTCTGCAGCACATCTGAATGAAGCCGCGATGCGCAGGTTCCGACGCCTCTGGTTGACCGGCACACAGCAGCCTTCGGCTGCGGTGTGGCACGTCCGGAGCGACACGGGAAGGCGATTCGGCCTCTCGTGATTCAACCGACGCTGGCACTTCGCGCGAGCGGAGTACCGCTTTCGCCCGATCGACGGACACACAGTGTCCGGCTCTGCCCAAAAAAAACGCCGCGCCTTTCGGCGCGGCGTCTCATGATTCATTGCGTGATCAGGTCGACCCAACGGCCGACCCCGTGGTTCACTTCGGGCTGAACGGGTGCTTGGCCGAGTCCTTCTTCGAGACCATCTCGGAGGCGGTGGGCTCGCCCTTCATCGCGCGGGCGATCGAGAGCTTGGTCGCCTCGTAGTTGTAATCGTAGATCTTCTTGTCGTCGGCGGCGGCCCAGTGGATGAAGACGCCCACGACGATGACCAGCTTCTCGCACTGTTCGCGGGGGATGACGCCCTCGGCGACCGAGTCGGCGACGGCCTTGGCGACGGCAGCCTGCGCGGGGCCGAACATCTGCACGGCCTGGCGCGCGCCCTTGATCGTCACCTTGGTGATGAGCACGGTGGCGGGCTTGACCGCGAGGTTGGGGGTGAGGACCGCGAGGAGGTTGGAGTGCCCGGCCGACTGGTTCGACAGCGCGTTGGCGAACGCGGCGCCGACGGGGCCTTCCTTATCGCCGATGAGCAGGTCGATGTGCGCGATCTCGTTCCCGTCGCCCGCCAGCGCTTCGCCGATGAACATGGACATGAATCGTCTCCTGTTGTGGGTTTCCCCGATGTTTTTGAATCGTGTCGCCGGGCGGACGTTGTAACCCGGCGGCAAAACGCGTGCAAACGCGGGAGGCGCGGGATTGCCCAGATTCACAGGGCGAAGCCCGCATTGTTAGCCGGAAGCGCAAGCGACGGGACGGGGGTGCTTCAATGGGCAGCCGCGATTGAATTCGCAGGAACTCGTACGGTGACTAGGTTTTGCTTTACGCTCTCATCACGCGAGGCGATCCGCGTGCTCCGGCCCGGCGGTGATTTGATCGACCCCCGTCCCGTCGCTTGCGCTTCCGGCTAACAATTCCATTGCGCTTCCGGCCAACAAGGCCTCATCGCCCGCCCAACTCGCGATGCCGCGGGCAATCCGTCGTGTGGTCGTTGACCATCCCCACCGCCTGCATGAAGGCATAACAGATCGTCGAGCCGACGAACTTGAACCCGCGTTTGAGCAGGTCCTTGCTCATCGCGTCGGACTCGGCGGTCTTGGCGGGGATCTTCGCGTGGGCGGGCCAGGCGTTGATGCGTGGCGACCCGCCGACGAACCGCCAGACGTAGGCGTCGAAGCTGCCGAACTCCTTCTGGACTGCCATGAAGGCCTTGGCGTTGCCGATGGCGGAGGCGATCTTGAGCCGGTTGCGCACGATGCCGGCGTCGCCCATCAGGGCCTCGACCTTCTTGGGGCCGAAGCGCGCGACCTTCGCGGGGTCGAACCCGTCGAAGACCTCGCGGTAGCGCTCGCGCTTGAGGAGGATCGTGTCCCAGCTCAGCCCCGCCTGGGCGCCTTCGAGGATGAGGAACTCGAAGAGCAGCCGATCGTCGTGGACGGGCACGCCCCACTCGCGGTCGTGGTAGGGGATCGATCGCTCGTTGCGGGCCCAGGCGCAGCGCTCTTTCATCGCGGCGATTGTAGCGGGGCGGCGCGAATCGTTCGTCTGCGAAAACAGCGCCTCCCCAACCCTTGAGCCCGCGAAGGTTTCCCCGTACGATGATGCCCGTCGACCTCCACCTGGAGAGGTGGCCGAGCGGCTGAAGGCGACGGTTTGCTAAACCGTTGTAGAGGTTATTAACCTTTACCGTGGGTTCGAATCCCATCCTCTCCGTTGAAACAAGACGCCGGCCCGCGCCACCGCGCGGGCCGGCGTTTTTTCATTGGGTTCCCGTTTTGTTTTGTCTTGCCTCGCCGAGCCGAATGCCGTGATCGCGCGTCACGATCCCGCGGGGGATTCAGCGAAGGTCATCCGGTGGGTCGGGGTCGGGCGCCCGGGGCGAAAGGCCGCGAGTTCGCGCACCTGGGCCCCGCGCGGGGCGACGCGGGCGATCGCCTCGAGGACCCGGCCGCGCAGGCGGTCCGGGTCGGCCTCGGCGCGAAGGTTGATCGTCAACGTCCCGCGGCGGAGGGCGGCGTCGAGCCGGCGCGTCGCCAGCGGGGCGGCCATCGTCCGCGTCAGGCTCACCGCCGCGAGGGCGGGCACGGCTCCCATCCCGGCCCTGGCATCACGATCCGTTTCCGGGGCCAGCGTCATCTTCAGGTGGGCGATCTCCTCGCCCGATTCCCGCAGCGCCGCGGCCATCGCCTCCGCCAGCGCGAGCAGGAAGGCGTCGCCGTCGGCCTCGCGGTCCCACGCCACGTCGACGCTCGCGTTGAGCCAGCCCAGGCGGGCCTCGCCCTCGGCGTAGACGTCGTAGTCGACCTCCATCGCCGGGCGGGCCCCGGGCAGGCCGCCGAGCATCGCCTCGAACCACGGGAGCAGCCCCTCCCCGGTGAGGCAGGAGACCTCGAGCAGGCGGGCCTGCGGAAACCGCTTGGCGAGGGCGGCGCGCAGGGCCGACCTCGCGGCGGCGTCGAGCAGGTCGACCTTGTTGATCACCAAGAGGTCGGCCTCCTCAAGCTGCTTGCGGTAGACGTAGAGGACCTTGTCGGAGAACGCGCCGCCGCCCGGCCGGAGGATTTCGCCGGCCCGGTGCGGGTCGACCAGCACCGAATAGGGGGCGACCTCGAAATCGTCGCGCCACCACTTCCGCAGCGGGTAGCTGACCGTCGCCACCAAGTCGGTGCAGGACCCCACGGGCTCGGCCACGAGCACGTCGGTGGCGGCGTCGGCGCAGAGCCGTTGCGACGCCCCGACCACGGAGTCGAACTTGCAGCAGAAGCACCCGCCGGTGATCTCCTCGACGGCGATGCCCGCGGCGCGGACGCGGGCGGTGTCGACGAGGTTGACGCTCTGGTCGTTGGTGATCACCCCGGCCCGCCGCCCCGTCGCGCGCAGATGCTCCGCCAGCTTGACGATGGCGGTGGTCTTCCCGGCGCCGAGGAACCCGCCGATCATCACGAAACGCGGCTTGGCCATGTGAACCCTCCGAATGACCCTGAGCCCAACCCCACTGAACCCGACGGCGTACCGTCGGGATCAGTGGGCTTGAGATTACCGCATGGCCGTCGTTTCCACATCAAGGCCGCTATACTCGCATGGTCGAGGAGACAGGAGGGGACCCCGGCCGCCATTTCGTGCCGTCATTCCGCGGCTCCGTCGGCTCCCCCCAACGCCACGCCGGTTTCGTTTGCCGCACCCTTCGAAAGGCCGCGACGCCATGTCGAACGACCGCACCACCACGCCTTCGCCCCGCCTGCGCCAACGCCCGCTGCGCTCCCGCGCCCTGGCGCTGCTCGCCTCGGGCTTGATCGGCGCGGGCATGCTCGCCCTCGCGCCCTCCGCCGCGCTGGCGCAGATGTCGATCGGCTCGACCACCGGCCTCCTGCCCGCGGCCACGCCCACGCAGTCGCTGATCCTGGGCGACAACCTCGCGAGCCTGCAGGCCGACTGGGCCTCGCCGCTCAACGACTACCAAACCTACTGGAAATCGACGATCGTCGGCCGCGCCAACCAGGCGGTCAGCGCCGCAGCGCCCGCGACCTTCGCCGCCGCGGTCACCAACTCCAGCGTCGCCAAGGCGGCAGCCCTGCGCTACGCCCTGGACCCCTCGGGCCCCACCGCCGCCGCCGACCTCGCCAAGGCCGTCGCCGCGCTCAAGGTCGCCGCCGTCCCGGGCGGGACGGAGATCACCAAGACCGAGCCAACCACCAGCTATCTGATGGCCTACGATTTCCTCCGCGCCGCGCCGGTCTCCGCCGCCGACCGCGCCACCATCGAGGCCAGTCTCCTCGCGGTGGCCAACACCTTGGGCGGGGGCCTCTCCGACTACAACGTCCGCGGGAAGGTCGGCGGGACGCGCGGGCTCGCGGGCGTCGTCCTGGGCAACCAGGCGCTGCTCAACCAAGGCCTGGCCGACCTGCAGAACCACTTCAACTACTCCACCACCAACGACGGCTGGTTCACCGACAGCCAGGGCCACTACCTCAACTACACGCTCGCCCACATCACCGCCTTCGCCCGCGCGTACCAACAGGGCTCGGGCGTCGACCTCTTCGCCAACCTCAAGCCCTACGCGGACATGACCATCGGCATGCGCCTGCCCAACGGCGCGGTGCCCAACGTCTCCAACGGCACGATCACCCCCGTGGCGGTGAACATGCTGAGCGCGATCGCCGGGCCGGCCGCCAACGCGAACCTCATCTGGAACCTCACCACCGGCTCGGGAAGCACCAGCGGGCCCCACGCCTTCGACGTCACCAACGTCATCAACAACGACGGCACGTTCACCAACTCCTTCGTGCTCACCGACTTCAGCGTCGCTCCGCAGGCGCCCTCCACCTCACCGACCTTCATCACCCGCGGCCAATCCGGCGTGAGCGTCTTCCGCAACGACTGGGGCACGTCGAGCAACTACCTCATGCTCTCCCCGGGCGTCGACAGCCCCGCGAGCGTGGGCACCTTCAACGGCATCCCCGCGATCCCCGGCGCGACCTTCCCCGCCTACCACAGCCAGAACGACACAGGCGAGATCCTCGTCGCCGCCAAGGGCGTCTACATCCTCGCCGCCCCGGGCTACGACCGCCGCGACCTCTCCAACTCGCCCGCGGGCTACGACCCCAAGCGGGCCGACTGGCACAACGTCGTCCTCGTCGACGGGAACGTCGGCACCCTGCCGGGCCCCGCGGGCTCCATCCCCAACAGCGAGAACCCCCTCGAATACGGCGGGCCCAACCTCGGACGCACCACCCGCCCCGGCGACTTCACCCACACCAGCCGGCTCGACTCCGCCGAGCGCGGGAACTTCAAGGGCGTCAACGATTTCTCCAGCCTCGTCCTCCACTACAACGACGCCGACGTCCGCCGCAGCATCGCCTTCCCCAACGAGGACTACTTCGTCGTCGCCGACGCGATGAACAGCGCCTCCAGCCACGCCTACGCCTTCAACCTCGTCGGCCGCGGGACGCAGACCGTCCTGACCAGCACGCCCTCGCTGGTGGAGGTGAAGTGGGAGCTCGAGGGCAAGCAGGTCATCGAGCACTTGCTCAGCACGCACGCGATGAGCCTGGGCACCACCCAGCTCTGGATGATGAACACCTACAACGTCTTCGAGCAGACGCAGCGGATGCAGGCCGGCATCTCCGCCGACCACGCCGGCTTCCTCAGCCTCATCGAGACCGGCAACGCGGGCGACCCCTCGCGCTACAACATCACCAACCGCTCGACGGCCACCCTCACCGCGATGACCGTCGCCAGCCCGCTCGACGGGTGGACCGACACGATCTTCGCCCAGGGCGCGATGGGCCCGCAGTCGGCGGGGCCGCTCTCGGGCGATGCCCAGTTCGCCTACGCCCGCGAGAAGGCAGGCCGCCTCGACAGCGTGATGATCTCCGTCGGCCAGCACCTGGCCTTCAACGGGGCCGAGGTCTTCGACGCCAGCGCCCCCGTCACCCTCTCGCTCCTGCTCGGGCACGACGGCATCCTGGGCACGATCTCCTCGGACGACCTCGCCCCCGGCACGCTCCTGCGCTTCTTCCACATCCCCGGCATCGCCTCCGCGACGCTCGACGGCCTGGCGCTGGAGTTCACCAACGCGGGGGGCTACTCCAGCGTGACGCTGCCGATCCTGGCCCAGTCCGGCGCGCTGATCGCCGGCGCCCCGCCCGCCGCGGGCGCGCCCGGAGCGCTGGAGATCCGCTTCGTCCCCGAGCCGGGCTCGTTTGCCCTCGCGCTTGGCGCGGGCCTGCCGCTGCTGCTGCGACGCCGGCGCGCGATGCATTGTTAGCCGGAAGCGCAAGCGACGGGACAGGGGTCAAACGAATTACGGCACGGCTCGATGTATGCCGTGGACATGCCGCATAGGTCTTGCCGCGCTGAGGTTGGTGTGACCCCCGTCCCGTCGCTTGCGCTTCCGGCTAACAAAACACCCCATTTCCCCTCTGCTCCCCGCTCCCCGGCGTAAAATGCCCCGGCCGCCGCGCGATGTCCGCGCTGCGCCCACTTCCGAGGAGCCCGCCATGCCGCCCACCCACAAGCCCGTCGCCAAGCCCATCCCCAGGCCCTTCAACCTCCCGCCCCTGCCCAACACCAGCGGCGCTTACCTCACGCTCCTGCTCATCATGGTCGTGGGCTTCTACATCCTCCTGGTCGCCTCGCTGGTCATCGTCGCCTGGCTCCTCTACGAGATGATCGTCTACACGCCCGCCTACCTCTCGCATGTCCGCGGGGGCGGCGCGCTCAAGCTCATGCTCATCGCCTACGGGCTCGTGCTCTTCTTCGGCTACGCGCTCCTCAAGGCCATCTTCACCCGCGTCGGCGGCGACCCGCTGGGCATCCGCGCCACCCGCGACGAGCACCCCAAGGTCTTCGCCCTCACCGACGAGGTCGCACAGAAGGTCGGCGCCGCCCCCATCGACGAGATCTTCCTCACCCCGGGCAACGAGCTGGGCGTCTGGGAGGAGGCCGCCCTCTACCAGCCGCCCGGCACGGGCAAGCGCAAGATCGTCCTGGGCATGGGCGCGCTCAACTACCTCGGCGTCGACCATCTCCGCAGCATCCTCGCCCACGAATACGGCCACTTCTCCAACAAGGACACCTTCTTCTCCCGCTTCATCTTCCGCGTCAGCGGCGGCTACGCGGCCATCGGCCAGACCCTCGCCGGGCAGAAGATCCAGTACATCAACCCGCTCTTCTGGCTCATCAAGGGCTACGCTTGGGTCTACCACGCCTTGGCCGCGAGCTTCTCGCGCGTGCGCGAGTACGCCGCCGACCGCTTCGCCGTCGAGGCCTACGGCCAGCCGCTCTTCCTCCAGGCCCTCATGGCCGCCCACGTCGAGGGCACCTTCTTCAGCCAGGTCGGCATGAAGCGAGCCTTCGAACTCGCCCAGGAGGGCAAGGGCTTCCGCAACATCTACCACTTCGTCGGCTCAAGCCGGCGGATGTTCCAGCACGACGCCCGCGCGGACGTCGACTCGGTCGTCAAGGAGATGCTCGAGGCGAAGACCGGCCGGTTCGACTCCCACCCCGCGCTGGCCGACCGCCTCGCCCAGCAGGGCGTCAAGCCCGGCAGCCTCGCGCTGCCCCTCCCGCCCCGCCCCTTGGCCGACCCCGAGCTCGACGCCGACCTCGAGGAGGAGAAGCGCCAAATCGTCGCCTCGGGCGGGCCCAGCGCCGCGGAGGAACTCCTGGGCGAGCAGACCCGCAAGATCCAGGGCGACCTCTCCGACCTCCTCTCCGCCCAGTACATTCACATGGTCAACGCCATGCGCCAGGCGCAGCAGGCGAGCTGAGTTTTTCCAAGCCGCTTCGGACCTCCACGCCATGACCTCCACCGCCGCCCAGCCCCGCACCACCTCCGTCGACCTCGCCCTCTTCCACAAGCAGGGCTACGTCGTCCTCGACGTTCTCTCGCCCGCGGAGCTCGCCCGCCACCGCGCCGCCGGCGACGCCGTCATGCAGCTCGACCGCTACGCCTCCAAGCTGCAGTTCCACTACATCCCGCTCATCACCCCCGGAGCCCCGGTCACCAACGACCCCACGCTGCTCGAGACGGTCGACCACCCGATCCTCATCGCCGCGGTCGAGAAGATCCTCGGCGGCGGGCCGCTGGTCCTCGACAACGCCGCGATCCTCTGCGCCGAGCCCGGGGCCATCTACATCCAAGGCTGGCACCGCGACGTGCTGCAGGTGCCGCAGGAGCACATCACCGACGAGATGTTCTCCCCGCGCTGGGTGCACAACAACGTGCAGCTCAACATGGCCCTCGCCGACGACGCCGCCTTCCACACCGTCCCCGGCAGCCACGCCCGCCCCGACACGCCCGGCGAGCGCGCCGCCTTCGGCAACTCCCGCCACCTCTCCCCCGACGACGCCTCCATGCCCGGCTCCGTGACGCTCCATCTCAAGCCGGGCCAGGCCGTGCTCTACAACAACAACCTCATCCACCGCGGCTACGCCGAGTTCACCACGCCCCGGCGGACGCTCCACATCGGCTACCACTCCGTCCACCGCCCGCCCACCTGGCACTTCTACAACTTCGACGACCGCGTGCTCCCTCGCGAGCACATCGCCTCGCTTCCGCCTAGCGCCCGCCGATGGATGGAGGCTCGCCTGCAACGCCGCATCGCGTGGCCCGACATCGAGCCGAGCTGGAGGTCGGGGTTCGTGCGGTGAGACGCGATGCGTTGATTCCATCAGGCACAGCCTGATCCGAGACGGACACTGTGTGTCCGAAGATCGGGCGAGGCGGTACCCCGCCCGCGCGACTCGTCGGATGCCATCCAAACCACAAGAAGCCGTTGACCCCGCCGGTCAAATGCTTTCGATGCAGCACCGACGACGTGAATCGTGCCGCCCCTGCAAGTCTGGCACTTCGCGCGAGGCGGAGTACCGCCTATCGCTCCATCTTCGGACACACAGTGTCCGTCTCTGATCAGACCAATCCACTCCTCACCAACCCGCCACTCAAAGACCGCCTCCGCCTCCATCGGTTAAAACTCTCGCCATGCACACCGCCCTCCTCCTCCTCGGCCTCACCCTCCTCTCCACCCTCCTCGCCGCCGACGTGGGCAAATCGCCCGAACCTGCCGAACCCGCCGGCCCGCGCTCCGCCCGCGGCCCGCTCCTCACCTATCGCGACGCCGCCGGCCAGACGCAGCCCGTCAAGACCCCGCAGGACTTCGCCCGCCGCCGCGAGGTCATCCTCCGCGGGATGCAGGAGGCCATGGGCCCGCTGCCCGACCGCGCGCACCTCCCGCCGCTCGACGTGCGCGTCATCGCCACCTTCGAGCGTCCCGAATACCAGCGCCTCACGATCTCCTTCGTCTCCGAGATCGACCGCGGCAAGGAAGACCGCGTCCCCGCCTACCTTTACCTTCCGCGAGCCACGACGACCGCGCCCTCTGCACCCACGGCCGCTCCGGGGGCCAATCGCCGCCCCGCGATCCTCGCCCTCCACCAAACCCACCCGCTGGGCAAGGGCGACGTCGACTTCGAGCAAGGCCGGACCAACCGCTGCTTCGCCAGCGAATTGGCCGCGCGGGGCTACATCGTCCTCGCCCCCGACTACCCCTCCTTCGGCGACTACGCCTACGAGTTCGACAACCCGCGCTACGTCTCGGGCACGATGAAGGGCATCTTCAACCACATGCGCGCCGTCGACCTCCTGGCCTCGCGCGAGGACGTCGACATCCAGCGCCTCGGCGTCATCGGCCACTCGCTCGGCGGGCACAACTCCCTCTTCGTCGCCTCGTTCGACCCGCGCATCAAGGCCGTCGTCACCAGTTGCGGGTGGACGCCCTTCCACGACTACTACGGCGGGAAGATCGCCGGGTGGACCAGCAACCGCTACATGCCCCGCCTGCGCGACGCCTACGGACTCGACCCCGGCCGCGTGCCGTTCGACTTCGACGAACTCATCGCCGCCCTCGCCCCGCGCCCCGTCTTCACCAACGCCCCGACCGGCGACGACAACTTCGCCGTCGACGGCGTGAAGCGCGCGACGACCTCCATCCGCGAGGTCTACGCCCTCTGGAACGCCGAGAAAAACCTCGTCACCCAGCACCCCGCGTCAGGCCACGATTTCCCCCCCGAGGTCCGGGAGGCCGCGTACCGTTTCCTCGATGATTCGCTGCGGCGGTGAGGCGGAACCGACTGCAGGGGGCGATCGGTTCAGGCACGATTCACCGTGCGCGGTCGTGATCCAGGTATTTTCCGAGCGATGCCGCCTCCCGTGCCTCTCCACCGCGCAGGAAGGGGGAGAAAGCCCAGAGCGCGGGGAGGCGGGCGGGGGCGGTCCAGCCCAGGCGGGCGAGCAACACGTCTTGCAGGGCGGCGAGTCCCGCGCCGGTTTGGCCGCTGATGGGCAGCGGCGAGGTCGGCGAGGAGCCGTCGCCTGCGCTTGACGCATGCTCCGTCGTCCCAAGGTCGGCCTTGTTCATCACCCACACGTCGGGTCTGCGCGGGAGGACTTCCGGCTCAGGCCAGTCGAGCTGCGGGTCGCGCACGGCGAGGACGACGTCGGCCTCTACGATCACGCCGCGGGCGAGGGTGATGGCGTTTTGTTCGATGGGGTCGGGGCTTTGGCGCAGGCCGGGGGTGTCGAGCCAGCGGACGGCCAGGCCGTCGAACTCCACAAGGCCGGCGACCCAGTCGCGCGTCGTGCCGGGGAGGTCGGCGACGAGGCTGGCGGTCCGCCCGAGCAGGCGGTTGGTGAGCGTGCTCTTGCCGACGTTGGGCCGGCCGACGACTGCGATGGTGGGCGGGACGAGCAGGCGATCGAGGGCGATCGTCCGGCGTTCGATGGCAGGCCAATCGAGGGTCGACACGGCGCGCCAGAGCGCGGGCTGGGCGGCGAGGAGGTCGATCGCGCCGGAGCTGGCGGCGCGGGCGAGGGCGGCCAGCATGTCGGCCTCGACGGCGCTGTCGGCCTCGGGATAGGTTTCGCGCGGGTCTTGTTCCGCGTCAACGCTCGCGCCGAGTTCGATGAGGCGCGTGACGAGTTGCTGCACGACGCGCGGGCCGCCGTGGGGCATGAGCTGGGCCCAGTCGTCGCGCAGCAGCGTCGCGAGGCCTTCGTCGATGCCGGCGAAGGAGACGAGGCGCAGTCGGCCGAGCGGCCAGGAGGATTGGCCGGTGAGTGAGGCGAGGAGCGCGGAAATTCCCGGGCCGGTGAGTTGGAGGAGGGCGACCGCGCCGGGGGCGGAGGCGGTGGCGAGGGCGAGGCGCGGGCCGGTGCGATGAGGGGTGGCGGGCGAGGTCATGGCGAAGGCGGCGTGGCGAAGGGGTCGTCGGGCTGCATCGCCTTGCCGTTGGGGAAGTTCGCCACGAAGGCGGCGAAGGCGAGGATGGGGGCGAGGATCGTGGGGAACCATGTGCCGGTGACGAGGATGAAGATCAGACCCATCAGCGTGGAGCCTTCGCAGATGGCGAGGAACAGGAGCATGCCCGTGTTGTAGCCCGCGGGCGTGACGGCGTGGCCTTGCCAGTGGCGCTTGTAGACCTCGCCGCGGACGAAGAGGCCGGCGGGGATGGCGACCACCGTTTCCGCGATGGCGAAGATGGCGAAGTAGAAGCCCAGCTCGGGCAGCTTGGGCATGACGCCCTGCGTGTGGAGGACGGCGGCGACGATGGCGATCATGACCTGCCCCATGAGCAGGCCGGCCCAGATGAGGCGGATGGCGCGCAGGGCCTCCTCGGGCGTCTTGGGAGCGGGGGTAGAGGGGGTGGTGTCGAACATGGATAGATCCCGCGGAGGCAAGGCGGGTTCATGGTAACGGGAAGGGGCGGAAGGAAGTATTTTCGGTTCCATCAGACGAAGTCTGATCTGATTCAGGCAGAGACGGGGACTGTGTCCCCGAAGATGGGGCGATAGGTGGTACTCCGCCTCGCGCGACGTGCCGCACGCGCGGGGACGGTGCGATCCACGTCAAAACCGCATCGACAGCATTCCGGCGGCGGCATCGGCTATTCGTGGCTTGGATGGCATCCGGCGAGTCGCGCGGGCGGAGTACCGCCTGCGCCCGGTCTTCGGACACACAGTATCCGTCTCTGATTCAGACAAGACGCGCCGCTCGCGGCTCAATCCTCTTCCTCGTCGTCATCGCCGTCCGCGTCGGCCTCGGCGTTGAGCGCGGCCTGCAGCGTCACGGCGATGCCGATGAGCGTCAGGTCGGGAACGATGCGGTCGATGAGCTCCCAGCCTTCGAAGAGCAGCGGGGCGTCGCCGCCCGTCGCGACCAGGAGGGGGAAGGCGCCGGCGGCCTCGGCGTAGGCTTCGAGGAGCTCACGGGTCATGCCGCGCAGGCCGTGGAAGACGGCGGAGCGCATGGCCTCGGCGGTGTTGTGGCCGATGGCCTCCTTGGGGCGGACAAGTTCGACCTCGGGGAGCTGCGCCGTGCCCTGCTGCATGCTGTGGAGCATCATCCGCGCGCCGGGGCCGATGGCGCCGCCGTGGAACGTGCCGACGCCGTCGACGAAGTCAATGGTGATCGCGGTGCCGGCGTCGACGACGACGAGCGCCTGCTTGAGCACGCTGTAGGCGGCGGCGGCGTTGAGCAGGCGGTCCTCGCCGACGATGGTCTCGTGGTCGAGCTGCCGGCCGACGGGGATGCGCATGTCCTTCTCGACGCGCAGGGCGTCGGTGTCGAGGTTGCCGGTGATCCAGTCGGTGATGGCGCGGGTCGGCCCGGGGTTGACCGAGGCGACGACGCAGGCGGCGCCCTCGGCGTCCTGCACCAAGGTCCAGAGGGCCTTGGCGGCGTCGGCGAAGGCGTCGAGGTCGCCCGCGGGGGCGACGCGGGATTCGGTGATCTTCCCGTCGAGGAACGCGCCCAGGCGGACGTGGGTGTTGCCGACGCTGACAGCCAGCAGGTTGACGTTCATGCGAGGCGATCCAAGGGGTGTGCGGATGGGGCCGGAATCCCCCGGAACTCGGGCGGGCGGGGGTCGCGGCAGGCGTTCAGCGCTCACGCGGGGTGCAGCGCCCGCCAGCAGGCCTCCAGCAGTTCGCGCACGCCCGCGCCGGTGGCGGAGCTGATCGGGAAGACCGGGCGGCCAAGCTCGCGGGTGATGTGCTCGATCGCCTCGCGGCGCTCGTCCTCGTCGGGGATCAGGTCGATCTTGGTCAGCGCGATGATCTGCGGCTTAGCGGCCAGCTCCACGGAATAGGCGGCCAGCTCGGCGTTGATGACGCGGAAGTTCTCCAGCGGGTCACTCCCGTCGGCGGGCTGGACCTCGATGAGGTGGACCAGCAGGCGGGTGCGCTCGATGTGGCGGAGGAACTGGATGCCCAGGCCCGCGCCGGTGTGGGCCCCTTCGATGAGCCCGGGAATGTCGGCCATGACCAGGCGGCGCGAGGCGTCGCGCACGCTGCTGGAGGTCAGCTCGGCGATGCCCAGGTTGGGCTCGAGCGTGGTGAAGGGGTAGTCGGCGATCTTGGGGCGGGCCCGGGAGACGCGGCTGAGCAGCGTCGACTTGCCGGCGTTGGGCTTGCCCAGCAGGCCCAGGTCGGCCATGAGCTTGAGCTCGAGGCGGAGGCGGCGCTCCACGCTGGGCTCGCCGGGGGTGGAGACGCGCGGGGCTTGGTTGGTGGAGGTGGCGTAGTGCTCGTTGCCGAAGCCGCCGCGCCCGCCCTTGGCGACGAGGATCTCCTTGCCCGGTGCGTCGAGGTCGGCGATGAGCTCGCCGTTGGTGTCGTCGTAGACGAGGGTGCCGGGGGGGACCTGGATGATCAGGTGCTCGCCGTTCCCGCCGTGCTTCTGCTTCTTGCCGCCCGGGTCGCCGTGGGGGGCGTCCCAGTGGTGCTTGCCGGCGAAATCGAGGAGGGTGTCGAGGTTGGGCACGGCACGGAGGATGACGTCGGCCCCGTCGCCGCCGTCGCCGCCGCTGGGGCCGCCCTTGGGGATGTACTTGTAGCGAGCGAAGCTGACGTGCCCGTCGCCGCCGCGGCCGCTTTTGACGAGGATGGTGGCGCTGTCGATGAGCATGGGGCGGGGGCTTGGGGAAAAGAAAAACGGGCGTCACAGAGACGCCCGCGGGGGGAAGTCAATGGATGGAGGCCTGACGGACGGGCTCAGGCCTGGGTGGGCAGCGGGCGGATGTGGACCCGACGGCCCTGGAACTCGACCACGCCCTCGGCGAGGGCGTAGAGGGTGTAGTCCTTGCCCATGCCGACCTGGAACCCGGCCTTGAGGGGCGAGCCGCACTGGCGGACGATGATCGAGCCCGCCTTGGCGACCTGGCCGCCGTAGAGCTTGATGCCACGGTATTGCGGGTTGGAGTCGCGGCCGTTGCTGGTTGAGCCTTGGCCCTTCTTATGTGCCATAAATCACCTTACGGGTTTGATCGTCGTTCCAATCGAGCCGAGCAGTATACGCGGACAGGGGCGGGGGATGCAAGCGGTGGAGACGAAGTCATCACGGGCTTCGGCGTGATTGGGGTCAAGCCGGCCCATTGAATCGGGGCCAGCGGTTGTATCCAATCGCAGGGTCGTTCGATTTAAGTGCTCTGATGAACTCGACTTCCTTTGCATTTACGTCTTCGTCAGTGGCGGATTCTGACTCCCAGAGAACTTCGCGCCGGATGATGAAGTCGCGGCGCTGTTCTCGCGTAAAGTCGAGGGCCACTAGGCGGCTGTCCGCGCTTCCGAAATAGTTGATGCTATCGGTCAGATCCTTGCCAACATAGATCTTGCCGTTTGGATACGTGATCTTGTAGATGATTTTCACGGGTTCGAGTTTTTGAGCCTGGAATTGAAAAACCTGAATCGGCGCACCAGTCGATCGCGGCGGGTTTCGCGGAATACGCTCTACCCGCCCTACGGCGCCACGACGCCCGGCGTTCTCACCCCAACCCATGCCCGATCAGCCCCTGGCAGTCGTTGGGCACCTTGTTGAACTGCACCGCCTTGTTGCCGAACTTGCCCAGCGTGTTCTCGACCACGACGAAGTCGACGGGCAGGACCTTGTCGTTCCAGTGGTCGCCGATGCCGCGGATGGCGACGTCGAGCATGGTGACGACCTGGGTGTCGAGCGGCTCGTGGCTGTCGAGGGTGATGGCCCCGTAGAACTCCTGGCACTCGGTGTAGCCCGAGTTGTGCGTGCCGGTGTAGGGCTTGAAGCGGGAGAGGTCGTCGAGCTTCAGGCCGAACTTGGCGTTGACCTCGTCGGTGTGGGCCCGGAAGTAGTCGACGAGGGCCTGCTCCTGCTGCTTGGCGGGCTTGTCGTGCTTGACGATGTCCTTGTAGCCGTCGAGGCCGACGTGGTAGGCCTCGTTGACGAAGTCGAACCAGTAGCGTTGGTCACGGGTGGGCTTGCCGGCGACGACGCTGCGGCGGATGCAGGAGGTGAGCCCGTCGCGCTTGGGGGCCGCGCCGAGGTGGACCCAGTCGCCCGCGTCGATCCGGCGGTTGAGGGCCTTGCCGATGAGGGTGCGGTTGGCCTCGTTGGCGCCGACCATCACGTCGAAGCCGTTCTCCTCGCCGCCCAGCTCCATGCCGACGAAGTAGCCCCACCCGGCGACCTCGGTCTCGAGCATGCCGGGCTTGAGGACCGCGACCATGGCCCGCATCATCGCGTCGGCGACGATGTTGGCGTCGCGGATCAGCTCCATCTCGCGGTCGCTCTTGAGGTTCTTGATCTTGAAGTAGATCGTCTGGGCGTCGACGACGTTCTTGGGGCCGAAGAGGTTGTTGAGGTAGTCGACCACGCCCGCGGGAACGACCTGCCGGGGCGTGAGCAGGGCGATCTTCTTCACCTGGCCCATCGGCTTGCCCGCGGCCGCCTCGATGACCTCCTCCAGCCGCACGGCGCGGATGGGGTACTTCTCGTCGGCGAGCTGGAGCAGCTCGACCTTGTGGACGGTCGCCTTGGCGCGGGCCGCCAACTGCTCGGCGATGTAGCCGCCCTCAAGCCCCGCGGCCACGTGGAAGCCCTTGGGCCCGATCACGCCGGCGATCTGCTCGATGCTGATGTTCGTGTTGCCGCCCAGGTAGGGGACGTCGCCGTTGTAGTGCTCGTCGCTGAAGACGAAGCCGACGTCGAACCCGGCCTTCTTGAGCCCCGCGGCGACCTTCTTCTGCCGGGCGACGAACTCCTCGGTGGGGACGGAGAGGTCGCGCTTCACGGTGGGGCAGGAGGCGAGGATCTTGCTGACGATGGCGAACTCCTGACGCATCTGGGTCAGGCGCTTGGAGCCGATTCCTTTGGGCATGACGAATCCCTTTTCCGGGGGGGTGTTGGGCGGGTGGTTATGGGGTTTTGCGGTCAAATCCGGGGTTGGCCGGGGCTTTGGGGGCCATGATCAGGCCCGCACAGGGTAACGAAGGGGCGGGGCATCAGGCAATCGCTGATGAGCGCGCGCGGCAAATTTCGCTGGTTTTGTGAAGATGGGCAAGGTATTCTGTTTAAGTCGGAAAGCATTTCTCGGGATTCGCGCGAACTGGACAACATAAGTTCCCAAAGGCGGCCACTCACCGGTGATCGGTACTCATTGTGCGAACGGTTTGAACCTTGTTCCGTCGGCGGTGCTTGTGATGTTTGCGGAGATTTTCGGAGTGAGTTTTTGGGGGAATTCCCGGGGGGAAGTCCGGGTGGCGTTCCGGGGGATTCCGGGGCCGTATGCCCCACCTTTGTGATGGTTCTTCGATCGATCAGGCCATTGAAATGATCCGAGGTGAGACCCATGTGTGCGACAAACTCTCGCGACCTGAGCGTTTTTGTCGATTCCGCCGCTGAAGCCCAAGCCGATTTTGGTGTCGATCCTGTCTCGGTTTGTTCCGCATGGCATGCCGCGCTTGCGTCCGCAGCGCCGGTTCAGGGCGAGGCCCTCCCGGCCCCCATCTCCCCCGTGCAGGCCTTGCCCGAGGAGGTGGAGGGGCTGCCTTCCGCCCCCGCGACGGCGAAGCCCTCGCCCCGGCCGATCGTGCGGACCAGGCCTCAGCCGCCGTTCGCGGTGGTGCTGCATGACGACCCGGTGAACACGTTCGAGTATGTGGTGGGCGTGTTGATGTGGGTGCTGCGCTGCGGGAAGAACGAGGCGTTCGACCTCACGCTGCGGGCCCACCGGACGGGCAAGAGCGTGATCTGGGCGGGGACGAAGGAGCACGCGGAATTGAAGGCCGGGCAGATCCGCTCCTGCGGCCCCGACCCGGCGACGATGCACCGCGGGGCCCGGCCGCTGGGCGTGCACATCGAGGAGATGCCGGCGGCGTGTTAGGGGCGCAGCGTGCGATGGGGTTTTTGCCTCATCAGACTTCGCCTGATGGCGAGATGACCTCCCTCAAGCAAATCACCCACCTCACGGCCCCTGCCCGATCGGCGTCGCGAACAGCGAGGGCAGCCACGTCGTCATCCACGGCACGTAGGTGATGATCAGCACGCTCACCGCCATCACCCCCAGCGTGGGGAGTACCGAGCGGCAGACCTCGGCCATGGGCTTGTGGAACCGGTAGCTCGACAGGCAGAGGTTCATGCCCACCGGCGGCATCAGGAAGCCCAGTTCGAGGTTGGCCAGGAAGATCACGCCTAGGTGGAGCGGGTCGATGTGGTAGGCCAGGCCCAGGGGGAGGATCAGGGGCACCACCACGATGATGGCGGCGAAGACCTCCATCACGCAGCCGACGACCAGCAGGAAGACGTTCAGCAGGAGCAGGAACATCGCGGGCGACTTGACGGCGGAGGTGACCCACTCGACCGCGTGGGCGGGGATCTCGGCGTCGACGAGGTAGTTGGTGAAGCCCTGGGCGACGCCGATGATGATGAGCACGCCGCCGATGACCAGGCCGCACTCGACCATGGCGCGGGGGACGTCGCGGCGGAAGCTCATGTCGCGCGAGAGGAGGGTCTGGGTGATCAGGGCGTAGAGGGCGGTGAGGGCGGAGGCCTCGACGGGGGTGGCGAAGCCGCCGAAGAGCGCCACCAGCGCCACCACGGGCAGGAGCAGCTCCCACTTGGCCCGCCAGAGCGAGCCCAGGGCGTTGCGGGCGACGAAGGGCTGGCGCGTCTGCGCGTCCTTCGAACTCTGCCAGAGGCCCAGGGCGATGACCATGGCGATCTGCAGGAGGC
The DNA here is from genome assembly GCA_026386955.1 of Planctomycetota bacterium. Classification (GTDB taxonomy): domain Bacteria; phylum Planctomycetota; class Phycisphaerae; order Phycisphaerales; family Phycisphaeraceae; genus JAPLMQ01. Next base: position 57,411 of record JAPLMQ010000121.1, read on the forward strand.
CCGGGAGGAGGGCGGCCAGGAAGATCTGCTTGATCTGCTCCTTGGCGATGATGGCGTAGAGGATCAGGGGCAGGCAGGGGGGCAGGAGCATGCCCAGGGAGCCCGCGCCGGTGAGCAGGCCCAGGGCGTTGCGCTGGGAGAACTTCGCGGCCACGAGGATCGGCATCAGCAGCCCGCCCAGGGCCAGGACGGTCACGCCCGAGGCGCCGGTGAAGCTGGTGAAGAAGGCGCAGATGAGGACGGTGACGATGGCGGGCCCGCCGCGGATCCAGCCGAACCACGCGGTGAAGACGTCGAGCAGGCGGCGCGACGCGCCGCCCTCGGCCAGGAAATAGCCCGCGAGGGTGAAGAGCTTCACCGTGGGCATCATCACGTTGGTCGAGAGCGTGTGGTGGGCGAGGGGCACGGCGGCGACCGGCTCGTCGTGCCCCCAGAACAGGATCAGGGCCGCGCCGCCCATGAGCGCGAAGATCGGCGTGCCCAGCGCGGAGCCGACGATCAGCACGGCCATCAGCGGCCAGATCATCCTCTCGGGCGGGACCGGGGACCACGCCGCGCCGGCGACGATCCCCGCCGTCACGAGCAAGGCCGCGAGCCGCCCGGGCCAGCGGTCGGCGGCGTGCCAGACGATCCGCAGAGCGATCGCCCCGAAGCCCAGCGGGAGCGAGGCGGTGAGCCACAGGCGCTTGATGCCGTAGGCGATCGCCTCGTCGAGCTGCGGGTCGTCGTGGAGGAACTGGACCGACGCGTAGGCGAGGACCGCCGAGACCGCGGCGCCCACGACGCCGGCGATGAAGCGCGCGATCGCGCGCGGCCGGCCGACGGGGAGCATCTCCGTGGTCGCCAGCGTCAGCAGGCGGTTCTTGCGGGCGGCGATCGCGGCGCCGAGCATGCCCACCACCAGCGTGCCGTGCTGCACGAACTCCGCGGAGCCGGAGATGCCCTTGCCGAAGGCCTTGCGCCCGACGATCTCGATGATCGGCAGGGCGACCATCAGCGCCAGCACGGCGATGATGATCCAGTCCTCGGTCTTGGCGACGACGCGCTGCGCGAGGCCCAGCAGGCCCGGCGAAAAGGGCGGCTCGGGGATGTGCGCGGGCGCGACGAGATCGGCGGGGGAGGACGGGTTCGAGGCGGAGCCCGGGTCCGGGGCCGTGTTGCCGATGCCGGTCATGGCTTAGCCGCCGCGGGCTGGGTGGCGGGGGCCGGAGCGGCGGCTGCGGCGGCCTCGGCGGCGCGGCGCTGGGCGAGGAGCTGCGTCACGCGGTCGAACAAATCGGCGGGCACCGTCGTCCCGCGGATCTTGGGGTACATCGCCTCCGACGCCGCGCGCCACGCCGCGGTCACCTCCGCGTTCGCCGGCGTGACCTTCAGCCCGCGCTTCTTCATCGCCTCGATCGCCTCGGCGCTCTCCACCCGGCTGCGCAGGCGGATCTGGTCGCCCGCCTCCTGCGCGGCCTTGAGCATCACCGCCCGGGCCGCGGGCGACATCGAGTCCCACGTCTTCTTGGAGATCACCGTCCCGCCCACCAGCGGGGCCCAGGGCAGCTCGAGCATGTGCGGGGCCGGGCCGTAGAACTGCCCCGCCAGCGCGTAGACCGGGGGCGTGCTCACCACGTCGATCAGCCCGGTCTGCAGGCCCGTGAGGATGTCGGTGGGCTCGAGCAGCACGGGGTGGAAGCCGGCCTCGCGCCAGCGGTCGGCGGTCTGGTTGTCGCCCGCCCAGGAGAACATCTTCATGGGCTTGAAGTCGTCGGGCATCGCGCCGGGCTTGCGCGAGTAGAAGTAGACCCAGCCCGCGTCGCCCCAGAAGAGGACGATGAAGCCCTTGGCCTCGAACTTCCTCTCGATCACGGTGCGGAGCTGCTCGCGGACGTAGTCGACCTCGTCGAGCGAGCGGAACATCATCGGGAGGTTCTGCAGCGCGGTGACCGAGTCGTCGATCTCCGCGAGGCCCGTGACGCTGAGCATGGCCGCGTTGAGCTGGCCGACGCGCATGCGCTTGACCATGTCGGCCTCGCCGCCCATCCGGCCGTCGGTGTAGATCGTCACGTTCGCGCCGCCGCCGGGGGCGGCCTTCCACTTCTCCGCCATCGCTTGGAGGATCTGGTGGAAGGAGCTGCCGGTGGGGGCGAGGGTCGCGAGCTTCACGCGAGTCGGGGCCTGGGCGCGGGCGGGCGCGGGCGCGAGCGCCAGCACGGCCAACACGGCGAATGCCGCCGCGAGCGCCGACCACCCAAAGGCCCGACCCGGGGGATTCGTGGACATCGCGGTCACTCCAAAAAGAGGTCGTCGACCCGGCCGAGCAGCCACCGGGCCCGTTGCTGCAGGATCAGCGTCACCATCCGCCGGTCGGGCTTGGCGTCGGCGTCGACGTCTTTTCCGGCGTCGGCGTTGATCGCCAGGGCCTGCTTGAGCAGCGCCTCGAATTCGGCACGGTTCTGGGCCTGCAGGCAGACGCTCTCGGCGTAGGCGACCAGCGCGCCCGCGCCGGCGCCCCGCTCCATCGCGCGGTCGAAGTGTTTCTTCGCCCGCTCGGGGCCGAGCTTGCCCGCGCCGGGGCGGACCATCTCGTAGGTGATGAGGAAGGTGTGGATGGCGCCCTCATCGTAGGTCTCGTCGAGAGCCAGGGCGCGGTCGATCAACGCCTCGACGATCGGCTGGTCGGCGATCAGGTCGGGGTTGTCCTTGGAGATCGAGATCGCGGCCCCCCAGGCGGCGGCGGTCCAGTAGGCCAGCCCGATGTCGCGCTTGCCGATGCGGGCGGCCGCGGCCTTGGGGTCCTTGCGCAGGTCGGCCAGGACGTTCTTGTGGTCGAGCGCCAGCCCGCGCAGGCCGTAGTCCCGGGCGCGGAGATAGAGCCTGCGGATGCGCCCGCGCAGGAGGTTGGCGGCGGCGATGTCGCGGGTCTCGAGCTCGTCGGCGTCCTGCTGCAGGAAGGCGTAGGCGTACTGCGTGAACCCGCGCGAGGCGGCCTCGAGCAGCCCGCGGTGCTTGGGCGTCTCGGCCAGGACCGACTCGATCAGCTTGAGCGAGAAGGGCGTCGCCTCGCGGATGAGCTGGGGGTCGTCGTCGGAGGCGAAGGCGCCGCCCGTGCCGGCGAGGGCGTCGGCGAGGCCGTTGGCCGCCATGTGCTTGATGCTGCAGCCCGTGAGCAGGAGCGGGGCGAGGCAGGCGAGGAGGAGCAGGGTGGTGCGGAAAGTGTCGGCTCTTCTGGGTGCCACATGCCATCGTACTCGTGGCATGTGCCGAACAACAGAGAGGCCAAGAGAGGGGCCGAGTTGGGCGATCCAAGACACATGCCACGAGTACGATGGCATGTGGCACCCGGCAAGTCGGCGGGGATCGGGAGTCGCGTCATTCACCGGTTCGACCTGCCCTTGGCTGCGTCGCTTGCGCCGTCATGACTGGGGAAAAACCCGCGGCCGCTCGTTGCAGACGGACATTCGCGGGCCGCGTCAATCTACCCCGCAGGGATGCGAGGCACAACGCGGCGTTGATGTCGCGCCGAGGCCGCCTCAATGTCCGACCTGCACGCCGTCGACGCCGAAGTTGATGTCGTCCGTCGTCTTGTCGAGGTAGACCTTCACGTGCGGCTGGGCCCCCGGCACGGCCTCGATCTTGCGCACCGCGAACGACTTCGCCGCCAGATCGTAGACCGCGACGAAGCGCGTGTCGGTCGCCTCGCGCCGGCGGATCAGCGTCGGGGCCTTCTCGTCGGCGCGGTAGCCGATGCCGATCGCGGTGTAGATCCGCTCGTCGGGCTCGCCCGCGAGCAGGACGTGCAGGTGGGGCGAGCCCTTGGCCTTGCCGCCGTCGAAGTTCCAGGTCGAGTTCCCCGTGGGCGACCAGCCCATGACGTTGGTGAAGTGCTGGTAGCCGTTGTCGGTCCCCAGGGGCGGGGCCATCTTCGAGACGCCCGCGGCCGTGAGGGGCATCACCGGCTCGGTGATCGCGTGGGCGGGGAGGTCGATGGTCACCTTGCGGTCGGCCTTCACGTCGAAGACGTCGACGAGGTAGTCGGGGGTGAGGTAGAGATAGCGGCGGAGGGTGACGCCCTTGTAGGACTTGGTGCTTTCCGCGGCGGCGGCGGCGAAGCCCGGGCCGGCCTTAAAGAACATCAGCCGTCCGGCGTTGACGGTCTGGTCGGCCTGGTCGATGGCGATGGTGTTGTGGGCGATGGTGCGCTTCGCCCAGGACTTGTATTCCTTGTGGGTGTAGCCGATGCGCCCGATGTCGGCGAGCCACTCGCGCCCCTTGGCGAAGAGGGTGAGGTTGAGCTTGTCCCAGTGGCCGTGGCCGCTGGCGTCGCCGCCGGAGTCGCCGTAGTGGAAGGTCGCGCAGACCTGGTCGGGCCCCTCGCCCACGCGGAGGTAGAGCACGCCGATGCCCGTGAGGTCAGCCGACTTGGATTCAAGGGGCGAGGCCGGCTTGGCGTCGGGGCCGAGCAGGGCCGCGAGGCGATCGGGCTTGCCCCACGCGAGGGCCTGGGCGAAGCGCGGGTCCTTGTAGACGTTCCACGCCCACTCGTAGGAATAGTCGAACATGTGGAAGTTGGCGGGGTCGGAGTCGTTGATGCAGGGGAACGAGCCGTCGGGGTAGGCGGCGCGGAGCGGGCTGGTGAGGAAGAGCTTGAAGCGCTCGTTGTCCTGCAACGCGATGCCCATCCGCCGGGCCCCGTCGATGAGCTGGATCGTCGGCTGGACGACGTAGCTTTGGTAGGCCATCGTGCCTTCCCACCAGAGGCCGTCGTCGCCCACGCCGCGGGCGAGCTGGTCCTTGAAGCCGCCGGGGCCTTCGATGGCGTGGACGACCATCGCGGGGTCCTCCAGCACCGAGCCGATGTGGACCAGCGCGGCGTTGTACCAGGCCTGGCGGTTCTGGATGTCCATCGGGAAGACGCGCAGCGTGTCGGCGGTGGCGCGGAAGAAGTCGGCCTCGACATGCTTCTTCTCCGTCTCCTTCCAGGCGGGGCTCATGCGGGTCAGGTCATAGGCCTGCGTGAGGGGCATCGCGCCCTCGGCCTCCTCGAGGCTCTGCACGCGGCGCCGTCCGCCGAGGGGCGCGAAGAGGCCCCGCCGGCCCCAGCGGTCGATGCGCTCGGGGTACTTCGCGTAGTCGTCGGCGTACTTCAGGAGGATGCGCTTCACGCCCTCGACGTACTTGTCGTCGCCCGTGTAGGCGTAGCCCCAGGCGAGGGTGCGGGCGGCCCCGTCGGCGGCGCTGTGGAGGATGCCGCGGTAGGCGGCGACGGTGCGTTCGTCGGAGAAGACCTTGCCGCACTTGGGGCACTTGTGCTCGGTGGGCGAGACTGCGTGGAGGCCCGTGCCGTCGTCGGCGCAGGCGTAATAGAACATCCACGAGCCGAAGCCGTCGGGCAGCGCGGGCGGGGCGGCGAGCAGGGCGTCGGCGGCCTTGGCGGCGGCGTCGCGCACGGCGGGGAAGTTCGCGTCGGCCTTGCGGGCGGTCAGCTCCTGCGCGGTGATCGCCAAACGCGGGGGCGGGTTGAAGACGGGGGTGAGCTTTGCGTCGTCGGTTTTCGCTTCGTCGGCGAAGGCGAGCGGGGCGCGGCCGAGGGTCGCGATCGCCGCGAGCGCCAGCAGCAGCGACGCAACGCGGCGGGCGGGGGACGGGAGGGTCATCGGGGAGTCCTTGGCTTGGAGGACCGGAGTCGCGAGGAGGACGCCGCATTGTAGGAGGTTTGGAATTGTTAGCCGGACGCGCCAGCGACGGAGGTTAGTTCGCCTGAAGCGACCGACATCTTCTGAAATTCGTGGAAAACCAATGCAAACATCCGTCGCTGGCGCGTCCGGCTAACAATTCACGCTCCCGCGCGACTGGCCGCGGGTCTCGGGCGTGAAGAGGCTGCCGACCAGCGAGACGCAGGTCACCGCCAGCATGGCCATGAAGATGGCGCGGTAGGACTCGGCCGGGTAGATGATGGCCTCGGGCGTGACCACCGCGCGGTCCTCGAACGCCTTGAGCACCAACCCCGCCCCCTGCGTCGCCGCGGCGAAGACGGCGTAGCACATCGAGTTGATCAGCCCCGCCGCGAGGGCGGTCGCCCCCGGCGGGCAGATCTCCTTGAAGAGCGTCGTGCCCACCGCGCCGGTGCTGCAGGACATCGCCAGCAGCAGGCAGCCGACGACAAACCAGTCCGTGGGCATGTCCCAGATGATGCCCGAGTAGAGCATGGCCGCGCCGCACGCGGCGGCGACCGCGGCGGCGACGAGGATCGGCTTGCGCCGCTGGCCGATCATCCGGGGAAGGAAGCCGGCGATGAACGAGCCGAGCACGACGATGATGAGCATGGCGAAGGTGACGTCGGCCGCCCGCGCGGGGCTGAGCCGGCAATGGTCCTGCATGAACTTCTTGCCGATGATCGCCTGCATCACCATGTAGACCGCGAAGTTCGCCGGCCCGCCGATCATCATGACGTAGGCCCCGGGCGTGCGCACGAACTGTCCGAGCACCGCGAAGGAGATGGTCTTGCCCTCCTTGTGCGTCCGCCGGGCCCCGCGCAGGAGGATGACCGTCCCGAGCAGCCCCGCGGCGCAGAGCAGCCCCGCGCCGAGCATCGCCGGCCGCCAGCCCCAATTCTTGATCGCAAAGGTGAGCGGCGAGGTGCCCGCGAGCCCGCCCGCGTAGCCCAGCAGCAGCACGAGCCCCAGCAGCGGGGCGAAGCTGAGCGGGTCGAACAGCTCCTCGACCTCCTTGAGGAGGCAGAGGTACATGAAGCTGCTGCCCAGGCTGACCAGGGCCGCCGCGAGGTAGAGCCATGCGAGCGAGGGCGCCATCGGGATGCAGAGGCAGCCCAGGCACATCATCGTGCCGCCAATGACGAGCGGGCGGGCCCCGCCCCAGCGGTCGGCGATGAGCCCCACGGGGATCTGCATGAAGGCGTAGATGTAGAGCGCGATCGCCCCGAGGCGGGTGATCTCCTTGGCGTCGGCGTGGAACCCGGTCTGCAACTCGTTGAAGATCGTCCCCGGCACGGCGATGCGGTGGAAGACCGTGAAGAAGTAGAGCGTGCTCATCACCAGGAAGAGCGCCGCTTCGGCCCGGCGGTGGTGGAGGCGCTGGAACAGCGTCATCCGCGGAGCGGATGATGCGGCAAGCGTGGATGGGGTTGAGGGCAAGGTCATGGCGGGAGGGGAAAGCGTAACGGTTCATCCCGCGCGGACCAAACCGCGCGGCGGCGAATGATCTGCGTAGGGTGGCGCTGAGCGGTACTCCGCGAAGCCCACCGGTTGAGCGTCCGGCGTTCGTGCGCGGCCCGGTTGTTTGTGCGCCGCGCCGGTGGGCTTCGCGAGTACGCTCAACCCACCCTACAAGACGGGGATTCGCGCGAGTGGATCGCAGCGCGTGATCGCACGTTCGCCGCGAGCCTCATGGCGGGTTTCGCGGATTACCGCTCTACCCGCCCTACGGCGCCCCGTCCCCCTCAATCCCGCGGCTCCCACCCCGTCTCCTGGGTGATGCGCGCGATGTCGACGAGGCTCTCGCTGCCGTCGTCGCGGATCGGCGAGCGCTGCGGCACGTCGGCGAGATGCCGCCGGACGATCTCGGCCGCCTTTCCGCCCTTGCGGTTCAGGCGCGAGGAGGGGAAGTAGACGCGGAAGCCGGGCAGGTCCGCGCGAACCACCGCCGCGGCGAGCCGGCCCGCGTCGGCGTAGCTCAGATAGGACCAGCCCATCGGCGCGTCGTAGGGCGATCGGCGATGCTTGTCGCCCTTCATCCTCACGATGTCCTCGTCGGTCCCCATCCACGGGAGCCGCAGCGCGACGCACGAGGCGCGGTGGACGCGCGTGTAGTAGTCGAGCATGACCTCGCCGACGCGCTTGCTCAGGGCGTAGGGGTTGGTCGGGCGCGCGGGCGAGTCGCCGTCGAAGGGGATGTAGGCCGGCGTGGGCTGGGGCTTGTCGTCGGGCAACTCGGGCTGGCTGGTGATCACCTGCACGGAGCTGGCGAAGACGATCCGCGTGGCCCCGTGCTCGATGGCCGACTCGAAGACGTTGGTGTTCATCGCCACGTTTTCGTTGAAGATCATCCGCGCGTCGGCCGGTTTGTAGCTGGTGTGGTTGCCCAGGTGGACCACGGCGTCGTACCGGTCCGCGGGCTTGCCGAAGGCTGCCTCCACCGCGTCGCGGTCGCGCAGGTCGGCCACGCGCACGGGCATGCCCCCGGGCTTTCCGGGGGCGGGGGCGGCTGCGAGGTCGACGCCGACCACCTCATGCCCGTCGGCGAGCAGCGCCGCGCAGGATTCCCGTCCCATCCGCCCGGCGGCGCCGGTCACCAATACCTTCATCGCGAGAACTCCAACTGCAAGGGGCGAGGCGCGCGGGGTCGATCAAGACGATCGCTCGGCTCGACGTTCGGCCGCGCCACGCATGCGGCAATCCCGTCGGGGCGATGATAAGCTTGAGGCATGATCGAGCTGGGTGTCAACATCGACCACGTGGCGACGGTGCGGCAGGCGCGGCGGACCTATGAGCCCGACCCGGCCTGGGCGGCCGCGGAGGCGCAGCTCGCCGGGGCCGACTGCATCACGATCCACCTGCGCGAGGACCGCCGGCATGTGCAGGACCACGACCTGACGCGCGTCGCGGGCGTCTGCCACGTCCCGCTCAACCTCGAGATGGCGGCCACGGACGCGATGGTGGCGATCGCCCTGCAGGCCAAGCCGCGGATGTGCACGCTCGTGCCCGAGGGGCGGCAGGAAGTGACGACCGAGGGCGGGCTCGACGTCGCGGGGCAGCTCGCCCGGCTGACGGAGATCGTCGGCAAGCTCAAGGCGGGCGGGATTCTGGTGAGCATGTTCATCGACGCGAGGCCCGAGCAGGTCGACGCGTCGGCGAAGGCCGGGGCGGGGGCCTGCGAGATCCACACCGGGCCCTACGCCCACCTGTTCCACGAGGCGGCGGGCGACACGTCGGTCGCGGCGTTGGCGAAGGAGCTGAAGCTAGTCGGCGAGGCGGGGCGGCAGATCATCAAGGCGGGGATGCGCTTCAACGCGGGGCATGCGCTGAACTACCGGAACGTCGGCCCGATCGCGGCGCTGTCGGGCGTGTGGCAATTGCACATCGGGCACTCGATCGTCAGCAGGGCGATTTTCGTGGGGATGCGCGAGGCGGTGCGCGAGATGAAGCGGGCGATGGCGGAGGCGGCGGGGACAACGTAGCGAGCCGTCATGTCGGGGGGCATCATGCCAACGATTCACCATCGCCCGATGACCAGGGACGAGCGGAAGCAACTCAAGGCTGCGTACAGGGGAATGAAGGCAAGGTCGCCCATTCACAATGTGGCTGGGCTCGTTGGATGTCTAGTTCTGGTGGCCGGGGCCATGGTCCCCAAGCCGGATCCGGCTACGTGGGATTTGCACAAAACGATGTCTTGCCTTGCCATCGGGATCGGCGCCTTTGGGTTGTGGTATTTCGTGGTCTGGGCAGTGGGAAGCGCCGCCAATCGGCCTGTCGAGCCATCTGCCGAGTGGCTGAAGCTCCGCGAGCAAATGGCGCAGGATCTGAAGGGCGGCGTGGTTGATGAGGAAATCCACGAAGCGCTCAGGATCGCCCAACTGCCTGATGGCGGCGAAGGGGCTGGGTTTTTGATCGAAGTCGGGCCGCGAAAGGTGATCGTCTTGGAATCCCACGATTTGGACGAGTACGAGGATAGGGGTCTTCCAAGGTTCATCCATCTCCGAAAGACGCCCAAGGCGGGATGGGCCTTCACGCCCGCGTTTGGGGGCGATCGCTTGACGCCCGTTGTGGAATTCAGCACGCACACCAGGTTTCTCTGCAAGGTTCCGCATGCGTTGGTGGTGGACGCGGACTTTGATGAGGTTATTCGCGCAGTCGATTGACTCGTCGCTCAAACGTGCCCCGCGGGCCTCGCCGTGCTACCATGTCCCTCTTGCGCCCGGCATCCCCCAACCCCCACGGCGGCATGAGCAAACGAACCGAAAAGCCCTCCCGCGCCACGTCCGGCAAGCCGCCCAAGGCTCGCGCCTCCGGTGCTGCTGCAATGGCCGAGACCTCCGACATCCACACCGTCGCCTTCGTCAGCCTCGGCTGCCCGAAGAACCTGGTCGACAGCGAGAAGATGCTCGGGCTCCTGGCCGAGGATGGCCTCACGCCCACCGCGGACGAGGCCAACGCCGACGCGGTCGTCATCAACACCTGCGGTTTCCTCGAGGCCTCGAAGGAGGAGTCGATCGGGGAGATCACGCGGGCCGCGGAGATGAAGAGGCAGGGGAAGATCAAGCGCATCGTCGTCGCCGGCTGCCTCGTGCAGCGGCACCGGGCCAAGATGCTCGACTGGTGCCCGGACATCGACGCCCTCATCGGCGTCTTCGACCGCGACCGCATCGTCGAGGCGGTGCGCGGCGAGTCGGGGGCGAAGGCCCGTGCCGGCGCGAACCCCGGCGTCGCCCTGCCCGTCTACTCCAGCATCGCCGCCAGCGCCCTCGCCGCCCGCAAGGAGCGGAACATCGACGCGCCAGGCTACTTCGAGTCCGACTCCTCTCGCCTGCGCCTCACGCCCCGGCACTACGCCTACCTGCGCATCTCGGAGGGCTGCAACCAGAACTGCGCCTTCTGCACCATCCCCTCGATCCGCGGGAAGATGCGCTCCAAGCCGGTCGACAAGATCCTCGCCGAGGCCCGCGAATTGATGGCCGACGGCGCGTTCGAACTCAACCTCATCGGGCAGGACACGACCAGCTACGGGCAGGACATCGGCTACGGGCCGGGGCTGGTGGGGATGCTCACCGCGCTCAACGACCTCGCCGCCGAGCAGGGCGGGGCGTGGATTCGCCTGATGTACGCCTACCCCTCGTGCTTCACCGATGAGATGATCGACGCGATCGCCAAGCTCAAGCACGTGCTGAAGTACATCGACATGCCGCTGCAGCACATCAACGACCATGTGCTCGACTCGATGCGCCGGAAGACCAGCAGGTCGCTGATCGAGACGCTGCTCGCCAAGCTGCGCAGCCGCGTGGGCACGCCCGACGCCGCCCCGCTGGGCATGGCCCTCCGCACGACCTTCATCAGCGGCTTCCCCGGCGAGACGCCCGGGCAGCACGCGGAACTGGTCGCGTTCCTTCGCTCGTTCCGGTTCGACGCGATGGGCGTCTTCCCCTACTCGCCCGAGCCGGGCACGCCCGCGGGGACGATGCACGCCAAGGGCGGGGCCGTCGCGGACGACGCGGTGCAGGGCCGGGTGGATGAGCTGATGCGCACGCAGCAGGAGATCGTCTTCGCGCACAACCAGGCGGTGGCGGAGAAGGGCGTCGAACTCGACGTGCTGATCGACGGGGCGACGAGCAGCGCGGGGCGGGCGACGACGGGCGTCTCCAAGGGCGGCAAGCTCTACGCGGGGCGGACGTATCTGCAGGCCCCGCAGATCGACGGGCTGACGTACGTGCAGAGTCGGAACAAGCTCTCTCCGGGCGAGCTGGTGCGCTGCCGGATCACCTCGGCCGACGGGTACGATTTGGTCGCCCAGCCGACGGCGGACCTCGAGAAGAAGCGAAGCCTGTCGATTTTGCGCTGAGGCTCGCGCGAGCGAGGAATGAGCAAGTCTTTGGCATTGAGCCCCAACGGGGCGTGAGTTGATAGCCCGGGGTGAAACCCCGGGATGGTGTCATGCAACCATTTTTGAAGCCCTGAAAGGGCGCGACCAGACGCGGTGGATGCCGCGGTTTCGCCCTTTCAGGGCTCTTCCATTGCGCGGCGCGAGGATTCCCGGGGCGATGCCCCGGGCTATCTACTGTCGCCCCGTTGGGGCTCAATTCAAAATCGGATCGAATACCGCTTTCACGTCGACGTCGACGCGGGCGGGGCCGCGTTGGGGTCGACCTTCGCGGGCATCGGCGGGCCGCCCTCGATCTGCTCGGGGCGGAGGTGGGATTCGACGTCGCGGAGGATCTGGTGGATCGCCTTGCGGTCGAACTTCCAGTCGTCGAGGGTGATGTGCCCCTTCGAGCCCGCGTTGTCGTAGTTGATGTAGGCGACGCCCTTGCGGTCCCAGAGCCGCTTGTTGACGGTGGTGATGGCCGCGAAGGGGACATGCCGGCCGGGCCCGGTGGAGACGCCCGAGTCGTCGGTGGCGACGTAGCGGCTGAAGCTCGAGAGGAACTGGTAGAGGAGGACCAGGCCCATCGGGGCCAGGAGGATGCCCATGCCCTGCTGGAAGATCAGGTCGGTGACGCTGTGGTCGCGCCCGGGGCGGCCCTGGGTGCCGTCGGGGTAGCCGTGCTCGCGGGCGTAGGCCGGCCAGTCGGACTGGCGGTTCTCCTGCTCGAACCTGCTGAACTCGTTGTAGATGTCGCGCTGGTGGGGGTAGAGGACGAAGCCGTCGTAGAGGAACCATGCTCCCATGCCGAGGCAAAGGACCATCAGTCCCGCCAACCGGCGCCAGCGATAATCCGTCGAAACAGTCGCTTTTGCGGGCATAAACCGGCCGACTCCAGGCGCCTTGGCTCATCCGGGACGCGCGGGAAAGGCCACGCGAAGCACCCGGTCACTCATCCAGCGTAGTGGCATCCAGCACGCGGGTCCACCACTGCTCGATCACCCTACGGGACCTCTGAATAACCCAGTACTAAATCTCCCCCCCTGGCGCTGAATCGGCAAAGGAGCCCGCGATGGAACGCCAGACGCAAGAGCCGATGCTGATCGATGCGGTGATCCACGACATCGGCGACCCCAGGATGACGGCCAGGCTGGATCAACTCGACCGGGCGGTACCCTGGGCC
>JAPLMQ010000198.1 GCA_026386955.1 Planctomycetota bacterium
CGCGTGCCTGGGTTTTTCTTTGACGTCAATTCTTGCGACTTCACTTCTCCGACGACTCCGCCGCTTCACGCCCCTCCACCGTCATCGGCAGCAACCGCGGCAGGTTCCCCAGCGCCCGCGCCTCCTGGCAGCGCACGCTCCCGGCCTCGAACTCCCGGCAGACCCGCGGGCGCGTCTCGTAAATCCCGCAGCGATTCTTCTCATCGAGAAAGCAGCACGACTCATGGAACGGCAGGGGGAAGAGCACGAACCGCCAGAGCGGCGTCCGCTGGTTTTCGGGCAGTTCGCGGGCTTCGCGCGTGATCCGCGGCTCGCGCTGCGCGTCCTCGGCCGAGACCAGCACCCGCCAGGTTTCGCAGCTGGCCGAGCATCCGTCGCACTCGTTGCGGTTTGCGTTCGTCGGGGACTCGCGGGATGGATTGTCGCCCGGCGATTTGCCGTTCGGAGGATCGTCGTGAGTGGAACTCACGGCGTGAACCCCGCCCGACGAAGCCCGTCGAGCGTGAGCGCTGCGTCCGCCGGAGACCTCGGAACCCCCGGCGCGCCCGACCCCCCCGCCGTCACGCGCCGGAGGTAATGCACCACCGTCTTGGCGAGGATGTCGGCCTCGAGGTTCACGCGCGAGCCGACGCGCAGGTCGCCCAGTGTCGTGAGCTTCAGCGTCGTGGGGATCAGCGCCACGTCGAACGTGCCAGCGGCCGTCGACGCGAGGGTCAGGCTCACGCCGTCGATGGCGATCGAGCCCTTGGGGATGACATAGTCGGCCAGCTCGGCCGGGGGCGTGACGGTGACGCGCCAATCGCCCGGGTCGTTCTTGATCTGGGAGACGACGCCGACGCCGTCGACGTGCCCCTGCATGAAGTGGCCGCCCATGGGGGTGTTGGCGGTGAGCGAGGGCTCGAGGTTGACCGTCTGCCCCGCGCCGAGGCTGCCGAGGGTGGTCTTGGTGAGCGTCTCGTTGATGACGTCGAAATGCAGTTGCCCCGCGTCGAGCGAGGCCAGCGTGAGGCAGACGCCGCTGACGCAGACCGAGTCGCCCAGCGCGAGGGCGAGCCCGCCCGCCGGCCGCCACCCGCGCGGGTCGATCGCGAGGCGCACTCCCGCCGGCTGCGGGCGGACGGAGGCGACGGACCCCTTGGCTTGCACGATGCCGGTGAACATGTCCAGAGTGTAGGGCGGGGACGTCGAATTCGTAAAACTCAAAGCCCAGGCACTGCGGTGCCTGGGTCTGGTTCTTCGCACTCAATTCCGCTCACGGTTATCATCTTGGGCTCTGTCCATCGGCCCTTTGAAAAGTCCTCCCGATCCGTCCCCTAATAAGGTCTGCCCCGATGCAAGCTCGGACTCACTCCTGCGGCGCCCTGCGTATCGAACACGTCGGCCAATCCGTCAGCCTCGCCGGCTGGGTCAACCGTTACCGCGACCACGGCGGCGTGATCTTCATCGACCTGCGCGACCGCGAGGGCATCATCCAGATCGTCTTCCACCCCGAGAACAAGGAGGCGCACGACCTCGCCAACAAGCTGCGCGACGAGGACGTCGTCTCCATCCAGGGCAACTGCGTCAAGCGCGAGGAGGGCATGTCCAACGCCAAGCTGCCCACCGGGCAGGTCGAGGTGCACGCCCAGAGGCTCGAGATTCTCAACAAGTCGGTCACGCCCCCCTTCCGCCCCGACGAGGCCGACGACGTCGCCGAGGAGCGCCGCCTGCAGTTCCGCTACATCGACCTCCGCCGCCCGCGCATGCAGCACATCATCAAGACCCGCTACCAGGTCTCGAAGATCATGCGCGAGCACCTGGGCTCGAACGGGTTCTACGAGATCGAGACGCCCTTCCTCTACAAGTCGACGCCCGAGGGCGCCCGCGAATTCCTCGTCCCCTCGCGGCTCAACCCCGGCGAGTTCTACGCCCTCCCCCAGAGCCCGCAGCTCTTCAAGCAGATCCTGATGATGAGCGGCTTCGAGCGGTACATGCAGATCGTTCGCTGCTTCCGCGACGAGGACCCGCGGGCCGACCGCCAGGCCGAGTTCACGCAGCTCGACCTCGAGATGTCCTTCGTCGACCGCGACGACGTGCTCAACATCATCGAGGGGCTGGTCCGGCGGATCTGGAAGGAAGTGCTCAACGTCGACGTGCCCAACCCGATCCAGCGCATGGGCTACGCCGAGGCGATGGACCGCTTCGGCAGCGACCGCCCCGACATGCGCTACGGGATGGAGCTGGTCAACGTCGGCGACATCGTGGGCAAGACGGACTTCGGCGTCTTCAAGGGCACGCTGGCGGCCGGCGGCTTGGTCAAGGGCATCTGCGTCCCCGGCGGCGGCGACATGCCCCGCTCCGAGACCGACGCCCTCGCCCCCTGGGCCAAGGGCTTCGGCGCCAAGGGGCTCGCGGTGACCAAGGTCGTCGCCCCCGACAAGCTCGACACCGGCATCGCCAAGTTCATGCAGCCCGTCGCCGCCGAGCTGATCGCTCGCATGGGCGCGAAGCCCGGCGACCTGCTCTGCTTCGCCGCCGACAACTCCAAGGTCGTCCACAAGGTGCTCGGCGAGCTGCGCCAGAAGATGGCCCGCGACCGCGGCTTCATCAAGGAAGGCGACTGGAAGTGGCTCTGGGTCATCGATTTCCCCGGCTACGAATTCGACGCCGAGGAGAAGCGCTGGGTCAGCCTCCACCACCCCTTCACCAGCCCGCGCGACCAGGACTTCGACAAGCTCGAGACCGACCCCGGCGCGATCATCGCCAAGGCCTACGACCTGGTCCTCAACGGCAGCGAACTGGGCGGCGGGTCGATCCGCATCCATCGCCCCGAGATGCAGGCCCGCGTCTTCAAGCTGCTGGGCCTCAGCGAGGAGCAGGCCCACGCGAAGTTCGGCTTCCTGCTCGACGCGCTCAAGCACGGCGCCCCGCCCCACGGCGGCATCGCGCTGGGCATCGACCGCGTGATCATGCACCTGTGCAACACCACCAACATCCGCGACGTGATCGCCTTCCCCAAGACGCAGAACGGCGCGGACATGATGACGCATGCCCCCTCGTCCGTGGAGGAGAAGCAGCTCCGGGAACTGCACCTGCGCGTCGTCCTGCCGCCCAAGGCGCCGACGGAGCCCAAGGCGCCCGAGGCGCCGAAGCCCAAGGCGTGAGCGGCGGCGCCTCGACCTGAATCAAGTGATTCAACATCAAGCCCATCGATTGCATCGGGATTCCTGATCCCGATGCGTTCGGTGGGGTTTGGTGTGACGTGAGCCCAAACCCCACTGATCTCGACGGCGTACCGTCGGGATCAGTGGGCTTGTACACTTTCCCCATGTGCGGCATCGGCGGCATCCTGCGATTCGACGACCAGCCCATCGCCCCCGCGCGGCTCGAGGCGATGCTCGCCGCGATGCGCCACCGCGGGCCCGACGGCAGCGGCATCGCCCCCCTGCCGCACTGCGGGCTGGTCCACGCCCGCCTGAGCATCCTCGACCCTTCGCGCGGGCAGCAGCCCATGGCCGCCCCGCCGCGCGGCGAGCAGGGCGGGCTCACCGTCGTCTTCAACGGCGAGATCTACAACCACCGCGAGCTACGCCGCCAGCTCGAGACGCTCGGGCACGTCTTCAAGACCGACCACTGCGACACGGAGGTGCTGCTCCACGGCTGCCGCGAATGGGGGCCGGGCCTGCCCGAACGGCTGGGCGGGATGTTCGCCTTCGCCATCTGGGACGCGAGGAAACGGACGCTTTTCCTCGCCCGCGACCGCGTCGGCAAGAAGCCGCTGTTCGTCCTCCGCCGCGGGCCGGAGCTGCTCTTCGGCAGCGAGATCGCGACGCTCCTCGCCCCCCTTCCGCCGCAGGATCGTCCGGGCGTGAATCCCGCGGCGTTGCGGATGTTCCTGGGCTTGGGTTACGCCGGCCTCCCGTCGCTGCTCGAAGGCGTCGAGGAGATTCCCGCGGCGAGTTGGATGACGTTCGACGCAGAGGGCCGGGCGAATGGCCAGACTTACTGGAGCCCCCCCGCCATCGCCGCCGACGCCGCGGCGCTCGACGCCCTGACGCGCGAGGATCCCGTGGCCGCGGCCCGCGAGGCGATCGCCGCCGCGGTCGCGGCCCGCCTCGAGGCCGACGCCCCGCTGGGCTGCTTCCTTTCGGGCGGGATCGACTCCTCGCTGGTGGCTGCCCTCGCGCAGGAGGAACTGCACCGCCGGGGCCAAGGCGTGCTGCGGACCTTCAGCGTCGCCATGCCCCACGCGGCCTACGACGAGAGCCCCTTCGCCCGCCAGGTCGCCTTGCACATCGGCTCGCGCCACACGGAACTCGCGGCCGACGCGGACCAGGACGTGGTCAAGGACCTCACGCACCTCGTCGCGCTGAGCGGCGAGCCCACGGCCGACAGTTCGCTCCTGCCGACCTACTGGCTCAGCCGGGCGACCCGGCATCACGTTGCGGTGGCGCTCTCGGGCGACGGGGGCGACGAACTCTTCGCCGGCTACGACCGCTACCGCGCAACGCGATTGCTCGCGAAACACGCGGGCTGGCTCAGGCGGCTCCCCGGCTCGCTGCTGGCGTCGAACAACCCCTACTCTCGCCGCGCCCGCGTGCGCCGCCTCGCGGCCGCCGCGGGCCGAAACTCGCCCGCGGGGCGGTACCGCAGCCTCGTGTCGATCTTCTCGCCTGAGCAGGTCGCGTCCCTTTGCCCGTCGATGGCGGCCGACGCGGCCCGAGAGGCCGAGACGTTGCCCGATTGGGTCGACGCGCCGGACCCCGCGGCGGCGGCGATGGCGTGGGACTTCGGCCACTACCTGCCGTTTGACTTGCTTCGCAAGGTCGACCGCGCGTCGATGGCGGTGGGCCTGGAGGTCCGCTGCCCGCTGCTCGATCGATCGGTCTGCGAACTGGCGATGCGGCTCCCCGCCGCGGTGCGATTGCCCAACGGCAAGACCAAGGCGATCCTCCGTGCAGCCGCCGCCCCGCTGCTCCCACGCGGGATCGTCGACAGTTTGGCCTTGTGGCGGCGGTGGTTGAAGGGATGAACGACGCCGTCGGCCGCGTGGTCTGGTGCCACATGTCATCGGACTCGTGACTTGTGTCTTGGAATGACGTGCGATCCACCTGTGACCAGTGGATCGCAAATCCACTGAAACAGAATCTTTTCCACGCGAGTCTGAGAAGATCGCCGCAAGGCTGTAAGCCGTCCGTTGCCCGGCACATGTCACGGGTACGATGACATGTGACCCCTCTGAATAACCCTCCCGCGGCCGCATCAAGCGTGACGAACCGGCCGAACCGCGTCAAACGGCGGGAAGAGGTGTGGAAAAGGCC
>JAPLMQ010000034.1 GCA_026386955.1 Planctomycetota bacterium
TCCATGATGATCAGCGGCACCGCGAAATAGGTGTTCGCCGTCCAAGTCGACCCCAGCAGGAACGAGATCACCTGGCTGCCCCGGTGGTGCGACGTCTCGATCGTCCGCAGGAAGACCCCCAGCACCGAGGCGACCATCACCCACCCCAGCAACTGCGGCAGCCGCCTGCGGGCCATGCCGAACCCGTACCGGATGCTCGGCTTCTGCCCATCAAACACCTGCAGGGCGCAGGCGATCAGGGCCGAGTTGAAGAAGACGATCACGAAGTAGGCGCAGAAGTAGAAAAGGATGGCCGCGAGGTAGAGCGTGATCTGCCGATGGCCCGTCCCTTCCTGGGCGGCCTTGACCCACTGGCTGATCACCCCCGTCTCCCAGAGCGGCACGGCGAAGCCCATGATCAGCGCGATCGTCGAGACGATCGAGAGCAGGGGGAAGAGCACGAGCTGCTTGAAATTCCAGAGCAGCCCAAGCGTCAGCTTGAAGAATTGCCAACTCCGACGGAGGGTGAACCCGAACCCGCGGGAGGTGACGCAGATGGCCTGCACAGGCGAAAGGCGAGTCATAAGGGGCACCCTTATAACCAGCCGACGGACCTCCATCAAGCCCGCGGGCGAGCCGCGGAGGCGTCAAAATGATCGACGATCATTCCGGGTACCCCATGAAACGCCTTTGTCTGATCAGAGACGGGGACTGTGTCCCCGAAATCAAGGCGAGGCGGTACCCCGCCGCGCGAAGTGCCGATGTCGATGATGTCATCCGCAGCAGATCACGCCCTCAGAAACAAGCTTTCTTGGTGCAGGTCCCCCGTAAAACCAAACCGCCCATGGCTCCTGGCGAGCCGCGCGGGCGGAGTACCGCCTCGCCCGGCCTTCGGACACACAGTGTCCGTCTCGGATCAGGCTGCGCCTGATGGGAAAATGGGTTGCGCACGCCGCGAGGAACCGCCGCCACCCGGAAATCGCGTCGAATCTCCCTCACTCCTTCGCCGAAAACGCCCCCTGCAGCGCCCCGGCCTCCACGCCCTCGGGCAACGTCTTCCCCGTCGCGAAGTTGTAGAGGATCGCCCGGAAGATCGTGTCGGCCGCGCTGTTGACCGCCGAGACGATCATCCCCGCCAGCACGCCCAGCACCACGACCACCACCACCGCCGGCGTCCCGCCCACCTTGTTGGCGGCGATCGCCAGGAGGAAGGTCACCAGGACCACCGGAATCATCATCAGGAAGCCGATGATCCCCACGCCGCCGTTGCCCACCAGCGCCTCGCCCCACGTCTCCTTGATGGTCTCGAACGACCGCTTGACCGAGTCGACCGGCCCGACGCCCTCCGCGGCGATCACCGGCACGACCAGGTACGTCAGCGCCGACCACGCCGAGCCGAGGATCGCGGAGATGAACGCCCCCGCCTTCTCGTGGGCGTTCTCGATGGCCTTGAGCCCCACGCCGACCACCGCCGAGAGCAGCGCCCACATCGCGATCTGAGGCAGACGCTGGACCGCGACCGAGAGCCCATACCCCACCGTCGGCTCCTCCCCGCCGATCACCTTCAACGCACAGGCCGCCAGGGCCGTGTTGAAGAAGACGATCACGAAGTAGGAGACGAAGTAGAAGGCGAAGACCAGCACCCAGAACACGGCAGGGGGCGTGTGCCCCTTGCCGAACCAGGTGTTGAGCAGGTTCAGCCCGACCAGGGGCAGCACGAACGTCGCCAACACGACCGCCAACGCGGGGGAGAAGGTTTCGAGGATGCGCATGAGGTGGGGCCCCGAGGGTGGAGTCAGGAAACAGGAACAATTGAATGTTGTATCGAGTCTTGAGCGAGGCAACAAGGGATGGCGAGGAGAGAACTGGGAATTCGGGAAATGAGGTTCGCGAGGGTTATTCAAGAGTGGCGGCGCGCAACAACTTACGATGCAATGGCTTCCGCCATCAATTGCGTACAAATGACTAATGCCAGCACTCCTCGAGTTATCTCCCAACATGCTGAATGTGACCCTGTATATCTGCTGTTGGATATTGAGTTTTTGAAATCGGAAAAATTTTTCTTGACAAACAAGTTTGGATTAGCACCATGGGACCTCTGAATAACCCAGTACTAAATCTCCCCACCTGGCGCTGAATCGGCAAAGGAGCCCGCGATGGAACGCCAGACGCAAGAGCCGATGCTGATCGATGCGGTGATCCACGACATCGGCGACCCCAAGATGACGGC
>JAPLMQ010000026.1 GCA_026386955.1 Planctomycetota bacterium
GCGGCCGCGAGAGGGCCGCAGCGGGGCCCGGAGCGACGCCCCGCGGGACCGGACCGGGCTTTGGAGCCGCGGGAAACCCCGCCCAAGAGCGTTCGCCGCCCGGCGCGGCGGCGAGGCCGGGTTGTTCAGAGGGGTCACATGCCATCGTACTCGTGGCATGTGTCTTGGGAGGCCGTGGACTCGACGACGGACGGAGGCGTTGAAAAGAGGGTGAATCGCGGCGTTTCTGCGGTGTGGGACGAGATATCCGAATCAGCCCGAGCCCTTCGTTGACCAGCACATGCCACGAGTACGGTGGCATGTGGCACCCAGACAGGGCATGTCAGGTGCGCCCGCGTGCGCATCGCAGCCTACCGCTGCGCGAGCTTCTTGTTCACGGTGATCGTGAAGCCCAGGTTCCCGTCGACCACCAGGCCGATCGGGGCCGAGGCGCTGACCAGCTCGGTGTACGACGTCGCGATCGAGTTCGTCGGCGAGGCGATCAGCGCCCTTCGGCTCGAGGGCAGGCGGGGCAGCTCCTCCTGCCCCACGACCAGCCCCTCCTGGCGCGACTGCAGCACGAGGTAGATCGAGTCGCTCGCCACGCCCAGCACGGTCTGCACCATCGAGAAGAGGTCCGACCCGCTCGCGGGCGACATGATGTGCGGGCGCGACATGATCGCGCTCTGCAGGTAGTTCTGCGCGTCGCAGACCGACAACTGGTACTCGCCGTCGGGCAGGCTCTCGGGCACCGCGATCGTCAGCCGCCGCTCGAACGCCGGCTTGCCGTACGGCTGGATCCGCACCGAGAGCGACGCATTCTCCCCGGGAGCGACCTCCTTGCGGTCGAGCCTGCCCGAGACGATCGAGCCCACCCGCAGGCTCGGCTCGATGTCGATCTCCAAGCTCATCGACTGCAGCGGCATCGACTCCAGCGGGTTCTGCGTCATCACCGCGACCGGCGGCACGATCTGCATCATCATCGACTCGAGCGAGAGGTCGGGCACGACCGCGTTGATCGGCACGACCCGCCCGCCGGCGAAGACCATCTTGCCGCGGATGCGGGCCGTGTTCTCCTGCGGCATGTTCTGCCAGCTCGTGAGGCTCTCGGTGCAGACGATGCCCGCGAGCGTGGGCGTGAGGGCCTTGAGCTGGACGATGTTGTAGTTGTAGTGGGCCTGGGGCTGGCCGGGGATGTTGACGTCGAGGCTCACCGGCGCGGAGGTGAACCGCGTCGCGGGCACGCCGGCGATGGCACTCTGCTCGTCGCGGACGACGGTGCCGCGGATGACCGCGGTGTTGGCCATCTTGAAGCTGATCTGCCTCGAGGGCATGACGACGTGGACGAAGCCGGTCGCCATCGGCACGGCGAAGTTGCCCTGGCCGTACATCGCGTGGCCGAAGGCGAGGACCTGCCCGTCGGGGAGGACGTCGGTGACGGTGCCGGAGGCGGAGAGGTCGGAGTCGCCCCAGCCCAGGGGGATGGCGAGGACGGAGCCGGGCTCGAGGCGGATGGCGTCGGGGTCGATGCCCGGGGGCGGGGTGCGGCCGGAGCCATTGGGGCGGTCGGCGAGCGGGATGATCCCCATCGGCGCGAGCAGCGGCTGGAGCAGCGCGCTGGTGCGGGCCGAGCCGACCGCGAGCGGGAGCATGAGGTGCTGGACTTGTCCGCCCGCGGGCAGGCCGGGGACGGCGGCGGTGGGGATTGCGGCGTTGCCTGCGAGGCGAGCGGGCGAGGCCGCGCGCGAGTCACCCCGAGCTTCGCCCGGGCCTTCGAGCAGTTGGTTGAGCGCCTTGGCTTGCCAGGTGACGCGCGAGGGAAGCGCCGCGATCGCCGGCGAACTGAGCAGCAGCTTGAGCGACGATTCCGCCACAGGGCTGGAGTCGATCGCCGCCGCCGCCTTGGGCGCGGGCTCGATGCGATCGCCGACGGCGCGCATGTGCGCGATCGGCTGCACGCCCACGAAGCAGTCGAGCGACGAGCCGTAGCCGAACGCGAACGCGCCGATCAGCCGCCCGCCCTTGCCGGCGACCTGCGGCTCGTTCGCGTCCCACAAAAAGATCGGCGAGCCGGACATCCCCTGCACCGCGCCCGACTGCTGCATGCGCTCGTCGGGGCAGCGGATCCAGATCACCGGGTGGTGCGGCGCGAAGTCGCTCATCACCGAGACGACCTCGACGGGGAAGGGCTCGATCTTCACGCCGTGGAAGACCGAGAGGCCGTAGCCCTTCATGCCGATGCGGACTTGGTCGACGGGCATGGTGGGCGTGGGCTTGGCGGGGATCGCGATTCCGCCGGGGACGACGCCGACGGACATGCCGGATGCAGCCACCGGCGCGCGGGCCTCGTCGGCGGCGCGGGCGGTCACAAGCGGCGTGAATGCGGGGGCGAGGAGCGCGAAAAAAACGGCCGCGACGAGCGTCGGCCGTGGGGATGCGGAGCGGGCCGACGATGGGAAATCGTGCATAGGCAAAGCGTACTCCTCGCTCAAATGATTGACAAGCATTCGTTGCCCTCCGATACTCACGTGGAGCGGGATTTTTCCGGCTCTCGCGGGCGCGGCGTCGCCCGCTCCGACGGGCTTCGCCGCCCGAAATCCCGCGGCTCGGCGCATTGCCGGGCGAATCGCGGAACGTCATGCAGGTCGGATTCAGGTCAGACGCGTAGCATTCCCGGGGGGCCGCGGTCCGCCGCCTCTCAACTCGGTCGGCAACCAGTCCGCCTTCGTCGAGCCTCATCATGTTGCAGAAAGCGGCCCAGCGACTGGGCTACACCTTCAAGTGCGAGAAGCTCCTGCGCGAGGCCTTCTGCCACGCCTCCAGCGCCGACCATCGCCTGCAGAGCAACGAGCGCATGGAGTTCCTCGGCGACGCCATCCTTGGATACGTCGTCTGCGAGCAATTGTTCAAGCTCTACCCCGACCTGCTCGAAGGCGAGATGACCAAGATCAAGAGCGCGGTCGTCAGCCGGAAGGTCTGCGCCCAGATCAGCCAGAAGATCGACCTGGTCTCGATGCTCAACCTGGGCAAGGGGATGAGCAGCCGGCCTGATCTGCCGCCCAGCGTGATGGCGGCCGTGCTCGAGGCGGTGATCGCGGCGATCTACCTCGACGGCGGGATCGAGCCCGCGCAGAAGTTCATCCTCGAGCACATGGGCCCGTTCATCACCGAGGCGGCCGAGTCGGCCCACCAGGAGAACTACAAGAGCGTGCTGCAGCACTACGCCCAGAAGAGCCTGCCGGGGAACCCCAGCTACGTCGTGCTCGACGAGAAGGGGCCCGACCATTCCAAGGCCTTCGAGGTCGCGGTGATGATCGACAGCAGGCGGTTCACCTCGGCCTGGGCGAACACCAAGAAGGAGGCCGAGCAGAAGGCGGCCTTGCTCGCGCTGACGGAGCTGGGCGTGCTCGAGAAGGAGAAGGAGTCGACGGAGCCGCCGGGATCGTCGACAGGGACGGGGCCGGGGAACGCGGCGGGCAATCCGCCGACGACGTGACGACGCGGCGGGCGGGCGACGCGAACTGTTCTGAACCACTCAATCAAGCCCACTGATCCCGGCGGTAGGCCGTCGGGTTCGGCGGGGTCGGCCTCGCGCGGAGCGCCAAAAAAAACCTCGCCCCCCGTAAGACCCGCACAAGCGTCCGGCGGAATCCGGACAACGGCGCGCAAGTCCTTGTTTTGAATTTCGGGTTTTGGCGTTCGTCCGGATTATTCCGGACGCTGGTACCTATGTTTGGCGCGGGAAATCGGCCCTCGAAAATGCTCTAAAAGGTGCCGCTCCTGCTCCATTGCGGTTCCGCTCGGGTGACGCATCGACACCGGTCCGATGCGTCTTCGGGATCGATTCGAGGGCTGATGCGCCGCTGTTCGCGCGACTTGAGGGTGCGGGCTCGGGAGCGGTTTTGGAGTGAATTCGTGTAAGCGGTGGCACGTCCATTGATTGCGTCTCATGGTGCCGCTTTGGCTGTTCAGGGCCATTCCGGCCGGGCGTGGTCGATGGCAACCGTTGAGCGTAAGGGAGCGTCAAATTGTCCCGCTCCCGAGCCGCTGACCGGCGTGTTCAGTGCCGCCTACGCGAGTGGGCCTCGTTTTGAGCGTTTCCGCAGGGGTGGGCAATCCAACCCGTTTGGGAAATGGGTAGTAAAAATATTTTCGAAATCGGCCGGAAAATTTCCGCGCTGCGGGATGCGCCGCGCGAGCGTCTGGGGTTCGGAGTTCCGCCTTCAGGCGGGCATTTGTCTCTTTCGCGATCGCGCGGCGGGGCGGTCTTTGTTGCTCAAAGACCGCGTAAACGCGGAACTCCGAACCCCAGAGCCGCGCGATCGATATGTCTTGGTTTTCCGAAGACCCGCGTGAGCGCGGAACTACGAGCCCCGGAGTCGCGCGGCCGACACGCCCTTGCCCCCGGCCGATCGTCACGGGAACGGCGGCCCCTTCTCGGAGCCCTTCCCGCGCCCGCGGCTGCGCCAGAACCACAGGAAGTTGGGCACAAACGCGGCGAGGAGCGCGGCCAGCGTCACGATGACCGCGCCTTGGGCGACGTGGCCTGCCCAAGGCCAGCCGGTCACGCGGAAGAGGAGATTGGCGACGATGGCCAACAGGAGCGGGCCGAAGAAGAGCCAGGGAAGGAGCGTCGAGCCGCGCATGGAGAGGTCGTTTCGGTTCGGAGATGCCGAGCGCGTCCCGCCAAGGCGGAGGGCCGCCGCGGGAACGGGTCTGGGGTTCGGAGTTCCGCCTTCAGGCGGGCATTGGTTTTCTTGAGAACGCGTAGGCGAGGCAAGTCGGGATGAAGGAGGGCGTCGTGTTGGCCGGACGCGCCCCCGGAAGCGACGGCTTTGGACGAACGGGGTGACGTTGCGTGCTCGGTTGGTCGGACGGTTCAAGCCGTCGCTTGCGCGTCCGGCTAACCCAGAGTCGCGAGGATGAGGCGTTTTCGTTGTTTGAAGAGCCGCCTAAAGGCGGAACTACGTACCCCAGAGCCGCGTCGACGGGGCACCATCCCACAAGACTCATCGCTTGAACTTCACCACCAGCGGGCCGGGGCGGGGGAGGGTCACGACGCAGGTGATGTCTTCGTCCACCACGGGGGCGGGTTGGCCGTCGACGGTGGCGGAGGTCGAGCCGGTCCGGCCGCGGATGGTGAGCTTGGTGCCGGGGACGAAGCCGTCGGGGGAGATGGTGCCGCGGACCTCTTTTTCGTCCCGCATCAGCGAGATCGTCAGTGGGTGGTCGGCGGCGACGGCGAGTGCGCGATCGGGGTTGGTCGTCCCTGGAGGGGGAGTCCGGATGTCGTGGATGGTCGGAAGTTCGTTGTCAACGGCGGTGCACATGAGGCTTTGCTCATTTATCCCTACAAGGCGAGAGAAGGTCAGATCCTGATGGACACCGAGATGCGCGAACGGGTCTTTGGGGTCGCGCCACTTCGGGGCGGCGCTTTGGAGCATGTCGACCCATCCTGCGGCCTTGTTGGCGACGGTCACGAAAAGATCCTCTCCGCTGGCCTTGTTCTGCTGCTTCGCTTCGAGCCGCGGCGGCGCCCCCGCCTTGCCCGTCTCGAAGACGCAGACGAATCCGGCGGCGACGGCCTTCACCTCGGCCTGCATCCGTTTGGTGGGCTCGAAGGCGTTGTAGTGGTCGTGCAGCCAGAGCGAGGCCGTCGAGAGCGTCATCGGCTCGCTGGAGACGAGGTGGGCGATCACCTGCTGCCCGTCGGCCTCCCACTTCACCTGGATCAGGTCGGGCGTCTGCGTGAGCACGGTCTGCTTGCCGCGGCCGACGAGGTTGAAGGCGTAGCTGCGCGTGACGGCGTAGCGGTGCGGCTTGCGCTTGTCGAGGTCGTCCAAGCGGGCCGGCGAGGCGTCGTCGGCGACGACGAAGTAATCCTCGTGCGGAAACGCGATGGTCCGGCGGACGGCGACGTCGTTGCAGGTCATGAAGAGCGTGGCGACGTCGCAGACGCCCTTGGACTTGCCGGGCTGGGCTCCGTCCTGGGCGTCTGGCCCGGCGCTGAACTCGGAGGAGTCGAGGCGATGGGTGTGTTTGAAGGCGCCGGGGCGGACGACGCGGCCGGCGTGGGGGCCGCCGTAGTCGATGCCGTTTTCCTCGTGGGCGTAGGTGCCCGCGGGGCCCGGGAGGGTGCCGAGGTTGCCGTCGACGAGGATGACGTTGTGCCAGTCGGCCCGCTTGGGGTCGAAGTCCTTGGGGCAATTGGAGAGGTCGCGGCGGTCGTAGCCGGGGGAGGTGAGGAGCAGGACGCCGTGGGAGGCGAGGAAGAGGGCGCCGGTGTCGTTCTGGGAGTGGAATGCGGGGAAGAGGCCCGACTTGGTGCCGAGGGTGTGCAGGAGCGGGCGGTCCTGCGGCGGGCTGTCGACGCCGGCGGCCATCGCGAGGTAGTCGCTGGCGGCGGACCAATCGTTGCGGAAGACGCTGACGCCCGCCTGGCCCGGGGAGTGGTAGGTGGGGGAGCGCGGGAGAGGCGTGGTCGCGGGAGCGGTCGTCGGCGCGGCTTTGTCGGCGGGATTGGTGACGGGGAAGGGCGTGAGGGCGAAGAAGGTCGTGGGCGTCCAGTCGTTATTCATCGTGTTCGCGAGGTCGAACGCGTTGGTGGGGATGGAGAGGAGTTGCCAGCGGACGGCGGCGGCGGTGGCGGGGTCGGTCGAGGGGGCGAAGAGATGGGTCGCGACGAACATGTTGGTGCCGTTGGAGACGCAGGGGACGCGGCCGTCGGGGAGGCGCAGGCCCAGGGTCATGTCGACCAGCGGCTGGACGTTGGGGTAGAGGTCGACGCCGGAGGCTTGCTGGTAGGCGCGGACGAAGGGGGCGAGGTGGGGCAGGACGTAGTTGAGGTAGTGGCCTTGGCTGTCGGTGTACCAGCCGTCGTCGGTGGTGGAGTAGGCGAAGTGGTTTTTGAGCTCGGCCAAGCCGCGGTCGAGGAGGGATTGATCGCGCAGGAGCAGGCCCGCGAGGGCGCGGGTTGAGCCGACCTTCCCGCGGACGTTGGAGTCGGAGTCGCCCCCGCCGAGCTTCTCGGCGATGGCGTGGAGACGGGCGCGGATGAGCTTGTCGTCGGCGGCGGGGATGGGTTCGACGCGGAGGAAGTCGTAGGCGAGGAGGTAGCTGGTCGCGGGCTCGTTGCGGGTGATCTCGGACCCGCCCGGGACGGCGGCGACCTTCAGCGCGGCGAGGGCCTTGGCGCGGTCGGTGGAGGCGGTGGGGGCGGCGGGGTCCATCGCCCAGCGGAACGCGGCCGCCTTGGCGATGCTCGAGGCGACGGCGCAGTCGGCGAACTTCGCGGGGGGTTCGGAGTCGGGGGAGTTGCCGGGGGCGATGCCGGGAGGGGCTTGGTTGGCCTTGCCGATGATGGCGGGTTTCCACGCGGCTTGGTGGGCGTTGGCGGGCGAGGCCCAGTTGGCACGCAGCGTGGCGAGGTTGTCGCCGAGGATGTAGGAACGCGCGGGCCCATCGGGCGGGAGCTTGCCGGTTGTGGAGTCGAGGGCGAGCTGCGCGGCGGCGTCGCGCGGCGAGAGCGTCGCGCAGGCGAGCAGCAGGAAGAGGGTGGCCAAGTGCGCGCGAAGCGGGCGAGACATGCGGATACCCCTGAGAGGG
Source organism: Planctomycetota bacterium (assembly GCA_026386955.1). Taxonomy (GTDB): domain Bacteria; phylum Planctomycetota; class Phycisphaerae; order Phycisphaerales; family Phycisphaeraceae; genus JAPLMQ01. The sequence goes on from JAPLMQ010000026.1 coordinate 7,585, forward strand.
AGATGGAGTGCTCAGGATTCCCGGCGCGAGGCAGTATAGACGAGAGGCGGGAAGAGAAATGGGGGCGAGGGGTGGGGCAAGGCCGACCCCACCGAACCCGACGGGGTGCCGTCGGGATCAGTGGGCTTGAAATGCATAACCCGCGTCGCGGGGAGGGGCGACGCGGGGGATCGGTGTGTACTGAAGCCCGGAAGGCCGACGGAGGCGGGAGCTTGAAACCCGGCCCCCCCGGAATGAGGAGGGTCAGACCGCGCCCAGGTCCTTCTCGGCCTGCTTCCAGTTCTGGACGTCGCGGCCTTCGACGCGGCCGGAGGCGACCCAGATCTCGTAGGCGCGCTTGGCGATTTCCTGGTGGGTCACGCGGCGGGTGCGGGTCGCTACGCCGCCATTGCCGGGGGCGGACGGCGTGAGCGTCGCGGTGGAGCTGGATGAAACCGGGGCCGAGGCGGGGGCGGGCTTGGCGATCGGCGCGATCGGGGCGGGGGTGGGTGAGGTCTGAGACTTCGCGGCAAGACGACGTGCCATGTAGAGCGTCCTTTCTCAAATGGTCGTTCGTGGCCATTCAGCGGGGGGCTCCCCCGCCAACTTCAAGGGCCGAATAACTAACCCATCTTAACAACCCAAGGGGGCGCGTTGCAGCCCCCAATGGTCAGTTTCCGGTGAAATCCGATCGACATTGTCCGGAAATCCCCGCAACGCGGCGACGACGTTGAACCTGCAAAACGCGCGCCAGCTCGACAAAGGGGCATCCACGCCCCCCATTCGAGGCTGGACGAAGTGGCGGTGCCTTGAAATGAGGCAGGATGGCGGGTTTGGGTGGGCAGCGGGTGGGCAAAAACAGCGGCGTCACTTCCCCGCCTTGCCCAGCTCATCGATCTTCTTGAGCACGTCGGCGTCGTGGTCGGTGACCTTCACCTTCTCCCAGCGATGCGCGACCTTGCCCTTGGGGTCGATCAGGTAGGTCGTGCGCTCCACGCCCATGTACTTCCGGCCGTACATGCTCTTCTCCTTCCAGACGCCGTAGGAGCCGACCATCGCCTTGTCGACGTCGGCCAGGAGCGGGAAGGGGAGGCTGAACTTCGCGGCGAACTTGGCGTGGGCCTTCTCGTTGTCGGGGCTGACGCCGACGACCGCCACGCCGCGTTTCTTGAACTCGGCGATGCCGTCGCGGAACTGGCAGGCCTCGGTGGTGCAGCCGGGGGTGTCGTCCTTGGGGTAGAAGTAGATGACGAGCCATTGGCCGCGGAAGTCCTTGAGCGCGTGGGTCGCCCCCGCCTGGTCGGCGAGCTTGAAGTCCGGCGCGGGTTGCCCGGGCTCGGTGAAGGGGGCGACGTGGACGACGGGCGCGGGGGGGTTTTCTTTGGCCATGATGAAGCTCGGGGTTGGGCTCTGGGTGAAGCGGGAGGTCGGGTCGGCGATGGCGGCATTGTAGACGCAGACGCATCGTTGAAAACGTCCTGCCTGATCAGAAGGGGGGAGGCTCTGTTGCGATGCTCATTTTCCACGAGAAAGCCGAGTGTCTTGGCCTTCGCATTGAGCCCCGTTGGGGCTTTAGACGAGGCCGACGGTTTCTTCGAGTTTGTCGTCGGCTTGAAGCCTCGCAACAAAACCTGCCCGGCTCTGATCATGCAAAGCCGCCTCATTGCCTCGCTAAGATGAGGCCATGGCACACGACCTGATCCAACCCCCGCGCGGCGAAGGCAGCGGTTCGCGCCTCGTCGGCCTCGTGTTCCTCGCCGTGTTGCTGCTCGCCTTCGTCGGCGCGGCCGTGCGCGGGGGCGACGAGAAGAACGCCAAGCGGCCACGCGCCGTCCGCGTCGGGGCGATGAGCTTCGACAAGGGCAAGCCCGCGGTCTGCTACGCCGACGCCTACCTGGCCGACGTCGCCCGCCGGACCGGGGCCGACGTCGACCGCAAGCTGACCGAGGTCGACCTCGCCAGCAAAGATGTCTTCAACTTCCCGATGGTCATCATGACCGGCGACGACACCTTCGCGTGGAGCGACGCCCAGGCGGCGAACGCCAAGGCCTTCCTCGACCGCGGCGGGTTCATCCTCGGCTCCGCGGCCTGCAACAGCCCCGAGTGGGCGACGAGCTTCAAGGCGGCGATGGCGAAGGCGGCCCCGGGCGAGGAGGGCAAGGGGCTGGCGTGGAAGACGCTCGCGATCGACCACCCGATCTTCCACACGCTCCACAAGATCGAGAAGCTGCGGACCAAGCAGGCGAGCGTCGAGCCGGTGATCGAGGTCCTCGAGCGAGGCGGGCGGATCATCGCGCTCTTCTCCCCCGTGGGGCTCAACGACGCCGGCGCGACGGGCGGCCGCTGCTGCTGCTGCGGGCGCGACGAGATGCAGGACGCCGACCAGATCAACGCGAACATCCTGGCCTATGTGCTGACGCATTGAGCGGGGGGTGTCCGTCGCCCCATGAAACCTCTGAACAACTGAATCAAGCCCACTGATCCCGACGGTACTCCGTCGGGTTCGGTGGGGGTCGGGCTTCGGAGCCCACGGAACCCAAGGGACCCCACGGAACCCCACGGAACGCGACGGCGTACCGTCGCGATCCGTGGGCTTGGTCGCGGGGTTGTCCAGAAAGTTCACCTGTCACGAGTACGGTTATATGTGGCACCAGACATCGCGTGCCGGCCGCGCCGATCTAACCTCCGTCGCTTGCGCTTCCGGCTAACAAATCCCCCCAACCCTCCTCGCCCGGCGCAGACCTTCCCCATTCCGCGCGCCCGCCCCCGCTTCATTCAAGTTTCGCCGAATTCCTGTCGAACCCAGTCGAACAGGGACCGTTCGGACGCAGTAGAAACAAGCAGCGGAGGCATCGACTTGGCCATCAATCCCAGGCGGGCGTTGATCACCGGCATCACCGGGCAGGACGGCTCCTATCTCGCGGAGCTCCTGCTCGCGAAGGGGTACGACGTCCACGGCTTGGTCCGCCGATCGAGCTCGTTCAACACCGGGCGCATCGACGCGATTTACCAAGACCCGCACGAGGCCGGGGCCCGCCTCAAGCTGCATTACGCCGACCTCGCCGACGGCAATGGGCTCGCCCGGTTGGTGCGCGAGATCCGCCCGACGGAGGTCTACAACCTCGGGGCCCAGAGCCACGTGCGCGTGAGCTTCGACCAGCCGATCTACACCGCCGACGTGACGGGCATGGGCGCGCTCAAGCTCCTCGAGGCCGTGCGCGATTTCCAGGAGGCCTCGGGCTACCAGATCCGCTTCTACCAGGCGTCGAGCTCGGAGATGTACGGCAAGGTCGTCCACACGCCGCAGACCGAGGAGACGCCGTTCTACCCGCGCTCGCCCTACGGCGTGGCGAAGCTCTACGCCCACTGGATCACCGTCAACTACCGCGAAAGCTACGGGCTCCACGCCTCCTGCGGCATCCTCTTCAACCACGAGAGCCCCCGCCGGGGCGAGACCTTCGTCACCCGCAAGATCACACGCGCCGTCGGGCGCATCAAGCTCGGCCTGCAGGAGAAGCTCTACCTGGGCAACCTCGACGCGAAGCGAGACTGGGGCTTCGCGGGCGACTACGTCGAGGCGATGTGGCTGATGCTGCAGCAGGAGCAGGCCGACGACTACGTGGTCGCCACGGGCGAGACCTACTCCGTCCGGCTCTTCTGCGAGAAGGCCTTCGCCCGCGTGGGGCTGGACCACCGCGACTTCCTGGAGATCGACCCGCGCTACTTCCGCCCCGCGGAGGTCGACCTGCTGCTGGGCGACCCCGCGAAGGCCCGCAAGGCGCTGGGGTGGAAGCCCAAGGTGAGCTTCGACGAACTGGTGAACATGATGGTCGACGCCGACCTGGAGTTGGCCGAGCGCGAACGCACGCTGGTGAAGGCGGGGCACGCGCTGGCGTCGAACGCGGGAGAACGCTGATGTTGGACTTGCGCGACGAGCGGATTTGCGTGACGGGTGGGGCGGGCTTCCTCGGCAGGCACGTGCTGGAGATGCTCGCGCTGCGCGGCGTGGAGCCGCGGCGGGTCTTCGTGCCCCGGCGGAAGGATTACGACCTGACGGTGCAGGGCGACGTCGAGCGGCTGTTCCGCGACGCGCGGCCGACGGTGGTCATCCACCTCGCCGCCGAGGTCGGGGGCATCGGCGCCAACCGGCTCCACCCCGGGCGGTTCTTCTACGCCAACATGGCGATGGGGATGAACCTGGTCGAGCAGGCGCGTCTGTCGGGGCTGCGCAAGTTCGTCCACACCGGCACGGTCTGCGCCTACCCCAAGTTCGCCCCCGTGCCCTTCCGCGAGGAGGACATCTGGAACGGCTTCCCCGAGGAGACCAACGCGCCCTACGGCGTGGCCAAGAAGGCGCTCTTCGTCATGCTCGACGGCTACCAGCGCGAGTATGGCCTCGCCAGCGCGGTGCTCGTGCCGGTGAACCTCTACGGCCCGTGGGACAACTTTGACCCCGCCAGCTCGCACGTGATCCCCGCGCTGATCCGCAAGTGCGAGGAGGCGCGCGAGTCGCGCGCCGAGTCGATGACCTGCTGGGGCACGGGCTCTGCGTCGCGCGAGTTCCTCTACGTCGCCGACGCGGCGGAGGCGATCGTGCGGGCGGCGGAGCGCGTCGAGACGCCCGAGCCGATGAACCTCGGCACGGGGCAGGAGATCTCAATCAAGTCGCTGGTGGAGCTGGTCGCCCGGCTGTGCGGGTTCGAGGGGCGCATCGAGTGGGACGCGAGCAAGCCCGACGGGCAGCCGCGGCGCTGCCTCGACACCTCCAAGGCCCGCGAGATCCTCGGCTGGCAGGCGAAGCACCCCTTCGAGCAGGGGCTGCGCAAGACGATCGATTGGTGGCGCGGGCGCAGCAAGTTGGTCGTCCCGGGCTCGCACGCGGCGTGATCGACTCTAGGGGAAGACCTGATTGACGCGGCGGGCCGCGATTGATTTGATCTTCGGTCCCACAACAGGGTGGAACAACCGGTCCCGACGGGACCTTCGGCAGGGGAGCAGTCCATGGCCATCATGCGCGGCGGCGGTTTCGTCACGGTCCAGCAGCACATCATCGACGAGCAGGAGGACAACAGCATCGCCCACTCGGGCGAGTTCAGTTGGCTCCTGAGCGCCATCACGCTCTCGACCAAGATCATCGCCTCCTACGTCCGCCGGGCGGGGCTGGTCGACGTCCTGGGCGAGGCGGGCTCGGTCAACATCCAGGGCGAGACGGTCCAGAAGCTCGACCTGATCGCCAACGACACGCTCAAGCGCACGCTGGGCTACCGCGGCAACGTGGGCGTGATCGCCAGCGAGGAGGACGACGAGGCCAAGGTCATCGCCGACCCGAGCAAGGGCAAGTACATCGTGATGTTCGACCCGCTCGACGGCTCGAGCAACATCGACGCCAACGTCCCCGTGGGCACGATCTTCACCGTCATGCAGCGCCAAGAGGGCGAGACCCACGTCGACCAGAGCGTGCTCCAGCCCGGCCACAAGCAGTTGGCCGCGGGCTACGTCGTCTACGGCTCGAGCACCACGCTGGTCTACACCACCGGGCAGGGCGTGCACATGTTCACGCTCGACCCGCAGTTCGGGGCCTACCTGCTCGTGCGCGAGAACCTGCGCATCCCCGAGCACGTGAACCAATACAGCTGCAACGAGGCCTACCTGCACACCTTCCCCAAGGGCTACCAGAGCTACCTCGAGTGGGCCAAGGACCAGGAGGGCGGGAACTGCTCGATGCGCTACATCGGCTCGCTCGTGGCCGACTTCCACCGCATCCTCCTCAAGGGGGGCGTCTTCCTCTACCCGCCCACGCAGAAGAACCCCGAGGGCAAGCTCCGCCTGCTCTACGAGGCCAACCCGCTGGCGTTCATCGCCGAGCAGGCGGGCGGCGGGGCGAGCGACGGCGTCGGCCGCGTGCTCGACCGCCAGCCCTCGGCCCTGCACGAGCGCACGCCGCTGATCATCGGCGGGAAGCAGAACGTCGAGGAAGTGCTGGGCTTCGTGAAGAAGCATGGGTGAGCGGGCGATGCGCGGCGCGCATGCACAACGTTGACCTCAAAGCCCAGGCACCGCGTGTCTGGGTTTTTTCTTGCGAATCAGACACGATGCCTCGTCCCGCAAAACCCGTTATCCTTCGCTCCATGCCCGGGCCCACGGTCATCACCCTCGGCAACTTCGACGGCGTCCATCTCGGGCACCGCGCGATCCTCGCCCGGGCCCGCGGCGTCGCTGATGCCCACACCGGGGGGGCGCGGGCCCGCGTGGTCGCCATCGCCTTCGACCCCTCGCCCCAGAGCGTCCTCCGCCCCGGGCACGAGCCGCTGCGGCTGACCAGCCTCGACGCCAAGGCCCGCCTGCTCCGCGCCGCCGGCGCCGACGAGGTACGCGTCCTCACCCCCACGCCCGACTTGCTCAGCCAGCCCGCGGAGGCCTTCCTGCAGCGGCTCGTCGAGGACTTCGCGCCCGTCGCGATCGTCGAGGGGCCCG
>JAPLMQ010000162.1 GCA_026386955.1 Planctomycetota bacterium
AGCGTCGCAGCAGCGGCACCTTTTAGAGCATTTTTCGGGGGTGATTTCCCGCGCCAGAGATGGGTACCAGCGTCCGGAAAAATCCGGACACGAGCCAAAAACCGAGAATCAAAATCAACGACTTGCGCGCCGTTGTCCGGATTCCGCCGGACACTTGTGCGGGTCTTACGGGGGGAGAGGTTTTTTCCGGCCGGCCCCCGATCGACGACAGGCACGAGCGGCTCCGGGGTTCGGCGTTCCGCCTTTAGGCGGGGATTGGGTTTCTCTTGAGCCGCGCCTTTGCTGCCTACTTCTCCGCCGGCTTGCTCGCGGCGTTTTGCTTCTCGCGCTCGGCCTTCTTCTTCGCCTTCGCCTCTTCCTGCTTGCGCAGGGCATCGCCGATCCCGCCCAGGATCGACTGCTCCAAGGAGGGCTTTTTCTCGGGTGCCGCCGTCGCCGCGGAATCCGTCCCGGCCGTGTTCGACGGTGCCATCGGCTTCGCGCCGCTCGCCGCCGGCGCAGCCGTCGCAGGATTCCCCGTCGCGGGCGTCGCCGCCGGGGCCGTCGCCGGCTGCGTCGCCTGCGGCGCGACCACTCCGGTGGGGCGGTTCTTCCACGTGTGGTTCACCCAAGTCGCGGCCGTCGGCTCCGGTTCGCCCTTCTTGTCGCCCTTGCCCGCCAGCGCCGAGCCGATGCCCGACGCGAGGCCGCCCACCAGATTGGCGTACTCCGCGTTCTTCCCCGTCAGCCCCTTCGCCGCCAGCAAGGGCATGATCTGCGTGCTGAGGAATTTCCCGTAGTCGGGCTTCACCTTGCTCGTCGGGCCCGTCGCGCCGATCTCGAAGATCCGGTTGCGGTCGATCTGCAGCCCGGGCACGAAGTTCGCCAGCGTGTTGCCCGGGATGGCGACCACCACGTCGGCCCAGAGCGACTTGTCCTGCGCGTCGCGCGGCGCGACGCGGGCCTGCGTGCCGATCGTCATGAAGCCCGTCTCCAGCCACAGGTCGTTCGACGTCAGCGCCCCGTCGGCGACCTTGAAGGTCAGCGGCGTGAACTTCGCGTCGATCTGCCTGCCCGTCGACGCGGCGCCGGGGCTCAGCGCCGAGAGGGCCGTGAAGAACCCGCCCACGATCGGGCTGGTCGGTTCGACCTTGAGCTTGCCCAGTTCGATCGTGCCGTCGGCGACGAGCGTCTGCATCGAGAGATTCTTGAGCGGAGCGGCGAAGGTCTCCTTCTTGATCCGCAGCGTCGCGGGCTTGTCGCCCGAGACGGCGCCGGCGAGCAGCGGGTTCGTGTTCGGCAGCAGCCGGGCCCCGAGCTGCGGCGTGATCTTCAGCGAAGCGGTCAAATCCTCACGGAGGTGAAGCACCATGTCCTTGTCGATCGTCCCCTTCAAGTTCGCGACGGTGTTGGCGCTCTGCACGTCGAGGTCGATCGAGCCGGGCGCGCCCGGCGCGTACGCGACGTCGGCCACGAGCGAGACGGTGGCGCCGAAGAGGTCGTTGAGCTGCCCGTTCTGGCGGAGCAGCGTGTCGAGGATGACCACGGGCATCTCCTTGGTCGTGGTCTTGCTCGTGAGCGTCGCGGTGGCGGTGTCGGGCGAGCCGTCCTTGAACTTCAGCCCCTTGACCTGCGTGTTGGACGCGAGCGAGCCGGTGGAGGTCTGCCCGCCCGCGGTCGCGGCGACGGCGACGCTGGCCTGCAGCGAGATGAGCTGCGTGAGGTCGGCGCTGGTGAGCGTCGCCGTGACGTCCTTGAGGTCGAAGACCTGGTCGGAGTCGTTCTGCTTCAGGCCCAGGCCCGAGGCCGAGAGCCCGACGTTGAACTTCGTCTTGGCGGGGTCGAGCTGCGACTTGCCCTTCGCGCCCGTGACGAAGGCCGCCTCGACCTGCGCGAGCGTGACCCGCAGCATCGCCGGCTGGGTGACGCTCAGCGCGGGCGGGGCCTTGTCCTTGCCGGAGAAGAGCGCGGCCAACACCTCGTTGGTGACGAGCAGGCTCGCCGTCGAGTTGGGCTTGAAGGTCGCCATGGCCGCCGGCCCGGCGAGGTATTGCCCGCTGACGTCGACCTTCACCCGCTCCGCGTCGATCTTCGCGGAGAAGGTCATCGGCTTGGCGGGCTCGGCCCCGACGATGATCGCGACGCTCCCGAGCTTCTCGCCCAGCAGGGCCGGGAGCTTCCCGCGCTGGCCGGTGAGCGTGTCGACCAGGGCCACAGGCAGGGCCGAGCTGGTCAGCCACGCGTCGACGACGCGGTCCTCCTGCATCGGGCGGGCGACGTTGGCCCGCAGCGTCACCGCGCCGCTGTCGCTGCCGCTGACGACCTCGGCGTCGAGCGTCGCCTCGAGCTTCTGCGTCGCCTCGCAGTCGGGCAGCGTGAAGTGCACATTCCGCAGGGCGACCTGCGTCTCGCCCGGGGCGGCGAAGGGGACGATCTGGTCGATCGTGCCCTTGAGCCCCAGCTTCAGGCCCGCGGCCGCGCCGCCGGGAGCGACCTCCAGCGAGGTCACGTACAGGTCGAGGTTCGCCGGCTGGGAGAGGATGACGCTGGGGCGGACCTCCGGCGTGGGCTTGCCGGGAGCGGCCGGGCCGGGCGTGGGCGTGGTCAGCAGCGCCACCAGCGCGGGCTGGATCTTCGCGGTGAGGTGGGCCGGGCTGGTGAGCTTCGGCGCGCCGTTGATGTACGAACCCGCTGCGTTGGCGTTCAGCAGCGGGGCCGCGATGTCGACCTCGAACTTCAAGTCGCGCTTCCCGCCGGCGGCCGGCTGGGCCTCGAGATGGAGCCGCAGGTTGTCGACCATCGGCCCGGCGGCGAGCGTCACCACGTTCCCGCGCTTCGCGAAGGCGTCGGCCAACGAAGAGGGGAACTTCTCGATCAACGCGTCGGCGACCACCACCGCCCCGGCAGCGTCGAGCTCGCCCGCGGCGTTGACCAGCTTCGTTGCCTTCACCGCCGCCTGCGCCTTGCCCGGCTGTCCGTTGAGGTCGGTCGCGGCGCTGAGCTTGAGGTTGGCCTCCTTGTCGAGCCGCTCGGCGACGAGCCCCAATGCGGCGTCGCGCAGCACCGCGTTGCCATCGATGTCGGGCGACGAGACGACCAGCCGGTCGATGGTCGCCTTCACGTCGATCGACACGGCTCCCATGTCGGGCTTGCCCTGCTTGAGCGGGACGACGGCGTGGGCGATCGTCGCGGCGATGTTGGCCTCCTCGATCAGCTTCGTGACCGAGCCCTTGCCCATGAAGTGCACGGCCCCAGCGGGCGTGAGTTTCAGCCCGGCCTTGCTGCCGTCGGCGAGCGTGAGGGCGTCGGGCGTGAGCGAGCCGTTGAGCGCGGCGGCCAGGTTCGCGGCGGTGGCATTGACGGAGAACGTGCCGCTCAGCCCCTTGCCGTCGGCCTCGGGCTTCACGTCCGCGGCGATCGTCGCGTCGAGGCTCGGGCCGAGCACAGCCGCGAGCATCCCACCGTTGCCCGAGAGCTGGTCGACCAGCGCGAGCGGCAGCGTCTTGATCGCGCCTTGGACCTTCGCGGTCATGTGCTGGCTGTCCATCTTCGCGTCGGCGGTCAGGGCGTCCTTGATCTCGGCCTTGAGGTCAGCCGAGCCGGTCTGCCCGCCCTGTTGCGCGGTCGCGCTGAGGCTGGCGACGAGCGACTTGCCCAAGGCATCGGAGACGATCGACGCGCGGGTTCCGCGCAGCGCGAGCGTTCCAGCGGCGCCCAGCTCTCCCTTGGAGTCGATGGCCACGTCGCCGACGCTGGCGGCGATGTCGACCGCCGCCCCGGCGAGGTTCACGCCGCCGGCGTCGAGCCGCGGGATCGTGAGCTTCTTGACGGCCAGGTTCACGTCGAAGGGCTTGAGCAACTGGCCCGAGCCCTTGCTCCACTGCTGCCACGCGGGCTCGGTGACGGTGAGGGCGATGGTCGAATTGGAGGCGTCAATCGCGGGGCCGCGCACGGCGGCGTTGATGTTCGCCTTGAGGTTGGCGCTGCTCGCGACGAGGTTGAGGTCGGGGGCGCCGATCGCGCCCTTGGCCTTGAGCGTCATGTCGGCCGACGGGCCCAGCAGAGCCACCAGCGCGTCGCCCTGCCCCGTGAGCCGGCTGACGACGACCACCGGCACGCGGTCGAGCTTCACGTCGGCGTCGAGCGTCGCCTTGGCGGATTGCGAATACCCGGCGGCGTCGAAGAGATCCTTGACCGACGCCGACCCTGCGGCTGAGCCCGTCGCGGTGCCTTGGGCGATGTCGGTCTTGAGCGAGACGGAGATCTGCTGCACGTTGGGCAGGTCGAGCGTGCAGTTCACGTTGGCGAAGGTGACCAGCTCGACCTTGGGCGGGATCTGCGAGAGGTATGTGACCGTGCCGTCGACGACGACGAGCTTCACGCTCAGGTCGGGCGGGACGCTCGGCCCGGCGGCGGCGGGCGAAGGCGTGGCGGGTGAGGCGGCCTTGGGCGATTTCGCCGCGAAGGCCTGGGCGAGGTTGAGCTGCCCCTTGTCGTCCTGCACGAGGTCGACGCGGGCCTTGTTGAGCGTGATGGCCCCGAGGTTGCGCGAGCCGCGGACCGCGGCGAAGAGCGAGAGGCCGGGGAGGTCGACGTCGGGCGCGTCGATGATGGTCTTGCCCGCGGGATCGAGGACCTTTAGGCCGTGGATCTTCTGCCCGGAGAACCAGCCGAGGCTGGCGTCGGCGATCTGCACCTGGCCGGCGATGCCGCCGTTGATGGTCGAGACGAGGAACGACGTGCCGGCCCCGGTGCTCAGCAGCGTCGGGATGAGCAGCACGATCAAGAGCAGCAGGACGAGCAGCGCGGCCCCGCCCAGCAGGAGCCAGCGGACCCAGCGTTTGGGCTTGGCAGCGGGCGAAGCGGGAGCGGCGGCGGAAGAGGCGTTGGAGTCGGTCATGGGGAGGAGTCCGAAGAGTGCAAGGAGGGACCGTCAATTGTACGTCGCGGAACGACGCGCGTGAAAAGCCCAGGCACGGCGGTGCCTAGGACTTGGTTTGTGCTGTTCACCTTGATGAGCGTCGTCGCGATGGGAGCGCCGAGCAGTGAAGCCTCACAGCCGCTCCGCGGCGAGCGAGGCCAGCTCCGAGCGCTCGCTGCGGGCGAGGGTCATGTGGCCGACGATCGCCTGGCCCTTGAGCTTGTCGACCATGTAGGAGAGGCCGTTGGAGGAGGAGTCGAGGTAGGGGTTGTCGATCTGGAGGATGTCGCCGGTGAGGACGATCTTGGTGCCTTCGCCGACGCGCGAGACGATGGTCTTCACCTCGTGGGGCGTGAGGTTCTGGGCCTCGTCGACGATCATGAACTGGTGCGGGATGCTGCGGCCGCGGATGTAGGTGAGCGGTTCGAGCACGAGCTGGCCCGAGTCCATCAGCGCCTTGGTGCGCTGCTCGGCCGAGTGGCTCTCGGCGTGCATCGAGCCGGCGCCGCGGGTGGACATCAGGTAGCTCAGGTTGTCGAAGATCGGCTGCATCCAGGCGCTGAGCTTCTCGTCCTTGTCGCCGGGGAGGTAGCCGATGTCGCGCCCCATGGGCATGATCGGGCGGGCGACCAGCAGCTTGTCGTAGCGCTGCTCGGTGAAGACCTTGACCATGCCCGCGGCGATGGCGAGCAGCGTCTTGCCCGTGCCGGCGGTGCCCAGCAGCGTGACGAGCTTGACGTCGTCGTCGAGCAGCAGGTCGAGGGCCATGGTCTGCTGCAGGTTGCGGGCCATGATGCCGTAGACCGGCTTGCGCGGGCCGACGACGGGGATGAGGTGCTCGGTCTCGCCGAGCAGGCGGGCCAGGCCGGTGTGCGAGTCGTCGAGCGCGTTGCGGAGCTGGACGAACTGGTTGGCGAAGAGGGTGATGGGGACGGTCTTGCCCTCGGCGTCGGTCTCGAAGAGGTGCGGGCTGAGCTCGTCGAGCCCGATCTGCTTCTCCTCGTAGAGCATGTCGATGACCTTGCCCGGCACGGCGAGGCTGACGTGCCCGCTGTAGAGCGTGTCGGCGTCGACCTTCTGGGCCTCGAAGTCCTCGGTGTGCAGGCCCAGCGCGTCGGACTTGAGCCGGCAGTTGATGTCCTTGGTGATGAAGATGGTGCGCGTGCCGGCCTGGTGGAGCTTCCAGGCGACGCTGATGATGCGGTTGTCGGGCGAGTCCTCGGCGAGGGCCTTGGGGCGGTCGTCGGTGGAGAAGTCGACGCGGATGTGCCCGCCGTTGCCGTTCCAGTCGACGCCCTCGGTGAGCTTGCCGCGGGTGCGGAGGCGGTCGAGGTGGCGGATGACCTCGCGGGCGTTGCGGCCGACGTCGTCGTTCTGCTTCTTGAACTTGTCGAGTTCCTCGATGACGGGGAACGGGATGATGACCTCGTTGTCGGCGAACATGAAGATCGCCGCGGGGTTGTGGAGCAGCACGTTGGTGTCGAGCACGAAATGCTTGATGCGTTCGGACGACGGGGCTTGAAGCTCGCTCAAGACGGATACCTCCGTTGTGACTGCCGAGGCCAGGAGGCCGGGCCGGGGACGGGCGCGACCGACTCCGCGGGACCGGACCTGTGCGGCGATGATTCTAGGGTCATCTCTGCCGTTGTGGGGGGAGGCGTCGGTGCACCAAACAATGCACCCGAGATGGCCCGCCAAAAAAAAGGCGCTCCTCCTGTAATACCTGCACAAGTGTCCGGCCAAATCCGGACAAACCCCCTTGGGACCGCTCCTAACTCCTTGTTTTTCGTCGCGGGGAAAATTTTCTTCAGAAATTTGATGGCGTTTTTTGGCCTGAAAACGAGGGTGGCGCGCCGGAAAATGCCCTGCCGGAGTCCGCCGAGGTCCCACCGCTGGTCCGGGCGTTGGCCGCCTCCGGTCGCCCTTGGTTCACCTGACGTCAAGTCGATGAAAAACCCACCCTCGGATCGCCGTTCGCTCCTTGGGGTGGGGGTCTGGGGTATGTAGTTCCGCCTTTAGGCGGGCATTTGTCTATGACCGATGGCGCGGGGGCGATTCCGCTTTTCAAAGACCGCGTAAACGCGGAACTACATACCCCAGAGCCGCGCGACCGGGTCTTGGCTCGTAGTTCCGCCTTTAGGCGGCTCTTCGACGTCCCGCGATCGCGCGAATGGGGCGCTTCGGTTTTCCAAAGACCGCGTAAACGCGGAACTCCGAACCCCGGAGCCGCGCGACCGGCGACATTCCGGCCACTGACCGCTGGCTTCGCTCTGTTGAGATCATCTGCGCGACGCCTCTCTGCCCCTCTCCCTTTCCGGGGGCGGGAGAGGGCCAGACGCCTACCCAGCGAAGTTCCGCCGAGCAATGCTGCTCACGGCGTCCCCCCGGTCCGCGCCGCGGCGCCATTGGTCGCCGCCGCCGCGTCGGCGGCCTTGCGGTCGGCCGACTTGATGCGGTTGATCGCGCCCAGGTAGGCCCGTCCCGCCGCCTCGATGACGTCGGTGGAGAGCCCGCGCCCCTTGACCGACTTGCCGTTGTGGCTGATGCGGATGGTGACCTCGCCCTGCGCCTCCTTGCCCGCGGTGACGGCGCGGGTCTGGTAGTCCTCCAGCGCCGCCGAGACGCCGGTGATGCGCTGGATCGCCGAGTAGAGGGCGTCGATCGGGCCATCGCCGGTCGCGGCGTCCATCAGCTCCGTGCCGGTGGTGTCGCGCAGGACGACCGTCGCGGTGGCGATCATGTTCGTGCCGCTGTTGACCTGGAAGCGCACGATCTCCCAGAGCTGCCGCTCGCTCTCCATCATCTGGTCGAGCAGGGCCTCGATGTCCTCGTCGTAGACGTCCTTCTTCTTGTCGGCCAGGGCCTTGAAGGCCTCGAAGGCCTTCTCGACGATCGCCTCGTCGACGCCGTAGCCCAGGTGGACGACGCGCTCGCGGAAGGCGTGGCGGCCGGAGTGCTTGCCCAGGACGAGCTTGCTCTCGGGCAGGCCGATCTCGCGCGGGTCCATGATCTCGTAGGTCGAGCGCTCCTTGAGCATGCCGTCCTGGTGGATGCCGGATTCGTGGGCGAAGGCGTTCTCGCCGACGATCGCCTTGTTGCGCTGGACATGGAGTCCGGTGAGGGTGGAGACCATGCGCGAGAGCGGGAAGATGCGCTTGGAGTTGATGTTGGTCTTGTAGCCGCCGAAGTAGTCGGCCCGGGTGCGCAGGGCCATGACGACCTCCTCCAGCGCCGCGTTGCCGGCCCGCTCGCCGATGCCGTTGATGGTGCACTCGACCTGGCGCGCGCCGTTCTGCACCGCGGCGAGGCTGTTGGCGACGGCCAGGCCCAGGTCGTTGTGGCAGTGGGCCGAGAGAATGATCCCCTTGCGGTCCAGGTCGGGCAGCTTCTCGCGGACGTACTTGAAGATGTGGCCATATTCCGCGGGCACGGCGTAGCCGACGGTGTCGGGGATGTTGATGGTGGTCGCGCCGGCCTCGACGACGGCGGCGACGACGTCGACCAGGACGTTGAGCTCGGTGCGCGAGCCGTCCTCGGGGCTGAACTCCACGTCGGCGACATACTCGCGGGCCTGCTTCACGGCCTCGACGCTGATGCGGATGATCTCCTCGATGGCCTTGCGCAGCTTGTGCTCGCGGTGGATCTTGCTGGTGGCGCAGAAGACGTGGATGCGCGGGCGCGAGCCGCCCTTGACGGCCTCGCCGGCGCGGGCGATGTCGCGTGGGACGCAGCGCGAGAGCCCGGCGATGATCGGCCCGCGGATCTCGGCGGCGATGGCGTGCACCGCGTCGAAGTCGCCCTGGCTGGTGATGGGAAAGCCGGCCTCGATGACGTCGACGCCCAGGGCCTCAAGCTGCCGCGCGATCTCGAGCTTCTCCTGGAAGTGGAGGCTGGCGCCGGGCGACTGCTCGCCGTCGCGCAGGGTGGTGTCGAAGATGCGGATCGGCACGGCTTGGGAAGGGTTGGAACCCGTGGGCTGGGTGGACATCGCGATGCTCCTTGCGGGACTTTGGCGAGACGTTGGCGGAACCGGCGGACGTTTGGACGAATGCGCGGGCGAATGAGTGAGCGAGCGAAACACGGAAACAAAAAAACCCTGTCCGAACGCGTCGGGCAGGGTCAGAATCAAAATCGTTTGGCGATTCCGTCCCTATCCGACGCGCGGGGTAAGACCAAGAAGCTCTGCAAGAAGCTTCATGCCGGCGACGGGATTGGACAGGGTGATGGCCATGAGTATGAAGAGTGTATCGGCTGGAATATGGGGCGTCAATGAGGAAATGGGGAGGGGATGAACGGCCGAGGCCGACCTGCTGTGTTGCAATGTTCAAACGGCCTTGGACCGTGCCACACCGCAGCCGGAGGCTGCTGTGTGCCGGTGAACAAGAAGCGTAGGGCCTGGAACGCGTCGAGTTGCACGGGTGTTGCTGATTGCGGGGATATTCTGCGATTTGCCGGCTGCGTCTCCGTAGGATGGGGCTTGATGAAACCGGGCAAACGAAAGATCGGACGCCGCATCTTCAACTGGACGATCAAGCTGTCGTTGGCGTCGGCTTCATCCTGCGCCCTGTACCTATGGCTATGGATCGCCATTTGCTGGTTCAGCCCAAGAACCCTCACGATTGCTGGGACAAGCGTCACGTTCGTGGATGGCGGATTGGTGGTTCAGCACGGACTCTATTTTGATCTCACGAATCCGAACCTGGTGTATTCGCTTTACAACCCAACGACCTTCACGCTGCAGCCGCCTGGGCGTTCGATCTTGGTTCGCAGTTGGCGGCTTGGGGGCATCGGGTTCCTCTCGGTGCCGTCGTCGAGCCCAAAGTTGTGGATGCTCAGCATTCCCCTGATCTATCCGGTTGTCCTCAGCTTGATGCTGTTCATCATCGTGTTCGCCTGTCGGCAGCGGCGGAGCCGACCCGGGATTTGCGCCCGATGCGATTACGACCTGCGAGCCAGCAAGGAATCCTGTCCGGAATGCGGCGAACCGATCCCGCCGTCAATGGCGAACATCGAGGAATAGGGTGGGCATGCTGTGACGCGCAAGGGATAAAGCTTCCGCCGACCTGAGCCCGATTGTTCACTCGCACATAGCAGCCTTCGGCTGCGATGTGGCACGTCCTTTGGCGAGGTCCGCACCACTAAGGCTTGGTCGCGGCCAACTGCTTGGCGAGGTCGCCGCGGACGGCTTCGACGACTTCGCCCAGCAGCTTGCTCATCGCCGCGGCGACGGCCTCCGGATTGCGACGCTCGGCCGGGGCGCTGCGCTCGAAGGCGCGGGAGTAGACCAGCTTGCCGCTGCGGGCGTCGGTAACGAAGAGGTCGAGCGAGAGGCGGGCTTCCCAGGTGTTGGCAGAGTCGACTTCCTCGAAGCGGCGGAGTCGGCCGCCGAGGACCCAGTCGGCGTCGCCGGGGTGGCCGAGCTCCCAGACGTTCTGGAACGACGAGCTGCCGCGCAGGCCGGTGACGAAGGCGTCGCGGACCATCTCGGCGGGCGGGCGCGTCCAGCGCTGGTAGCGGTAGAAGGCGATCTCGACGTCGCCCTTGCGGTAGGCCATGCGCTCGCTGGCGCACTCGCCCGAGGCGGCGAAGCCCTTGACGGCGAGCGTGAGCGGGATGGCCGCCTTGGCGGGCGGCACCTTCACATTGAGGTCGTAGAAGCGCTCGTCGGGCGGCGCGGCGCAGCCGGCGAAGGGCGCGGCGAGGGCGCAGAGACAGGCGACAAGGCAAGCGACACGGCCGGCGCGGAGGTTGAAGCGATTCATCGGTCGGGGATCTCCTTGTCGGCGCCGCCCCGGCCGCGCACGATCAGCGAGGGGTCGTGCCGCAGCCGCTCGGTCAGTTCCTTGAGCGAGCGGGTCGAGTCGCGCAGGTTGGCGAGGGTTTCGTTGAGCGTCTGCTCGTTGGCGGCGACGACGGACTGCACGCCGGCGAGGGCGGCGTCGGCCCGCTCGGTGGTCTTGTTCAGCCGGGCGACGAGCTCCGTCACGCGCTCCTCGGCGACCTTCTGCTGCAGCTCGCCCGAGACCTTGGCGAGGTTGGCCATCGCGACGCGGACGGCCTCGCGGTTCTCGTCGACCACGGCCGTGATCTTCGTGACTAGGGCGGGCGCGGCCTTGGCGGCCTGGGCGGCCCCCTCGATCGCCTCGCGGATGGTCTTGTCGTTCTCGCCCATCAGCTTGCGCCACGAGGCGATCATCTCGCTGGCATCCTTGCCGATCTCGTCGATGCGCTTCGCGGCGTCGGCGAAGGTGTCGAGCTTGGCGTTGGCAGCCAGGGCGAGGTCGTCGTAGTGCTTGATGAGCCTGCGCACGCCCTGGGCGTCGTCCATCAGGCGGTTGGCGTTCTGGGCGAGGTCGTCATAATGACGGATGAGGCTCTGGATGCCCTGCGGGTTCTCCTCGTTGAGGATGCCGCGGAGCGATTCGGAGAGTTGGCCGAGCAGACTGAGGCGGGCGGGGATGAGGTCGCCGGGGACGAGGTACTCGGGGTTGTCGTCCTTGGCGAGCGGGGCGGCGGAGGGAGACGTCGTCGCGGGAGCAGAAGCCTCGGCGTGGCCGTTGGCGGGCTCGGCGTCGGGCATGGTCGAGGGGGCGGTGGCCGAATTCGTGGCGGAGTTCGTGGCCGGATTTGTGGCGCTGCCGCGCCAGCGCCGCGGGCGGTAGCGTTCGCCCTTGGTGTAGCTCAGCTCGATGTAGAGCATGCCGGTGATGCCGCTGGAGCCGAGGGTCGCGCTGGTGCCGTGGGGGAGCTTGGTGCCCTTGTTGGCGGCGATGGTGACGCGCACGGCGCCGGGCTGCTCCTGGTCGAGCTCGATGGCGCGGACGCGCCCGATGGGCACGCCGTTGTAGCGCACGATGCTGCGCGACTCGAGACCGGCGACGCTCTCGGTGAAGCGGATGGCGTAGAGGTCGTCGTGGTCGCCGCCGAGGCGGATGCCCGCGAGCAGCGCCAGCGACAGGCCGATCAACGCCACGCCGGCGACGACGAACGCCCCGGCCCAGACTTTCTCTCTACGCGTTGCCAAGAGCGCCTCCGTCTTTTCCCGCTACGTCGTTTGCCGCCAGCAGCCGGGCCCATTCCTGGTGGTTTGTCTCTTCCCGCGGGGCCGTGCGGTTGAGGAAATTGCCGACCCACGGGTCGTCGCTCTTCGCCACCTCGTCGAGCGTGCCGTGGGCGGCGACCTTGCCGTCGCGCAGCATGATGACGCGGTCGGCGAAGACACGCACGCTCGCTAGCTCGTGGGTGACGGCGACGATGGTGACGCCTAGGCGGTCGCGCAGGTCGACGATGAGGTGGTCGAGCGAGAGTGCGGTGAGCGGGTCGAGCCCGGCCGAGGGCTCGTCGAAGAAGAGCAGCTCGGGCGAGAGGGCGAGGGCGCGGGCGAGTCCCGCCCGCTTGGCCATGCCGCCGGAGAGCTGGGCGGGGCGGAGGTCCTTGGCGTGGGCGAGGCCGACCTGGGCGAGCTTCATGCGGACGACGACGTCGATGGCGGAGTCGCTGAGCGCGGTGTGCTCGGTCAAAGGCAGGGCGACGTTCTCGCCGACGGTGAGCGAGCCGATGAGGGCGGAGCTTTGGAAGAGCACACCGAAGCGCAGGAGGAGCTTTTCGAGATCGAGGCCGGAGAGGGAGCCGATCTGTTCGCCGAGGATGGAGATGGTGCCTTGGGTGATGGGGAGGAGGCCGATCATGAGGCGCAGGAGGGTGCTCTTGCCGCAGCCGGAGGGGCCGAGGATGGCGACGGCCTCGCCGCGGGTGACCTGCAGGGTGATGCCGTCGAGGACCCGGCGATCGCCGAAGCTCACGCCCACGTCCTTGACGTCGATCACGGTTTGTCCGCCCTTTGCAACCACGAATACCAGCCCTCGCAAAAAGTTCATCCCACGAAGAAGAAGACCATGGTGACGATGGCGTCGCAGACGATCATCCAGAAGATCGAGGAGACGACCGCGGCGGTGGTGGCGGCGGCGACCTCGCGCGACCCGCCGCTGACCTGCGAGCCCTTGTGGCAGGCGATGGTGGCGATGACGATCCCGAAGGTCACCGCCTTGAGCATGCCGATCAGGATGTCGTTGGGCCTCATCGCGATGAGTATCTGGTCCCAGTAGGAGCCGGCCGAGAGCGAGAGCGGCCCGACGGCGATCACCAGCCCGCCCAGGATGCCCAGGACGTTGGCGAGGGCGACGAGGATCGGCACCGCGATGATGGTGGCGATGACGCGCGGGAGCAGGACGCTGCTGGTGGGGTCGATCGCCATCGTGCGCAGGGCGTCGAGCTCGAGGTTGATCTTCATGGTGGCGATCTCGGCGGCGATGGCGGAGCCGCTGCGCCCGGCGACAAGGATGCCGGTGACGAAGGGGCTCAGCTCGCGGGCCATGGAGAGGCCGACCATGTTGGCGACGTAGAGGTTGGCGCCCAGGTCGCGGAGCTGGTAGGCGGCTTGGAAGGCGATGATGACGCCGATGAGGAAGCCGATGAGGGAGAGGATGGGGATCGCGCCGACGCCGATGATCATGACCTGCTCGACGATCGCTTTGAGGCGCAGGCCCTTGGGGCGCATGACGAGGCGGATGACCAGCTCGACGACGATGCCGAGGAATTCCGCTCCGTCGCGGGTGCGGGCGAAGAAGCCGTCGCCGAGGGATTCGAGGGCGCCGGCGCGGGGGCCGGCCTGCGGGGCGGCCATGACGTCCTTGGGGTCGAGCAGGCTCAGGCGGCGGAGGACGTCCTGGGGCACGTTCTCGACGCGGAGGGTCTTGCCCTCGGCGCGGGCGTCGAGCAAGGCGGCCATGATCTGGGCGAGGCCGATGTCGTCGACGGCGGCGACCTGGGCGAGGTCGACCACCGCGGGGCCTGCGGTGCGGGCGTGGGCCAGGGCGGGGGCGAGGGCGTCGCGGGTGGCGCGGATGGTCGCGGCGGTGAGCGGTCCCCGAAGTTGGAAGCGTTGTTCCGCCACGATGGGGGCTAGCTTAGCGGGAGCGGCGCGGGGGTGGAAGACGTCGGCCCGCGCGGCGAGGGCTCACGTGTTGCCGGGCCAGCCGTCGAAGACGAACTTGCCGTTGCGGGAGATGACTTGGCCGTCGACGGTGATGGTGCCGCCGGGGCGGAGGTCGCAGACCATGTCCCAGTGGAGGCCGGACTCGTTGGAGTTGCCGCTCTCGGGGTAGCCGGCGCCGACGGCGGCGTGGAAGGTCCCGCCGATCTTCTCGTCGAAGAGGGTGTTCTTGGTGTACTGCTGGATCTGGTAGTTGGTGCCGATGGCGATCTCGCCCAGGTTCCGCGCGCCGGGGTCCTGGTCGAGCATCTGGACGAGGAAGTCCTGGTTTTTCGAGGCCTTGGCCTTCGTGACGCGCCCGCGCTCGAAGGTGAGCTCGATGTCGTGGACCTCGCGCCCGTGGTGGACGGCGGGGAAGCTGTATCGCACCACGCCGTTGACCCCGCCGTCGGCCGCCTGGAGCTGCGGGCCGCAGAAGACCTCGCCGTCGGGGAAGTTCTCGTGGCCCGAGCAGTTGATCCACGTGGCCCCGGCGACGGTCACGCGCAGGTCGGTGCCGTTCGCGGCCTGGAAGTGGACCTCCTTCTTGCCCTGCAGGTATTTCCGCACGAGTTCCTGCGAGGCGTGGATCTTCGTCCACTCGGCCACGGGGTCGGGCTTGTCGAGATGGCCCGCGGCAAAGACGAAGCTCTCGTACTGCGTGAGGCTCATCTCCGCGTCCTGGGCGCTGGCGGGCGTGGGGTAGAGCGTGCCGCACCAGCGGAGCTTGCGCGGGTTGGCGTCGTCGAGCCCGGCCCGCTCCATGAAGACCTTGAAGACCGGCTTGCGGGCCGAGGAGGCGACGCCCTGGCGCTTGGGGTCGATGTTCGAGAGGCCCTTGGTGTTGGTCTCGGCCCAGAGGCCGATGGAGACGTCGATCTTCTCGATCTCCTGCACGGCGAGGGGGCTGACGAACTTGAGCTGCTCGTCGGTGGCGTGTTCGAGGAAGAACTCGTGCATCGACTCGGCCCCGCACTTGACGAAGGGGTGGGCCCCGGCGAGCAGGCAGCGCTCGTAGATGGCCTCGAGCAGCGGGAGGGCGATGACGTCGCCGCTGATGCGGACGATCTGCCCAGGGCGGACCTTGGTGGAGTATTCGACGATGACGCGGGCGAGCTTGTCGAGGCGTTGGTCACGCACGGCGGGGACTCCTTGGGTGGCGGCGCGGGATTGTCGGCTGCGCGCGGGGCGGTGTCCAACGGGGTCTTGTTAGCCGGAAGCGCAAGCGACGGGAAGGGGACCCCGCAATCAACAGCCGCGCTGGAGCCTGCGGCGATCCTGCGAACAACCATCGATCATGCCATCGATTGCGGGGCTGCCGCGTGCAACGGCGCTGCGGTCAATTGAGGCACCCCTGTCCCGTCGCTTGCGCTTCCGGCTAACAAAACGGGCTGGACGATGGACCTTGCATGAACGACATTGTCGTCACGCCGCCTCCACCGGAAACCGCGCCATGACCCAATCCGTCCCCCAACTCATCACCATCGGCCAGACCGAGCAAGGCCCGCTGCAGATGGAGCTCTATCTCCCCACGGGCTTCGCGGGGCCGCGCCCGGGCGTGCTCTTCGTCCACGGCGGCGGGTGGGGCGGCGGGCACCGCGGGCAATTCCGTTGGCACGCGGGCGAACTCGCGAAGCACGGCTACGTGACCGCGACGACGTCCTACCGGCTCATGCAGGCCGCGACCTATCCCGCGGCGCTCGACGACTGCCAGCGGGCGGTGCGCTGGCTGCGCAGCAGGGCGGGGGAGCTGGCGCTTGACCCGCGGCGGCTGGGGGCGATGGGCTCCTCGGCGGGGGGGCATCTGGTCGCCTGCCTGGGCGTGCGCGACACCCGGCTTGACGCGGCGCAGGACGACCCCGCGCTGCGCGGGCAATCGAGCAAGGTGCAGTGCGTCGTCGACGTCCACGGCGTGCACGACTTTCTCGCGATGGACAAGGTCCCGCTGGGGAAGACCTGCGCGAACTTCATCGGCGGGCCGTTGGCGGAGAGGCGCGCGCTGTGGGAGGACGCCTCGCCGATCCGGTTCGTCGACAAGAGCAGCGCGCCGACGCTGCTGATCCACGCGCCGGATGATCCGACCGTGCCGTATGACGAGTCGGTGACGTACGAGACGGCGCTCAAGAAGGCGGGCGTGGCGACGAAGTTCATCCCCACGCCGGGGTCGGGGCATGGGTTTGTGTATGGGCCGGACAACCCGCACACGAAGGCGGTGTGGCCCGAGTCGATCGCGTGGTTCAACACCTACCTGAAGCCCTGAACCCCCCCAAATTGCCGCGAAACATGGGCCGGCGTTACCGGACGACGGCCTCTTTTTTCAGCCCAAACCCCCTCGAAATTCCTTGCCAAAGCCAGGCCTGTGGGCTAGGTTTGAGTGTTGGTCCGCGGCCTTTTGAAGGGCAGCGACGATGGCAGAGGCGCAACCTGACGAAAGCGCGTCAAGGGCCCCCAAGGCGGGGGCCCGGGAGCCGACCCCTCCGAACCTGACGCCGCCGCATCTGACGCCCGCCGGTGCCCCCGCATCCCGCCTCGGATTGACGACTCCTCCCGCCTCGACGTCGGCCCCCGGCGGCTTCCGGACTCCCCATCTCCCGCCGAATCTCGCCCCGTCTCGCGCGACGCCGCCTGCTCCGCCGGCCACACCCGCGCGCCTCCCGTTGGCCCACAGCCCCTCGCCCCACGCCGCCGACTCGCGCCCGCTGGGCGCGCTGCTCGAGCCCGCGCTTCGCCAGACCTGCGGCGGGCGGCTGTCGGAGGTCAACTGGTTCCGCACGGATTGGCAGCGCGGCGGGGCGTTGACGGGCTACGCGACCTATCGCGACGACGACGGCCAGCCGCAGCCGGTCGTCGTCAAGCTGCCGCCTGCGGCGGAGTTGGTGACACTGCCGGCGATCACGTTCAGCGTGCCGACCGTGTGGTGGAAGCCGCCGAGGTCGAAGACCGCGGTCGGGCCGTTGATCGACAACGCGCCGCGCGCGGTTTGACCAGCAGCGGTGGTCGAACGCGCTGAAGAAGGCGCACCGGCATTTCAAGGAATGGATCTCGATCTGGGGCGGCCGATCGACGGACCATTGGTGCCACGGCGACCTGCACCTCGCCAACGCGATGTCGCGCGTGCCCGCGCCCGAGGGGCCCGCGCTGCTGTTCGACTTCGCGCAGACGCACCCCGGACATTGGATCGAGGACGCGGTCTACCTCGAGCACCTGTTCTGGTCCCGCCGGCACAGGCTTCAGGGGCGCCGGCTCTGCAGCCAGATCGCCCACGAGCGCAAGCGGCTGGGGCTGCGGGTCGAGCAGGATTGGCCGAGGCTCGCGTCGATCCGCCGGGCCCTGGTGGCGATCACCGTGCCCGTGACGCTCGACACCGACGGCGAGCCGCACTTCATCGAGGCGGCGCTGCAGGTGCTGGAGATCGAGGCGGGGGTCTGAGCGGGCCGCTTTTGACGCACCCCGACGCATACCATTGAAGGGTGGGCGACTTCAGTCGTCCACCTTTGTTGCGTTGGATGTCGCGTTGGACACGCGCCCCTCCAGAGCCGACACTATCGCCGGTTCGTGCGCTGTTTGTTTCGACCTCCCTTGGAGATCCGCATGCCCGGATCGATCACGCCCCTGCCGATTTTCGCGGAACTCGACGCCGAGGACCGCGCCACGTACGCCAAGCTCGAAGCCCCCAAGTCGATCGTCGTGCGCTACGGCTCGATGAAGCTCATCGCCGAGCTGCCCTACGACGGCGAGGCCAAGCCCGGGTGCGGCTCGAAGCTGGTGATCCGCACCAGCCGCGGGATCGAGCTGGGCGAGATGCTCACCACGACCTGCGGCAACGCCGGCTGCGGCAAGAGCGTCAGCCGCAAGCAGATGCTGGAGTACATCGACAACTCCGGCGGGCGCGACTATCCCTTCACCACGCAGGGGCGCGTCCTGCGCGTCGCGACCATCGAGGACCTCAACAACCAGTCGGCCCTCGAGGCCCGACGGACCCCGATGATCAAGTTCACCAAGGCCCTGGTGACCGAGCTCAACCTGCCCATGAAGCTGGTCGACGTCGAGCTGCTCCTGGGCATGGAGCGGATCATCTTCCACTACACGAGCGAGGACTGGGTCGACTTCCGCGACATGGTGCAGCGGCTGGCGACGGAGTACCGCACGCGGATCGAGATGCACCAGGTCAACGCCCGCGACGAGGCGAGGCTGGTGGCCGACTACGAGAAGTGCGGGCAGCAGTGCTGCTGCAAGCAGTTCCTCAAGGTGCTCAAGCCGGTGTCGATGCGGTCGGCGAAGGTGCAGAAGGCGACGCTCGACCCGACGAAGATTTCCGGGCGCTGCGGGCGGCTGATGTGCTGCCTGCGCTACGAAGATGAGACGTACGAGTCGCTGCGGAAGAAGCTGCCGAAGAAGAACTCGCGGGTGACGACGCCGGACGGGCCGGGGACGATCTTGGACACGCAGATCTTGACGCAGTTGGCGCTCTGCGTGGTCGACAACGTGAACGGCACGGCGGCCTATCCGATCGAGAACCTCGAGCCGTTGGCGCGCGAGGACGACCCGATGTACAACCAGCCCAAGCCGGCGCTGGGGGGGCCGGCAGTGGCGGGCGGGCCGCAGGGCGGTTCAGGTGGGCAGCCGCGCGGCAACGCGGGCCCGCCGCAGCGCGGAGGCGCGCGGCCGGAGCGCGGCGGTCCGGGCCAGCCGGCCGGAACAGGCGGCGGCCCTGGCGGTGGGGCTAGTGGAGGGCAGAGGACGGGCGAGTCGCGGCAGGGCGGGCCCGGGCGCGATGATCGCCCGCGGCGCGACAACGAGCCGCGACGCCCCAAGCCCGGCGCGCCGCTGCGCGAGAATGAAGTGGAGTCGCGCGAAGGGAAGACTGGCGACGACGCGGCCGGTGATGGCGATATCGCAAACAAGTCCGATGTTCCGCAGGCTCCGCGTCCCCAGGCCCAGGCTGACAGTCGGCCTCCGGTCGCGAAGGCGCCGATGACGCCTCGCCCCCCGGCTCCCCGGCAGCCCGACGCGGCTGAGGAGATGGATGACCAGGAAGACGGCGAAGCCGACGGCCCCGAAACAGGCGCGGACGGCGACGGCGCCGCGACGGGCGCGCCCGGCGAAGTCGGCGCGGGCGGGCAGGCCGCCCCCGGAGACGGCGGCGTGGGGCCCGATGGCGAGCCGCGGAAGCGCCGGCGTCGCAGGCGGCGCGGCCGCGGTCGCGGCAGGGGCGGCCAGGGCGGACCGGGTGGCCCCGAGAGCCAAGGCGGTTCCGGCGGACCTCCGTCGGGCGGCGGCGGCGGGCCAAGCGGCCCGGCGTGAGTTGAAGCTGATGTGTGGCTGTGTTTGACCGACCCTCAACACGAGGGGTGCCACATGCCAGC
>JAPLMQ010000288.1 GCA_026386955.1 Planctomycetota bacterium
GGGCGGGATCCTGGGTCTTGGGTCCGGAGTGAGGTGTTCCGGAACTCAGGGCCTGGGATCCGTTGCCCGGGGCGTGGTTCTACAGGAGATCGCTGGACCGTCGCGATGCGCGGGTGATGCATGGGAAGCCCATCGGGTACCATGGACCCGGCCTTTTCCTTCGGGTCCGCACGGGCCCGACCGTCTTTCCTGGAGCGACATCATGGCCGGCAGTTCCACCGTCACCGTCCGCGACCTTGAGTTCTTCGCCGACAAGCTCGACCCCGCCAAGGCCGCCGCCGCCTACCTCGAGCATGGCGCGATCGTCATCCGCGGCCTGCTCAAGAGGCACCTCCCGCAGCTCGTCCAGGACATCGAGGCCTCGGCCGCCCAGGCGATCTCGCTCCTCGACCAGGCCAAGCGCATCCCCGAGGGCTGGAGCACGCCCGACGGCACGCTCTTCCTCCCCGCCCCCAAGGGCTACAAGCGCGACAAGCAGATCATGGTCCTGGGCGTGAACTACCGCACCAGCGGCGCGTTCTTCCAGTCGGCCTTCGAGGAGAGGCTGCTCGACGTCGTCGAGGCGATCGTCGGGCCCGACATCGAGCTCTTCATCGACGGGCAGTGCCTCTACAAGGAGCCCGTCGGCGGGCACCCCAAGCACCTGCACCAGGACGCCGCCTACTTCGAGCACCGCTTCGAGGGGCCCGTGGGCGTGCTGAACTACGCCGTCGACACCGACCTGCGCAACGGCGCCCTCCACGTCGTCCCCGGCTCGCACCGCATGGGCGTCCTCAAGCACGTCGACACCTTCTCCCACCTGGGGCTCGACCCCGCGGAGTGGACGTGGGACAAGGCCCTCCCGATCATCGGGCAGGCGGGCGACGCGATCTTCTTCCACGTCAAGACGATCCACGGCTCGCGCGAGAACATGTCGGACAAGGCCCGCCCGGTCTTCATCCACCGGTACCGCCGGGCCGACGACTACGTGGTCGTCCACGCGACCAGCCAGGAAAACCGGCAAGTCGCGGAGCGGCGGATCGAGGAGGCAAAGAAGGAGAACCAGCGCGGCCTGATGGTCCGCGGGTTCCGCCGGCTGGACACGTCGCGGCCGGAGTGAGCGGCTGGGCGCCTTTGCCGCTCGCTCAATGCTTGACCGCGCGACCCCGGCATGGGAGCTTGCCCCGGCCATGTCGCAACCCCATCCGCCCGTGCGGCGCCGGACGTCCAACCCTGTGGCGATCGCTTGGCTCACCTTCGCCGGCGTCACGCTCGCCCTCGCGTTCGGCGTCGCGGGCCTCGCCTCGGCGGCTGAGCCTGCCGGCTCCCAGCCTTCGGCCTCTCAGCCGTCCACCGCGCCCTACCTGATCGACCTCCCCGGCTTCCTCCGCGACCTGCGCACCGACCGCCCCGAACTCGCCCCAATCCGTGCCGCGATCGACAAGGGCGACTTCGCCCTCGCCGGCCGGCTCTACGTCGCCCACTTCCGCAAGAAGTCGCTGGCCTTCCCGCTCTGGACCGACTGGGCCGCCCTCCCGCGCGAGGAGCACTTCGACACCGCCAAGGCCGACGGCCTGCTCGCGGGCCATCTCTGGGACGGCTACAGCGTCTACGAAATCCCGCCCTCCGGTATCGACTGGCGCAAGGCCCCGCTCACTTGCCTCACCCGCTTCCCGATCTTCCCCACGCTGCTCGACGCCGCCCACCACACCCGCAACGCCAAGTACCCGCGCTTCATCGTCGACCACACCTTCGACTACATGAAGAACTTCCCGATGGCGGAGTTCGTCGGCAAGGGCTCCTTCGGCTTCAACGGCAACAACACCGTCTCGCTCCCGTGGCATTGGTCTATGATGCCCAAGCGCGTCGAGGAGCTCTCCCGGGCCGTGCCGCTCCTGCGCACTTTCCCCGAGGTGACCGACGACGAGCTTTTGGCGATCTTGCATCGGCTCTACCAGGAGACGATCTACTGCCGGCTGGCGATGAAGCGCTGGATCGACAAGCGCCACAACGGGGGCAAGAGCTACATTGTCGCGGTTACGCACGCGGGCAAGCTACTCGAGGACTTCAACGTCACCGACGAGTGGGGCGCGTACTGCGCGACCTCGCTGGCGCAGTACATCACCACCGGCTTCTACCCCGACGGGCAGTGCGTCGAGATGGCGACCTCCTACTCGGGCAACGCCTGCTATTCCGTGCAGGAGCTCGCGAGCCTGCTCACCAGCCACGAGGGCATCAAGGCGGCCCGTCCTCGGCTCGCCGCGATGGTTGATTGGTCGATCGGGCTGAGCCTGCCCACGGGCAAGCTGCCCTCCTTCGGCGACCTCTCCGCGCGCCATGTCTCGGGCACGATCTACCAGCCCCTGCTCGGCTGGCTCGACGTCCCCTACGCCAAGACCATCCTCACCCGCACGCCCGGCCCGCTCCCGCCCAGCACCGACTGGCCCGCGCCGGGGAAAGACTCCTGGTGCGGCTACTACGTCATGCGCAGCGACTGGACGCCCGAGGCGCTCTACCTCTGCCTCTCCGCCGGGCCGTGGGGCACTTCCGGGCATGAGCACGGCGACAAGCTCAGCTTCGTCGTCACCGCCCACGGGCAGGACTTCATCATCGACCCCACGTCGACCTCCTACCGCAACAACGAGCCCGACGCCTTCGTCTCCGTCCAGGCGGCCAGCTTCCTGCACAACACCGTCACCATCGACGGCGTCGACGAGTTCATCAACGGCCCGACGGAGGCCAAGGCCCCGCTGAAAAACCCATGGGAGCACGGCCCGCACCACACCTTCGTCGAGGGCTCCTACTCCTTCGCGCCGGCCAAGCCCGTGAGCTGGAAGCGCCGGATCGTCTTCGCCGACAAGGCCTACTGGCTCGTGCAGGACGTGCTGACGGGCACGCAGGAGTCGGCCGCGGTCGAGCAGAACTTCCAGTTCGAGATGGGCGTGGAGATCGAGTTCGACGGCGCGCGGACCATCGCCAAGGCGCCCAACGGCGCAAGGCTGCTGATCGTCCCGCTGGACGAAAAAGCGCTGAAGCCCGCGATGAGCCTCGGCGACGAGCAGCCGCACACCACCTGGTGGCCCGACGGCAAGCCCAAGCCCAACAACGGCATCAAGGCGGACTCGACGCCCTCGCCCCACGGGCGCGGGTGGACGGGTCGCACGGGCAAGAAGCTCCTCCCCGCCCCGGCGGTGACCTACACCGGGACGGTCAAGGTGCCCGCGATGATCACCCTCGCGATCATCCCGCTCGGGCCCAAGGCCGACCCGGCCAAGTGGCCGTCGATCACCTCCGAGCGCGGCGGCGAAGCCAGCCCCGACGCGACGATCTGGAAACTCCCCATCGCATCGGGAACCCTCCGCGTGGAGACCTCGCCAAACGCGTGCAAGGTCAGCGAGTGAGCCTCTTCAACTTCGGAAACCAAAGATGACCGCGCCCACCCCGCTGCGCGTCGGGATGATCGGCCTCGACACCTCGCATTGCCCGATCTTCACCGACGCCATCAACACCGCCTCGCCCGACAGCGAGTTCGCCGGCCTGCGCGTCGTCGCCGCGTTCCCCGCGGGAAATCTCGACTTTCCTTTAAGCCGCGACCGCGTCGCCGGGATCACCGAAGACCTCCGTGGCAAGGGCGTGCGGATTGTCGGCTCGATCGACGAACTGCTCGCATGCGTCGACGTGGTCTTGCTCGAGAGCGTCGACGGCGGGCAGCATCTCGAGCAGATCGAGCCCGTCTTCCGCGCGGGCAAGCGAGTCTTCATCGACAAGCCCCTGGCCTCGACGCTGCGCGATTGCCTGCGCATCGTCGAACTGGGAAAGCGCCACAACGCCTCCTGGTTCACCGCCTCGTCGCTGCGCTTCATGCCCGGCTTTCAGCGCCTGCGAACGCTGCCCGAACTTGGCAAACTCGTCGGGTGCGACGCCTTCAGCCAGACTCGCTTCGCTCCCGGGCACGGCGACCTTTACTGGTACGGGATGCACGGCGTCGAGCCCCTGATGATGCTCATGGGCCCGGGCTGCCTCCACGTCACGCGCACGCAGACGGCCTGGACCGAGCAGGTCACCGGCGTCTGGGGCGACGGACGCGTCGGCACGTTTCGCGGCATCCGCGAGCAGACGGGCAAGACCGCGTTCGGGCTGACCGTCTTCGGCACCGAGGCGATCGTGCATGAGATCTGCCAAGCCGACTATCGCCCGATGCTGTTGGAGATCGCGAGGTTCTTCCGCACGGGCGTCGTGCCGATCGCCCCAAGCGAGAGCCTGGAGGTTTTCCGCTTCATCGAGGCCGCGGAGGAGAGCAAGCGCCGGGGCGGGGCCGCGGTGACGCTCGCGGAGGTGACGGCGAAGGCGGGGGGCTGATCGCGAGGAAAGCCGTTCCTGCCGCCATGCGATCAATACAGCCAGACCTTCCCGCCCGCACGGAGGGCGACGCCCGCCTGGGCCTTGACGCGCTCGACGCCGAAGAGCCAGCGGCGCTCGGGGGTGAGCAGCGCCAGCTTGGCCGCCTCCCACGTCGCCCCCAGGCCGCCGCGCATCTCGGCGGGGCTGCCCAGGATCGTCCGCCAGGCGCGGGCCCGGGCCGTCGCGCGGATGTGGA
Source organism: Planctomycetota bacterium (assembly GCA_026386955.1). Classification (GTDB taxonomy): domain Bacteria; phylum Planctomycetota; class Phycisphaerae; order Phycisphaerales; family Phycisphaeraceae; genus JAPLMQ01. Next base: position 4,577 of record JAPLMQ010000288.1, read on the forward strand.
TCGGGTCGAACCCGTACCACGACGGATCGGGCGTGACGAAGCGGGCTCCGCGCTCCTTCGCCATCGCCGCGAGGCCCGCGCTGAGCCTCTCCGCGCCGTCGATCGTCTGCGCCAGCGACAGCCGGCAAGGCGGGAAGAGGATCCCGCGGAGGAAGAGGAACTTGAGCGAGGAGAGCCGGCGGATGCTCGCGAGCGGGAGGTCGGTCACCACCACGTCGCGCGTGACGCGGTGCAGGCGGTCGAAGGACTCCGCCACCCAGGCGAGGATCTGTTCGCAGGAGAAGCCGTAGAGGATGTCGTTGCCGACGTCGGTGATGAGGCCGCGGGTGGGAGCGGGAGGACGCGACTCCAGTTCGCGCCACAGGCCCGAGCCGACGATGCTCGGGAGCGTGCGGCAGACCACGCAGCTCGAGACGCCGTAGGACCGGCCATGCCCGAACGCGGCGAAGACCTCGACGTCACGCCCCCAGCCCGCGCGGGCGGTGGAGACCGCGGCGGCGAAGCCCATGGTGAGGTTGCTCGCCCCGAGGGCGACGACGCGGCGGATGAGCGGAGGCGAGGATGAGTCCGGGTTGGGCGTCATGTTTCGGGCGCGGGGGATGGATCATGCCTGGTGCCACATGTCATCGTACCCGTGACATGTGCCGGTCAACGATCGGCTCACGGCCTTGCTGCAACCTCATCGCGCCGTCGTGAATAGCCTGTGATCCAAGGGGCCTTCGCGCTCCTCATGGCCTGAGCCTTGCACGCGGGTCGAAGACACATGTCACGAGTACGGTGACATGTGGCACCAGACGTCGTGCGGCCGGAGCGGTGTTGGTCGACATGCGCCCAGCGCCGTCGCTTGCGCGTCCGGCTAAGAGCCTGTCGGACTTAGAACAATCGGAAGCCCCACGTTTGAAAAGTTGATGGAAATTCGCGTTTGGACATCAACTTTTTGAAATACGGACGCGAACACTTCCCTAATACTGATGTTTTCGCGCCTAAGTCCGACAGGCTCCTAACCCAGAGGGCCGCGGCACGTCCCGTGCCCTACTTCCTCTCCAACCCCGCCTGGGCCTCCGTGGCCCACTCCGTCCAGGGGAACTTGGCGATGACCTGCGTGAAGGTCTGCGTGGCGAGCTCGTCCTTGCCGGCGGCGCGGTAGCCGCGGGCCATCGAGAGGAGCGACTTGGCCTCGGACTCGGCCTCGCTGAGCTTGTAGGAGGCCATGAACTTCTCGTCGGCCTCGAGGGCCTTGACGTGGGCCGCGGCGACCTGGGCCTCGTCGGTCCCGGCGAACTTCTCGGCGACCTGCTTGTAGCCCTTGTAGGCGCCGATGCGGTCGCCGCGCTTCTCGGCCGCCTCGGCGGCGTCGAGCTTCACCCTGCCCGCAGCGGCCCGCTTCTGCTCGGGCGTCAGCTCCGCGGGGCGCGAGGCCGCCTGCGACGCCGCGACCGCCCGCGCCTTGCGAACCGCCTCCAGCGCCTTCGCGGCCTCGGGGTAGGCCTGGATGATCGTCGTCAGCGCCAGCCGGTCGGGCTCGCGCTGCGAGTTGAAGAACGGCAGCAGCACGACCGCCTCCTTCATCACCTTCGGGTCGGCCAGCACGTCGGGCTTCACCAGGCTCAATCGGCGGAGCGACTCGCGGTAGTCGTAGACGGCCGCGTTGGCGGTCTTCTGCTCCGTGAGGTTGCGCTTGGCCTCCTTGACCTGCTCGAGCGCGAGGTCGGTCCAGACGGCCTTGTCGAGCTTGGGCGGCGTCGCGCCCATCGCCTTGACGATCGCGCTCTCGATCGCGTTGGGGTGCCCCGCCCAGACGACCTTGCCGTCGGGGTCGAGCACGAAGCTGTAGGGGATGCGCTCCACGCCCCAGGGCTTGATGGTCGGGCCGTCGATCCCCTTGCCGTCGCAGACGACGGTGAGGGTGACCTTCTGCTGCTTGAGGGCGGAGCGGATCTCGGCGGGGTTTTTGTCGGCGCTGATCGTGACGAACTTCGCGCCCAGGAGGCCGTACTCGCCGTTGAGCCGCAGGATCGGGCGGTCGTCGATCGTCGGGCCGGCGAACATGAAGTTGTCGTCGGTGCTCCAGAAGACGACGCCGACGATCCGCCCGGCGAGGGAGGCGTTGGTGACGACCTCGCCGTCGAGGGCGGTGAGCTTGATGGTCGGCTTGTCGCCCACGGCGATCTCGGCGGACGCGGGCGCGGCGAGGAGGAGGCCCGTCAGGAGAGCGAGCGAGAGCATCGCGCGGCGGATAAGTGCGTGGTTCATGGCGACTCCGAGGCGGAGAAAGGGCCCGGATGCAGGTCCAACCATGATAACGCGGAGCGGGAGGGTTCGATTGCGGAGAGGGGCGGCAGGCGGGCTCTGTTGCATCGCACGAATGCCAAAGGACGTGCCACATCGCAGCCGAAGGCTGCTATGTGCGGGCAACCTGTTCGTCCAGGTTTGACAAGTATTCTTCGTCTTGTTTCCCGCTGAAGAGGAGTGCGCACCGTCCGCGAGCCCGGATTCTTTGGTTGACCGGCACACAGCAGCCTTCGGCTGCGGTGTGGCACGTCCAAGTCCATTCAGCCTTCGCACCCATGCCCACCGCGCCTGAGAGTGCGGCACTTCGCGCGGGCGGAGTACCGCCTCGCCCGGTCTTCGGACACACAGTGTCCGTCTCGGTTCAAATTCGGATTGCCGTGACGTCAGGAACCCCGCGGCCTCTCAGAGCCCCAGCGCCTTGGCCATCGTCGAGCCCAGGTCGGCGGGGCTCTCGGCGATGTGGCAGCCCGCGGCTCGCAGCGCGGCGACCTTCGACTCCGCGCCGCCCTCGCCGCCGGAGATGATCGCGCCGGCGTGGCCCATGCGGCGGCCCGGGGGGGCGGTGCGCCCGGCGATGAAGGCGGTGACGGGCTTGCGGACGTTGGCCTTGATGTAGGCCGCCGCGGTCTCCTCGTCGCTGCCGCCGATCTCGCCGATCATGATGATGCCGTCGGTCTCGGGGTCGGCGGCGAGCATGCCCAGGACGTCGACGAAGCTCGTGCCGCGGACGGGGTCGCCGCCGATGCCCACGCAGGTGGTCTGCCCGATTCCGCGGGCGGAGCTCTGCCAGACGGCCTCATAGGTGAGCGTACCGGAGCGGCTGATGATGCCGATGGACTTCTTCGACTTGGCCTTGTCGCGCGGGGTGTGGATGTAGCCGGGCATGATGCCGATCTTGCACTCGCCCGCGGTGATCACGCCCGGGCAGTTGGGCCCGATGAGGCGGGTGGTCTTGTAGCGCGGGAGCTCGAGGATGCGCTTGACCTTGGTCATGTCGATGACGGGGACGCCCTCGGTGATCGCGGCGATGAGCTTGATGCCGGCGTCGGCGGCCTCGAGGATCGCGTCGGCGGCGAAGGGAGGCGGGACGAAGATCATGGAGGCGTCGGCGCCGGTGGCGTCGACGGCTTGGGCGACGGTGTTGAAGACGGGCAGGCCGTTGGCGTCCTTGCTGCCGCCCTTCCCGGGCGTGACCCCGCCGACCATCTTGGTGCCGTAGTCGAGGCAGCCCTTGGTGTGGAGGGCGCCGGCGGTGCCGGTGATGCCTTGGCAGATCACGCGCGTGTTCTTGTTGACGAGGATGCTCATAAAGACTCGCCTGGGGGTTTCGTGGGGAGGGACAGGATACAGGCGATCGAGCGGGCGGGAAAGGGCGCGGGGTTCCAAGACCATGGACCTCATTGAGCGCATGGATTCCCAAGCCCACGGATCGCGAGGGTACTCCGTCGCGTTCCGTGGGGTTCTTCGATCGGGATCGAAGGTTCAAACCAAAGTCGTGCGCACAAACCCCATCGAACACGACGGGGTACCGTCGCGATCGATGGGCTTGGACGGGCGGTCTTTGTCGGTCGGTGCGTCGTCGGATGAAACGAGGCGCTCACGCCCCCGGCGGGACGGGGCCGACGTTGACGCGGATGGTCGAGCGGATTCCGCCGCGCCCCTTCCAGTCGGTCTGCAGGATCATCCAGCGGGGTTTCATCGCCGCGGCCAGGTCGTCGGCGATCCGGTTGGTCACCGCCTCGTAGAAGATCCCCTCGTTGCGGAAGCTCTGGTAGTAGAGCTTCAGGGCCTTGAGCTCGACGCACGAGCCGTCGGGCACGTAGCGGAGCGTGACGCTGCCGAAGTCGGGGTGGCCGGTCTTGGGGCAGACGCTGGTGAACTCGTCGGAGACGTGCTCGACGACGTAGTCGCGCCCCGGGTTGGGGTTGGGGAAGGATTCGAGGAGTTTGGCGTTGGGCATGGGAGAGGGATTGTCCGGGCGGCGCGGGGGGAAGTCCAGCGCTAACGCGAGGAGGCGGCCGCACACTACCGCGCCAGGAGCAGCCGGGGCCGCAACGCCTCCGCCAGCAGCGAGACGTTGGGGGCGCGCAGGATGCCCAGGTGATTCCCGGGCACCACGGCGGTCTCCAGTTCGCTGACCAGAGCGCCCCAGCCGTAGGTCAGGTCGGCGATGTCGCTGGTGAGGCAGTCGGTGTCGCGGGCCCGGATGAGCATGGCGTGGCCGCGGCGCGGGCGCGGCTGGTAGCGGCGGATGGCCTCGTTGAAGATCTCGGCCCGCACGGCCTCAAGGCGCTTGATCTCCAGGTCGGCCTCGGTGGGCGGGGCGGGCGGCGGCTCGTTGAGCCCCAGCGCCCCCGGGAAATTCTGGCCCCAGCGGGCGCGGCGGAGCCGGCGGGTCGCCTTCTGCATGAGATAGCCCGGCCCCGCGGCTTTCGCCCGCATGACGTGCTCGACGGCCCACTTGCCCCAGTGGCGGCGGAGCGTCAGCCGAAGGCGGCTGTCGAGCATGGCCAGGACGGCGACCTCTTCGCCTTCGTCGAGCAATTGCTGGGCGATCTCATAGGCGAGCACGCCGCCCATCGACGATCCGGTGAGGCAGTACGGGCCGCGGGGCTGGTGGGCCTTCACGGCCTTGAGATACTGCGTGGCCATCGCCTCGACGCTCAGCGGTGCGCTGCGGGCCTTCATCTTGTCGAGCGAGAAGAGCTCCTGCTCGAAGGGGACGTAGACGACGGCGACGGGCGACTCGCCGGCGAGGGCGTCGGCCAGCGGCTGGTAGAGGTTGTGGCCCCAGATGCAGAAGAGCGTGGGGCCCGAGCCGCCTTGGTTGAGGGGGCGCACGACGGGCTCGTCGACCGGGGCGGAGGGATCCTTGGCGCGGCTGCGCATCTCGGCGGCGAAGCCGCGGATGGTGGGCATGCGGAAGAGCATGGGGAGCGAGCAGCGGACACCGGCCTCGCGCTCGACGGCGTTGAGCAGTTGGATGGCGCGCAGGGAGTCGCCGCCGAGTTCGAAGAAGTTGTCGTCGACGCCGACGGGGGCCAGCGCCAGCACCCGCTCCCAGATCTGCACCAGTTGTCGCTCGACGGCGTCGCTGGCGGCGGCGGCCGCGGGGCGCTCGGGCGGCGGCGGCGCGGGTAGGGCCTTGCGGTCGACCTTCTGGTTGGGCGTCATCGGGTACGACCGCAGCTTCACCACCGCGGCGGGCACCATGTACTCGGGCAGTCGCTCGGCGGCGAAGGGCTTGAGGCCGGCAAGGTCGTCCGCTTCGCCGCCGATGACGTAGGCGACGAGCCGCTTGGCCCCGCCGTCCTCGCGGAGGACCACGACGGCGTCGGCGACGCCGGGGAACTGGCGCAGGACGCTCTCGATCTCGCCCAACTCCACGCGGAAGCCGCGCAGCTTCACTTGGAAGTCGGTGCGCCCGAGGTAGACCACCTGTCCGTCGGGCTCGAAGCGGCCGAGGTCGCCGGTGCGGTAGAGGCGGGCTCCGGGATTGCGGGGGTCGGCGACGAAGCGCTCGGCGGTGAGCTGCGGGCGGGCGTGATAGCCGCGGGCGAGACCCACGCCGCCGACGAAGATCTCGCCGGGCATGCCGACGGGCACGGGCTCGAGCCGCTCGTCGAGGACGTAGATCTCGGTGTTGGGCAGCGGCCTGCCGATGGGCACGGCCCGGCCGATGTCGACGGCGGCGCCGTCGTGGACGTACATCGTGCAGGTGACCGTGGTCTCGGTCGGGCCGTAGCCCTGGAAGAACTGCACGCGCCCGGCGCTGAGGCTTTCCCAGGCGGCGAGGACCTCGGCGGCGACCTTCTCGGTGCCGGTGCTCAGGGCGCGCAGGGCCGGGGGAATGCCCGCGCCGCTGCGCGAGAGCTCGCGCACCCACTCGTGCCAGAAGGCGGTGGGCAGGACCATGGCGGTGATGGCCTCGTCGCGCACGAAGCGCTCGAAGCGGGCGAAGGATTCGAAGAGGTCGTCGGGGCGCACGACGACCTCGGCCCCCGCGAAAAGGGCCGGGTAGATCTGCTCGCCTGCGACGTCGAAGCTGATCGAGGCGGAGCAGAGCATGCGGTCGCCCGCGCCAAGGCCGTAGCGGGCGGCGATGAAGCTGCTGTGGTTGACCAGGCCGCGGTGCGTGACCTCGACGCCCTTGGGCGTGCCGGTGCTGCCGGAGGTGTAGATGACGTAGCAGATGTCGGCCGGGTCGACGGCGACGCCGACCGGGGCGTCGTCGAGGACGGCGAGCGCGGCGGCGTCGTCGTCGAGGCTGACGGCCTTCACCGTTTCGCCGGCGAAAAAGCGCTCGCGCAGGGAATGCTGGGTGACGGCGACGCGGGCGCCGCTGTCGGTGAGCATGTGCTCGACGCGGCCGGCGGGATAGCTGGGGTCGATGGGCACGTAGGCGGCGCCCGCCTTGAGGATGCCGAGCAGGCCGACGACGACTTCGATGCTGCGCTCGAGGCAAAGGGCGACCAGGTCGCCGCGCCCCACGCCGAGCGCGCCCAGCCGGCGGGCGAGCTGGTTGGAGCGGCGCTCGAGGGTGTCGTAGGAGATCGAGGCGTCGCCGAAGCGCACGGCCTTCGCCGCGGGCGTCCGGGCCGCCTGCGTCGAGACCAGGGCCGGCACGCTGCAGGACGGGAACGGCGCGCGGGTCTGGTTCCATTCCACCAGCACTTGGTGCCGCTCTTCGTCGTCGAGCAGCGAGAGCGACGACATCGGGATCTGCGGCGTGGCCCGCAGCGTGCGCTCGACCTGCGCGAGTTGCCTCGCGACGGCGGTGCGCTGCCAAGGCAGGAGGGTGGCGCGGTCGAGCAGTGCCGGCGGGCTGCCGTCCTCGTAGGCGACCAGCAGCATGTCGGCGTCGAGCTCGTCGAGCGGCGTGTCGGGCGAGGCGACGACGACGATCGCGAGAGGCAGCCGGGTCGGGCCGACGGCGCGGAGTTCGGGGAAGCGGGGGTAGAGATCGCGGGCGAAGGTGCCCAGGCGATCGAGCCGTTTGCGCTCGGCGGACCAGCCGGCGACGACGTCGGCGAGCGTGCTCTCGGCGGCGCGGGTCAGGCGCAAGGGGGCGATCGGGGCGTAGAGGGCCGCGGGCCCGCCGTGCTGGGCGATGGTCGAGAGACCGACGTCGAGCACGGGCTCGGGCGAGAGGCGGGCGGCGTAGAGGGCGAAGACCGCGGCAACGTCGCCCGCGAGGGGCAACACGGTGCGAGTCCAAGGAGCCGTCGTCGCCGCTGTCGTCGCATAGGGATGCGACAACGGCGCCAGCGAGACGAGTTGACGTGCCCACGCGGCTTCGTGGACGCAGACCGTGCTGGTGAAGCGGCCGATGGCCTCGGCCTCCGCGGCGGTGGTCGACGGCAGCACGACACCGACGACGACGCCATGGTCCGCGGCCAGCGATGCGGCCGAGAGCGCCACGCCTTCGAGGGTCGTCACGCCTCGCAACGTGGCGTCGTTCGTGCCGGTGGTGATGCGCAGGCCATCGTCTTCGACCGCCACCACGGTTCCAGGCGGGCCCGGCGATCGGTCGGCCAGCACGCGGGCCTGCCGCACCGCCACATACCCCGCGGCCGTGCGCAGCTTCGGCAGGCCCAGCGGATTTCGCGGCGGGCCGAAATCCAAGGCGCGGCAGAGATTGACGATCGCCGCCGCCTCGGAGCCGACGTCGATGGTGCACGCGGCCCGCGGCCGGTCGCGCAGGCCAAAGTAGCTGCGGGCCGTGGCGGCGGGCTGGGGCCGAGGCTCGACGTCCCCCTTGGCCAACTGGGCCGCCAACTCATCGAAGGCCTCCACCGCAGCCTCGAAGCATCGCGAGTTCAAGTCGAGCGCGGTGTCGTCCTCCTCGATGGCGACGCGCCTCTGCAGGTAGATCCGCCCGCCGTCGATCTCGGCGACGATCTCATGGAAAGTGATCGCATGCTCGCGCTCGCCGTGGAGCAGGGCCCAACTGGTGGCGTGCAGGCCGGCGTATTTCGGCAGCGGCGAGTCGTGGTAATTGATGGCCGCGCGGCTCGCGGTGGCGACCACGTCGTCGGGGATGACCCAACCGTTGTTGAGGCTGAAGAGGTAGTCGTAGGGCGAGGCCCGCAGCGCGGCCACGAAAGCGTCCCGGCTCTCCGCGTGCAGCGGCCCCAGGCTGCGCAGCGATCCGTCGCCCGACCAGACGCCGCGCACGTCGAATCCACGGGCCTGCAGGATCTCCAGGCATCGCAGCGGCACGATGCCGGCGCCGACGACGTGGCAGGAGGGGCGATTGGGCACCGGCGACGTCGGCACGGCTCAGCTCATCCGCGCGCGGGGGGCATCCACCCCGAGCACCTCACGGTATTTGTCGAAGGTCAGCGCGCCGGCGTTGAGGCGCAGCAAGGCCCCTTCGGCGATGGGCACCGCCAACGCCGGGTCGCCCTCGACCAGCGGGGCGAGGATCTCCTTGATCCACTCGCGGGCGTGGCCGATGTCGACGGCGGCATGGAGCCGGAAGTAATGCGACGCCGCCCGCCCCAGGCCGACGCGCTCGATGGCTTCCGCCACGAAGGTCGCGCGCGTGGGGGCGGTGAGTTCGATGACGCCCAGCGCCCCCACGCTGTGGTAGGCGTACTGCCGGTGGACCGCCAGCCCGACCATCGTGTTCGCCAGCGCGAGCGGCTCCCAGGCCAGCTCCGCCACCGGCGTGTCGCCGATCGACAGGGCGCGGGCGAGGTTGGCCAGCAAGGGGCCGTGCATGGCCGGCGGCTTGCCGCGCCCCATCTCGTCCCAGTAGTTGCGGGCCATCTCAAGCTTGGCCCGCTCGGGCATCTTGACCTGCGTCATGGCCACCAGGTCCTCGAAGCCGGCTTCCCCCGCCACCTCCTGCTTCACGAACCAGCGAACCTGCTCGAAGGTGGCCCGCTCCGCCAGGAACGGGAACAAGGGATCGCCCTGGCCCGGCCCGGTCGCCCGCAGTTCCAGGAACCATTCGACGAGGCCCGCGGCGTCGCGGGGGACGGTCGCCGCCCGGGCGGCGACAAGCTGCCGCTCCCCTTCGATGAAGAAGCACTCCTTCTTCGCCATCGCGACCGCGCGATCGAGGTTGGCCTCCCAATCGGCCGTGGGCAGGCCAAGGCTCAGCCGCTGGCGGTTGAAGGCGTTGAGCTCGGCATGAAACCAGTGCTGAGGCCCTTGATCAAACCGCCGGGCGTCCAATGGATCGGGCGCCTCCGCGGCGCGCGCGCGACGAGGCGTCTTTCGGCGTTCGATCATGGTCGGCTTGTCGTCGTTGCTCATCGTTCGGCTCATGCAGTTGTTGATCGGCGAGTGCGCCGAAACACTGAATGGACGGAGAAACAGATTCCGAAAAAACGTCGGTGAATGAAGCTGGCGTGAAGCAATTGCGAAGGCGGGGGGGAAGTGCTCGACGTGTGGTGGACTTTCCCCTCGGCCTCCGTGCACCTTGGGGTAATTATACCGCCGTATTGAAAGCCGCAAGGACCGATAAGGGAATTGATCGGCCGATTTGGAAGATGGCTAAGTCGCAGGATATAGGCAATTTAAGACTTTCGCGCGATCCATCCAACGGCCGCTACCCGAGGGCCTCGGCATGCCGGCAACATCCCCACGAAGTCAGGTGGTTGCGGTCCCGTCAGCAGGCAGCTGCGCGGTGATCAGCCGCGCCGCGTCGCCCACCCGGATGACGCCGGGCTGGATCACTGACGCGTTGAGCGCGAGCTTGCCCTTGAAGCGGCGGCCGATGTCCAGCAGGACCTCGCGATCCACGACCAGGGTGTCGGGGTCGACGGTGGTCATCGGGCATCGGGTCCGCAGCGATTCGAGGTCGATGACCACCTCGCCGATGTGCAGCCGCGAACCGGGCCATTCAATCTCGCCCATGCCCTCGACGCCATTGATGACGATGTTCGGGCGGAGGCGGCGGAAGTCCCTGCCGAACTCCGCGATCGCGCCGTCGGTGGCGACCAGCAGCGGAAGCATGTCGAACCGCTCGAACCCCTCGGAGCGGACCAGCGTCGCGTCGATGCCGGCGGCGGCGCGGACGCGCTCGAGCACGTTCGGCGAGGTCCACGGCTCGCCATCGACGATCGGCTCGCCGTCGGGGCCAAGCACCGCGTGCAGGCCGAGCAGGTTGTGGTGGCGACGGGACGTGCGCACGCCTTCCGGGCCCCGCACCTGCACGACGCGGTCGCCGACGATCCCGTCGGCCGTCACCTCGGCGACGTCGAGTGATTCACCGCCAAGGGTCTTGACCGGGTAGCGCCAGAGTGCGCCGACGGTGAGATTCATGGGGGATCGTCCGCAGCGGTGGCCTGGCCTCGCTCCGCGCGGCGGAGTCGGGCGCTGGGCATGCGAGGGCGATTGTCGGGGCGGCGCTGGATGAAGTCCAGCGCGGGGCGCGGAGCGCCGCGCGGGTGGGGAGTTCGAGTCCCACCCTGGTTCGAACGGGAATGAACGTGGAAGCAAAGTCCGGCAGTGGAGACGATCCGGGCTGGCGGGAGACGCCTACTTCCGCGGGCTCGGCAAATCGTCGATCCCGTCGCCGAGTTTGCGGCGCTTGGGGTCGATCCCGATGCGGGTTCCCTCGGCCGTGGTCTGGCTGGCGGCCTGCGGGATCGTCGGCTGCTTGGGGCCCATCGAGAGCTCCTTGGCGTAGCAGCGGGTGACGATGTCGACCGCCTCCGCCACGTCGTCGGTGACGTGGAAGAGCTCCAAGTCGTGCGGGCCGATGTTGGCGTGGCGCTCGAGCATCACGTTCTTGATCCAGTCGATCAGCCCGTCCCAGAATTCGTGCCCGATGAGCAGGATCGGGAAGGGGGCGATCTTGAGCGTCTGGATGAGCGTGAGGGCCTCGAAGCACTCGTCCATCGTCCCGAACCCGCCGGGGAAGCAGATGAAGGCGTGGGAGTACTTCACGAACATGACCTTGCGGGCGAAGAAGTAGCGGAAGGTCAGCTCGTGGGTCTGGTAGCGGTTGGGCTTCTGCTCGGTGGGGAGGGTGATGTTGAGCCCGACCGACTTGCCGCCGGCCTGGTAGGCGCCCATGTTGGCGGCCTCCATGATGCCCGGGCCGCCGCCGGTGATGACGGTGAAGTGGTTCTCGACGAGGCGCCGGCCGCACTCGACGGCCTGCTCGTAGTAGGGGTTGTCGCTGGGGGTGCGCGCGGAGCCGAAGACCGAGACGCCCGGCCCCACGCCGCTCATGGTCTCGAACCCGTCGACGAACTCGGACATGATGCGGAACAGCCGCCAAGTCTCGCGGCCGAGGTCCAGGTCCTTTTCAACGCTCATCGACAAAGCCTCCGCGGGGTTCCATCAGCCAAGCCGTCCGTGACACCGCCCCCGCACCGATAGACTATCGACGAAAAAAAACCCAGGCATTGCAATGCCTGGGCTTTGGATTCGGGGAAAACATCGTTCAGGGCTCAGACGGCGGCGGCGGCCTTGGAGGCGACCTTGGCGGCGATGGCCTTGCCGGCAGCCTCGAGGGTCTTCTTGACCGTCTCGACGATCTGGTCGAACCCCTTGACGTCATGGATCGCCATCTCGCTGAGCATCTTGCGGTTGATGGAGATGTTGGCGATCTTCAGCCCGTTGATCAGGCGGCTGTAGGTCAGCCCGCGCGCCTTGGCGGCGGCGTTGAGGCGGATGATCCACAGCGAGCGGTACTCGCGCTTCACGCGCTTGCGGTCGCGGGTCGCGTAGACGCCGCCACGGATGACGGCCTCCTTGACCTTCGCGTAGTGGTTGCGGCGGGCGCCACGATTGCCCTTCGCGTCCTTGAACCAGCGATTCTTCGCCTGTTTGCGGGCTGCGCCCTTGCGTGCACGAGGCATGGGAAACTCCGACTAATCGCGACGGCGGGGTCGGGGGCGTGAGCCAACCGAACTTGAATCCCGACGCGCAGGGTGTGGATCGGACGGGTCCGCGACCTGTCCGTGGCCACCGCATGCCTTTTCAGGCAGAGGCGGCGGCGGCCTTCTCGGCCTTGGCGGGCGCCGCGGGGCGGTCGCCGGGGGTCAGACGGATGTTGAGCATCTTCTGCAGGCGGCGCATGTCGCCGGTCTTGGCGATGCTCTTCCGGCGCAGGCTCATGAGTTTCTTGCCGCCCTTGCCGCTGCGCAGGTGGCCGGCGTTCGCCTTGTGGAAGGCGACCTTCTTCTTGCCGGTGATGCGGATGCGCTTGAGCAGGCCTTTGTGCGACTTTTGCTTGGGCATGGCGGTGAATCCGAGGGAGTCGAGGCGGAACGGGGAGACCGATTCGAGGCCACGAGGGGCCGATGTCGAGCCGCGGATTGTATCGCGCCCTCCCCGCGTCGCAAGTGGGCTCTCCCCAACTCGTCCCGAATCGCCCGTTCCTGCCGTCAGTTTACCCCCGGCCCCCCAGCCGGACGCCCCCGTTTGCCCCCTCCCCCGGCTGGCGTTACTCTTTTAAGGTTTAGTCCCGAATCCGGGCGAGCGCATGAGGCGCCGCCCCTCGTATGCATTTTCCGAAGGGTCTGCGGCATGAAGGTCATCTGCGATCGCGGCGCTCTGGTCGAGGCCCTCAATCTCATCTCCGGCGTGGTCGTCGCCCGCACGCCCAAGCCCGTGCTCGCCTGCGTCAAGCTCGTCGCCGCCGACGGCACGCTCTCGATCTCCGCGACCGACCTGGAGGTCTCCGTCCGCATCAGCACCGCCCGCGTGGAGGTGCAGACGCCCGGCAGCGCGCTGATCCTGGCCGACAAGCTCTCGCAGATCGTCCGCGAGTCGGTCGACCCCACGCTCACGCTCACCGTCGAGCAGGACGTCGCCGAGATCCGCGGGCAGGACTCGCGTTACAAGGTCTTCGGGTATCCCGTGGCCGACTACCCGCCCGTCCCCGAGTTCACCGGCGAGCCGCACTTCCTCGCCACCGCGGGCGACCTGCACAAGCTCATCAGCCAGACGATCTTCGCCACCGCCCGCGAAAACAGCCGCTACGCGATCAACGGCGTCCTGCTCGAGCGCCAGGGCAACAAACTCAGCGTCGTCGCCACCGACGGCCGGCGCCTCGCGATGGCGAAGGGCACCTGCAAGGCCGTCAAGGGCGACGACGCCCTGATCGCCGCGATCGTGCCGACCAAGGCCCTGAACATGATCCTGCGCGTCTTCTCGACGCCCGAGCAGGAGGTGAAGGTCCGCCTGGCCGACAACCAGATCATCTTCGCGACCGACGACGCGGTGCTCTCCTCGAACCTCGTCGAGGGCAGCTTCCCCCCCTACAAGGACGTCATCCCCCGCGACGGCGACAAGAAGGCGACGATCGCCAAGGACGTGCTCGCCTCGGCCGTCCGCCGGGCGGCGTTGCTCACCAATGAGGAATCCAAGGGCGTCCGTCTCGCGTTCAGCCCGCAGGGCGTGACGCTCACCAGCCGGGCCCCCGAGATGGGCGAGGCCGAGGTCACCGCGCCGCTGGTCTCCTACGTGGGCGAGCCGATCGAGATCGGGTTCAACCCCGCCTTCATCCTCGACGCGATGAAGGTGGTCGACACCGAGCAGGTGACGATCGAGCTCAAGGCTGCGAACAAGCCCAGCGTGATCCGCACCGGGCCGGACTTTCTGTACGTGGTGATGCCGGTCAACCTGCAGTGAGTGGTTTGCGGCGAGCCTGCCGGATCGCCACTTGTTGGCCGGACGCGCAAGCGACGGCTTGAACCGTCCAGCCAACCGAGCACGCAACATCACGCCGTGCGCCCAACGCCGTCGCTTGCGCGTCCGACCAACCCAGAGAAGTGCCCCCATGCCGCCCTCCGACACGATTCACTGGCTCGACGTCGAGGAGATCGCCCTGCGCTTGTTGGAAGCGCAACCAAAGGTCGACCCGCTGGGCGTGCGCTTCACCGAACTCCGCCGGATGGTCGAGGCGCTGCCCGGCTTCGTCGCCCAGCCGGCGCACCCGGTGAACGAGAAGATCCTCGAGACGATCCAGGCGATGTGGCACGAGGAGAAGGTGGACGCGGCGGAGGATGAGGACGAGGATTGAGGGGCGGGGATACCCTTGTCCGCGGGCCGCAGGTCCCTTTGGATCCTTGCAGGTCCGAGTCCGGAACGCATCATGACCATGCCCGCCAGCCTCATCGTCGTCAACCCCCGCTTCGACGCGGTCTGGCCCTTTGCCGCCGACCATCTCCACCGCCTCTGGGCCGCACAAGGCCCCGTCACCTTCCTCCGCCTCCCGCCCGGTGACCTGCGTCCGCTGGGCGAGGCCGTCGCCGAGGCCGAACGGATCGAGCGGTTGGTCGTGCTGGGCGTCCCGCTCACCGACCGCTGCGCCCGCCGGTTCACGCACCTGCGCGAGGCCGCCTTCGAGCACACGCCGCTCCCGCGCGTCGCCCGCGAATACTTCGAGGAGCTGGGCGTCAAGATCCGCCGCCAACCCACGGAAGGCTACTGGGCCCAGTCGGTCGCCGAGTGCGCCCTCGCCCTGACGCTCGGCTCGCTCCGTCGGATTCCCCAGCTCCACCGCCAGATCATCCTCAGCCCCGAGCCCTGGACCTACAACCCGCCCGACGGCGTGGGCAAGCCCGGGCAGCGCGGCCAGCAGTTCGGCGACGACACTCGCTTCGCCTCCGGCACCCTCGCGGGCAAGCGTGTGCGGATCGTGGGCATGGGCAACATCGGCAGCCACTACGCCAGCTTCTGCCGCGCGATCGGCGCCGACGTCGCCGCGTGGGACCCCGTGGCCCCCGAGCCCTGCTTCCATCGCTCCGGCGCGAAACAGCAGTACCGCCTCGAGACGCTGGTGCGCGACGCCGAGGTCTTCGCCCCGATGCTCCCGCTGATGAAGGAGACGCAGGAGATCGTCGCCCGCGAGCACATCAACGCCCTGCCCGCGGGCTGCCTGGTCGTGCTCGTCACCCGCGCGGGGATCGTCGACATGGAGGCCCTGCGCAGGCGCGTCTTGGCCGACGAGCTCTCGCTCGCCGCCGACGTCTTCGACGTCGAGCCCTTGGCGATGGACGACCCGCTGCTGGGCCGCCACAACGTGGTGCACACGCCGCACCTCGCGGGCCGGACGAAGGAGGCGAACTTCGCCTGGGCGCAGAAGCTGGTGGAGCAGTTTGATCCGGCGGCGGTGAAGTGAGCCCCGGCAGCGGAGGGCCCTTCAAGTTTGGCGGAGCGAAGGGTTGATCGGAAGGTTCATGCACCATCCGCAGCCCAACGTCCGCTACCCCTCTAGAATCCCTCACGCTCCACCTTGGAATCCCCGCAACCCCCTCGGCACCACTGCCGCCCCGGCCTTCATTCATGCCAACTAGATCCCGTTGTCACCGCCATCTCACACTCCTCGCGTTCCTGGTCGCTGGCTCGACGTTCGGCGCTTCCATGGCACCTGCCCTCGCCGCCGACCTCGATCTCGAGGAAGCGCCCACCACCCGCCCCGGCCCGGCGCGCCCCGCGTCGACCCAGCCCGCCACCAGCCCCGCGTCGACCCAGTCCTCGCGCGTCCCGGTCTTCTCCCGTGGCCGGGGGGCAGGCTCCGCCATCGCGCCCCACGAACTGCAGGAGCTCATCGCCCGCGCGCAGAAGCAGGCGCCGGCGGGCCACTCGCTCTGGTTCCTCGACCTCGACTTCATGCGCCAGCCAGCCGTCCAGCGGGAGTACAGCGCGGTCGCCCACTTCACTGCGGACGAGACCACCAAGCGATTCCGCCGGGGCCGCAGCACGACGCTTTGGTCGCCGGGCCTGGAGCTGCAGATCGCGGAGGAGCACCAGCGCATGGTCGACGAGGGCGGCCCCGTCGAGGTCGCCAAAGGTCCGCAATATCAGGGATGGTGCCAGGTCGCCCCTCCCGACCGCCCGTTCACCGACGAGTTCGACCTGCTTCACCCCGAGTTGATGCCGTTCAAGCTCCCGCTGAAGGTGTCCGCTGAGGAGATCGTCCGCCTCGTCGATTTCGCCCGCACCAGCCCGTCGACGATCGAGGACCCCTCGACGGAGCCGTGGGCGAACTTGGAGTTCGACGGGAAGCAGCCGATCCTCGACATCCGACGCGAGCCCGACGGCGTGTATGAGGTGCGCACGCTGCGCCCGACGAAGGCCGAGCCTGCGGGCGGACAGATGCTCCGCTGCAAGGTCAAGGGCGAGAAGCTCAAGGTCGTCGACATCCTGACCTGGGTGCCGTGAGGAGGCTCGCGGCCGGGATGGTCCTGTGAAGCGCCGCTTCAACCCACCCCGCAAGAGCAGGCTTCCCGCCGCCACCACTCATCCGCCCATCAGTTTCTCGAGCCCGGGCAGGTTCATGCCGCCCGTGACTTTCCCCATCTCCGCGGCGGCGAGCTCCTGGGCCTTGCGCATCGCGGCATTGACCGCGGCGGCGATGAGGTCCTCGACCATGCGCTGGTCGTCGGCCGAGGCGGCGGCCGCGCCCCCGCCCCCGGAAGGCGCGAGCAGGGAGGCGAGCACCGCGCGGTCAAGCCGGATGGAGAGCACCTCGAACTTCCCGTTCATCACCACGCGCACGGCCCCCGCGCCCGAGTCGGCCTCGACGGTCTTGCCGGCCAGCTCGGCCTGGATCTGCTCCATCCGCTGCTTCATCTCGCGGGCCTGGGTCATCAAGGCGCCGAGGTTCTTGAGGTTGTCGAACATGGTGCGTCTCCGAAGGTCCGGCGAGGCCGGGGGATGGCATGATACGGATTCGTCTTCATCCGCGGGCTTGCGCGGGGGTGTCATGTGGCGCAAGGGCCCGTCTTGTTGGCCGGAAGCGCAAGCGACGGGACGGGGGTGGGCCAATGGACTGCCCCGATTGAATTCCAGCTGCGTGCACGGCGACGATCTCTTGGCGCTCTGTCGTGCGAGGCGATCCGCGTGCTCCGGCGCGGCAGAGATTTGATCGACCCCCGTCCCGTCGCTTGCGCTTCCGGCTAACAAGAGGGGGCTTCGACGCTGGTCAATCCGCCTCCTCGTCCATCATCGGCGGCTCGTCCGGCTCCGTGACGTCGGGGATCGGAGCGATGCCGCCCACGGCGTCGAGCAGCGTCGGTTCCGCGGGCGGGGCGGCGTCGGGCGCGTCGGCAATTGTTGGCGGTGTGTCGGGGCGGGCGTCCATCATGGTCACGTCGAAGACGTCCATCACCTGCTTCACGAGCGGGAGCGTCATCGCCTGCTGCATGACGGAGGGGCCGGCGTTGGCTCCGCCGGCGGGCGAGGGCTCGGGCTGGGCGTCGGCGGGGGGCTCGATCTCGACCTTCACCGGCCGGCCGATGATCGAGGTGAGCTGTCGGGCGAGCTGGTCGCGGCCGATGCCGTTGAGGAACTTTTGGAGGTCGCGGCGCCCGGGTGGGGCGGCGATGACCGCGACGCCCGAGTCGAACCGACGGAGGCGCAGCGAGCGGACCCAGTTGGTGGACGGCTTGTCGCCCATGTCCTGCTGCAGCCGTGCCCACGCGGCAGGGCCGGCGGCCAGCGCGGGGGCGGGCTGTCCGGAGAGATTCGCGGCAGGGGCGGTGCTCGCGGGCGGAGCGGCTGGTGACGATGGATTCGGCGACGCAGCGATTGCCGGCGCTGCATTGCTGGTCGCGCCAGAACCGGCGTTGAAGGCGGGGCGTTCCGCGGCGGCGGGGGCGCGCGGCGGTGAAGGATTGCCGGTGGGCGCGGGGCGCGAGGCGGAGGGAGCGTTCGATGACGCGCTGGGCGATGCGCTGGACGCCGTGGAGATCGGCCCGGCTGACGAAGCGTGGGCACCCGTCGTCGCCGCGGCGGGGGTGATGTCAGGGGCTACTTTTTTTTTTCGCCGTACACCGGGGCGGAAGGGGCCGGGCGGGAAGACGCGCCTGGTCCGCCACCTGATGCGGGGCCTGACGCGGAAGCCGGCGCGGGATTGCCCGCGAGCAGGCCGGCGATGTCGGCCAGCTTCTCCGCGAGGGCGAGGCGCACGACCGTCGCGTCGAGCAACGCCCGCGGGTTCGAGCTGGCCTTGGCGGTGCGGAGCAGGTTCTCGCAGACGGAGATCATGTAGACCAGCCCCTGCACGTCGAACCGGGCCGCCTGGGCTCCCGCGGCCGCGCGGGCGTCGTCGGCGATCTCGACCAGTTCGCTGTCGGGTCCGCAGGCGCGGATGAGCATCAGTTGCCGGAGCCGCTCGACGAGCACCTCCATCAACTGGTCCTGGGCGATGCCCTGGTCGAGCAGCCCGGCGGTGGCCTCCAAGGCGGCCTTGACGTCGCCGTCGGCCATGGCGTCGATGAGGTCGGAGATGCGCTGCTGGGGCGGGAGGCCGAGCATCTGCACGAGGGTCTGCGCGGTGAGGGGCTGCTCTCCCGCGGATATGAGGCGGTCGAGCAGGCTCAGGGCGTCGCGCATCGAGCCGTTGCCCAGCCGGGCGAGCTGCCAGACGACCTCGTCATCGCCCTTGACCTTCTCCTGCGTGAGGACGTTGCGGAGATGGGAGGCGATGTCCTTGGTGGGGATGTTGCGGAAGTCGAAGCGCTGGCAGCGCGACTGGATGGTCGCGGGGACCTTGTGCGACTCGGTGGTGCAGAGGATGAACTTCACATGCGCGGGCGGCTCCTCCATGGTCTTGAGGAGGGCGTTGAAGGCCGCGGTGGAGAGCATGTGGACTTCGTCGATGATGTAGATCTTGAAGCGGGCGTTGCCGGTGGGGGCGAGGCCTGCGTTGGCGATGAGCTGGCGGGCGTTCTCGACGGAGTTGTTGGAGGCGCCGTCGATCTCGATGACGTTGAGGTCGTCGCCGCGCATGATGGCGGTGGCCATGCGGTCCTGGACGTCGCGCTCGGGGTAGTCGTGCTCGCCGGGCGGCTTGGGGCAGTTGGGGATGGTGTCGGGGGCGTTGAGGGCGCGGGCGAAGATGCGGGCCATGGAGGTCTTGCCCACGCCGCGGGTGCCGGTGAAGAGATAGGCGTGGGCGACGCGGCCGGAGGCGATGGCGTTCTGGAGTGTGCGGGCGATGGGCTCTTGGCCGACGACTTGGTCGAAGGCGGCGGAGCGGTATCGTCGTGCCAGGACGGTGTAGGCCATGGCGGGGGTCTGAGGTGGGGCTTGCGGGGGCGGAAGCGGGAACCCAAGACGGCGTGTGGACCTTGGCGGAGGGCTCAATCGTTCGAACCCGCCTCAATCCCGCCCAAACGTTCGCGGACTTTCAACCCGGAAAACTCTCGCGCCGCGTGGATAGACGGCCAGGACACCGACGGCACCGGGCAAGCAACACTTAGGGCTGCTCCGATCAAGGCCTGACCCGGTTCATGCGCCCACCCGTGCATCGGGCCCGGCCGCCGATCCTCGCGGCGAGAGTGGGGCAACTATAGCAGGGATCGACGCGCCTGCCAATCCGTGGATCGATCGCATATACTCCTGTCTTGGGGAACGGCTTGCACCTTGTTGTGGAGCCGGGCCGGGGACGTCCTTCGAGTGGTGCTTGGGCGATACGACCATGACGTTGTACATCCTGCGGGGATTTTTCCTGCTTCTCTCGGCCTCCGTGGCCGCGCTCTATGTCCTGGCCTTCCAGAGGGACAAGGGCGTGGAGTTCATGCAGGTCGTGGAGATGCTCTCGATCACGCTGGGCATCGCCACCATCGTGATCATCGGCGACGTCCTCTCGAAGCGCAAGAAGCTCTCGGCGATGTCGGGCGTCTTCCTGGGCATGATGGCGGGCATGATGACGGCCTACGCGCTGAGCTTCGTCGTCGACCTCGCCGCCCTGATCATGGCCCCCGACGACTTCGCCAACCACTCCAGCGCGCTCTTCAAGCTGATGCAGGGCCTCAAGGTCTTCATCGGCTTGGTGACCTGCTACGTGAGCATCTCGCTGGTGGTGCAGACCAAGGACGACTTCCGCTTCGTGCTGCCCTACGTGGAGTTCTCCAAGCAGGTGCGCGGGAACAAGCCGATCCTGCTCGACACCAGCGTGATCATCGACGGGCGCATCGTCGACATCCTCGACACGAAGTTCTTCCAGGGCGACTTGATCGTGCCCAAGTTCGTGCTCAACGAGCTGCAGTTGATCGCGGACTCGCCCGACAAGCTCAGGCGGGCCCGCGGGCGCCGCGGGCTCGACACGCTGCAGAAGCTGCAGGAGAAGCCGGGCGTGGTGGTGCTCATCAACGAGAGCGAGCCCGACGGGGCCAACGTCGACCAGAAGCTGGTCGTGCTGGCGAACACGCTGCAGGCGCGGGTGATGACCAACGACTACAACCTGAACAAGATCGCCACGCTCCGCGGGATCGACGTGGTGAACCTCAACGACCTCGCGAAGTCGCTGCGCCCGGTGGTGCTGCCCGGCGAGTCGATGCGCGTGAAGGTGATCAAGCCCGGCGAGTCGTCGAGCCAGGGCGTGGGCTACCTCGAGGACGGGACGATGGTGGTGGTGGAGAACGCCCGCCACCTGCTCGGCCACGAGATCGAGCTGGTGGTGACGAGCATGCTGCAGACGTCGGCGGGGCGCATGATCTTCGGCCGGCGGACCACCGCCGGCGACGACGGCCACGACCACGGCGGCGACGGGGGCGACACGAACCACCACGGGCCGAACCACAACGGCCCGAACCACGGCGGCCCCAATCCGCCGCAAGGCGGGACGGGCACGGGCTCAGGCTCGGGCACCGGTTCGGGCGTGACCAATCGGCCACAAGGGGACAAGCCGCCCGGCACGGGCTCAGGGGTGACCAACCGGCCCCACCCGCCGACGCGAAGGTAGGGCCGCGCAAGGCGCGTCGATTCCAAAAACGCTGCGTCGCACCGCCACTCGCCGCTCCCCGCGGCTTCACGTTTTCAACATCTCTCAAATCTTCAGCCGCGTGCGGAAGCGGTTCATCGCCTCCTCCACGTTCGCCCGGCTGTTGAAGGCGCTGATGCGGAAGTAGCCCTCGCCCGCGGCGCCGAAGCCGCTGCCGGGCGTGCCCACGACGTGGGCCTCGGAGAGCAGCTTGTCGAAGAACTCCCAGCTCTTGAGGTTGTTGGGCGTCTTGAGCCAGATGTAGGGGGCGTTGACCCCGCCGTAGACCTTCAGCCCCAGCTCGGCGAGCGTCTTGCGGATGATCGCCGCGTTCTGCATGTAGAAGTCGATGGTCGCCTTCACCTGCGGCTTGCCCTCGGCCGAGTAGGTCGCCTCGGCCCCGCGCTGGACGATGTAGGCCACGCCGTTGAACTTCGTCGTGTGGCGGCGGTTCCACAGCCGGTGGAAATCGACACGCGAGCCGTCGGCCGCCTTGCCCGTGACGCTCTTGGGCACCACGGTGTAGGCACAGCGCGTTCCGGTGAACCCGGCCGTCTTGGAGTAGCTGCGGAACTCGATCGCCACGTCGCGCCCGCCCGGCAGCTCGTAGATCGAGTGCGGGATCGCCGGGTCGGTGATGTAGGCGTAGTAGGCCGCGTCGTAGAGGATCAGCGTGTCGTTGGCCTTGGCGTAGGCGATCCACTTGGCGAGCGTCTCGCGGGTGGCGACGGCTCCCGTGGGGTTGTTGGGGTAGCAGAGGTAGATCACGTCGACGCGCCGCGTGGGCAGCTCGGGCGTGAAGTTGTTCTCGGCGGTGGTGGGCAGGTAGACCAGTCCCGCGTACTCGCCCTTGTCGTTGGACGCGCCCGTGTTGCCCGCCATCACGTTGGTGTCGACGTAGACGGGGTAGACCGGGTCGGTCATGGCGATGACGTTGTTGTGCCCGAGGATGTCGAGGATGTTGCCGGTGTCGCACTTGGAGCCGTCGGAGACGAAGACCTCGTCGGCGGCGATGTCGCAACCGCGCGACTGGTAGTCGTGCTTGGCGATCGCCTCGCGGAGGAAGTCGCAGCCCTGCTCGTCGCCGTAGCCCTTGAAGGTCTCGCGGCTGGCCATCTCGCCCACGGCCTTCTGCATCGCGGTGATCACCGCGGGGGCGAGGGGCTCGGTGACGTCGCCGATGCCGCAGCGGATGATCTTGGCGGAGGGGTTGGCGGCGGCGAAGGCGCGGTAGCGCCGGCCGATCTCGGGGAAGAGGTAGCCGGCCTTGAGCTTGAGGTAGTTGTCGTTGATGTATGCCATGGGATTGAGGTCTCGGTTCGGGTGATGCGTGTGAATGATCAGGAAGGCGTGACAACTTAAGTTGTCATGCCTTCAGGAGGTTTCGAAGGGGAATCAGATTTTTCCGGCCGCGAACCTGCGCCCGACCTCGAGCGCCTCCGCGAGCTTCGCGGGGTCCTTGCCGCCGGCCTGGGCCATGTCGGGCCGGCCGCCGCCGCCGCCGCCGGCCGCCTTGGCGACCTCGCGGACCCAGTCGCCCGCCTTGAGGCCCTTCTTGATCATGGCCTCGGGCACCGCGGCGACGAAGCTGACCTTGTCGCCCGCGACGCCGCCGAGCAGCAGCGCCATCTCCGGCTTCTTCTTCTTGATCACGTCCATCGCGACGCGCAGGGCGTCGGCGTCGGCGTCGGCGATCGCCTCGACCAGGACCGAGCCCGTCGCCGCGTCGGCGATCGCGCGGGCCTTGTCGACCACCGCCCCGGCCGACTCCTTGCCCCGCTGCTTGTCGCGCTCCTTGAGCACCTTCTGCAGCTCGCTCATGCCGTCGCGCAGGCGCGTCCGCGCCGTCGCCGGCAGGGGCGATTCGCCGAGTTGCTTGCCCAGGTCGGCCAATTCCGCGGCCAGGCGCTGGGCGTCGATGTCGTTGGCCGAGCGGCGGAGGTTGTCCAGCCGCCCCTCGAGCATGCCGCCCCGCGCGGCCGCCTGGTGGGCCGACTCGCCCGTGAAGGCCGTGATGCGGCGGACGCCCTTGCCCACCGCCTCCTCGCTGATGATGGTGAATCCCTCGGCGTCGCCCGTCTTGGTCATGTGCGTCCCGCCGCAGAACTCGATGGAGTACCGCGCCCACTCGTCGCGGTTGGGCTCGGCGAGCAGGTCCTTCACGGGGACGCCCACGCTGACGATGCGCACCTTGGGCGGATACTTCTCGCCGAAGACCGCGCGCAGGCCCTTGATCTTCAGGGCCTGCTCCTGCGGGGCGTAGTCAAAATAGACCGGCAAATCGGCGGCGATGTCGGCGTTGACCGCCTTCTCGACCTCCTCGATCTGCTGGGCCGTCACCGCCGCGTTGTGCGAGAAGTCGAAGCGCAGCTTCTGGTCGTCGACCAGCGAGCCCTTCTGGTCGGCCGTCGCGGTGACCAAGGCACGCAACGCCTTGTTCATCAGGTGCGTGGTCGTGTGGTTCGACATGATCTTGCCGCGACGCCCCGCGTCGACGCGCAGGTCGAACGGCTGGACCAGGGGCGGCTTGCTGGTGAGGAACGGCCCCTTCTCGACGATGCCCAGATGGAAGAAGGCGTCGCCGACCTTGATCGTGTCCTGCACGCGGAAGATGCCGCCCCCGGCATTGAGGATCGCGCCGGTGTCGCCGACCTGCCCGCCCGACTCGGCGTAGAAGGGCGTCTCGCCCAGGATGATCGCGAGGGTCTCCCCGGCGACGGCGTGGTCGATGGGCTTGTAGACATTGCCCTCGAGGCGGAAGAGCAGGCTCCAGGTCTGCGGCTTGGCCTCGGTCTTTTCGTAGCCGAGGAACTTGGTCGCGGGCGGCTTGGCCTGCTGGACAACCTCGATGAGGGAGGCGACCGCGGCGGCGGACCCGCCTGTCTCGCCGCCGGAACGGGCCAGCTCCTTGGCCTGCTCCATCAGCTTGTGGAAGCCGTCAACGTCGACGGCCATGCCGCGCTCGGTCGCCATCACCTGCGTGAGGTCGAGGGGGAAGCCGAAGGTGTCGTGGAGCTTGAAGGCGGCCTCGGCGCTGACGGTCTTGCCGCCGGCCTTACCCGCGGATTGGGCCGCGTCCTCGAAGAGCGCGATGCCGCGGTCGAGCGTGCGCCCGAAGCTCTCCTCCTCCTCCTTGATGAGGTCGATCACCCGCTGCGGGTTCTTGCGCAGTTCGGGGAAGATGTCGCCCATCGACTCGGCGATGGTCGGCACGAGCTTGTGGACAAACGGGTCGGCCAGGCCGAGCTGCTGCCGACCGAAGCGGACCGCCCGTCGGAGGATGCGGCGGAGCACGTAGCCGCGGCCTTCGTTCGAGGGCACCGCGCCGTCGGTCAGCGCGAAGGTCAGGCAGCGGGCGTGGTCGGCAATCACGCGGAAGGCGATGTCGGTGCGCAGCTGCGGGTCGGCCGCCTCGGCGACGGGGTCGGCCGCGTTGGTCGCGGGGAACTTGCCCGTGTACTGGTGGCCCGAGAGCTTGGCGATCGCGGCGAAGAGCGGGTCCCACAGGTCGGTCCCGTAGTTGTCGTCCTTCCCCTGGATCACCTGGCTGATGCGCTCGAAGCCCATGCCGGTGTCGACGTGCTGGGCGGGGAGGATGGTGAGCTTGCCCGAGGCGTCGCGGTTGTACTGGATGAAGACCAGGTTCCAGATCTCCATCACGCGCGGGTCGTCGGCGTTGACGGGGGCGCGCCGGCCGGCCTTCTTGTCGGCGTCGATCTCGGCCTGGGGGCGGCGGTCGACGTAGATCTCGGTGCAGGGGCCGCACGGGCCGGTGTCGCCCATCTCCCAGAAGTTGTCCTTGCCGAAGTAGTGGACGCGCTCGTCGGGGATGCCGCAGGTCTTCTTCCAGATGTCGGCCGCCTCGGTGTCGCGGGGCACGCCGTTCTTCTCGTCGCCCTCGAAGCAGGTGACGTGGAGGCGCGCGGGGTCGAGCTTCCAGACCTGGGTGAGCAGCTCCCAGGCCATCTCGATGGCGCCCTGCTTGAAGTAGTCGCCGAAGGACCAGTTGCCGAGCATCTCGAAGAAGGTGTGGTGGCGGCGGGACCGGCCGACGTCGTCGAGGTCGTTGTGCTTGCCCCCGGCGCGGATCGATTTCTGGGTGTTGGCGACGCGGCGGTGGGGCGGCTGGACGGTGCCCAGGAAGTAGGGCTTGAACTGGTTCATCCCGGCGTTGGTGAAGAGCAGCGTGGGGTCCTCATGCGGGACCACCGGCGAGGAGGCGACGAAGGCGTGCCCGTGCTTCTGCACGAAGAAGTCGATGTATTGCTGGCGGATCTGGCGGCTGGTCAACATGCGGTTTCACCCAAAAAAGGCTCGTTCCGGCGGGGCCGGTCGAGCCCGAGAGTATATCGGGGGGAGGGAATTCGGGCGAAGGGGAGGGGAGGTGGGG
>JAPLMQ010000316.1 GCA_026386955.1 Planctomycetota bacterium
GCAGCCTCCGCCTCCCGCAACTTCGCGATTATCTGCTCGGGCTTGTGCTTCTTGCCTGACATCCTTGAGTCTCCTTGGCCGCCCTGCGGCGGCCGGTTAAGACTCTCATATCACCTGGACCAGTTTTCGGGGAGCAGGCCAAAGGCTTGGACCTGCAAGCGTGGATTCTTGCCAAGGGCATTGAAAATCAGTTCGGCGACAAAAGAGCCCGCCATGTCTTGCACCTCGCGCCCCGCGTGATCGCCCTTTCGCACTTTGTGCGGAAAAACATCCGTCGATTTGGATACGACGAAGCCGAGCAGAGGGAAATCGATGAGGCTTGGCGGGAACTCGAGGATCGAGTCCGAAAGATTGTCGCGGGTCAAGGCGGGACGATCGTCGGGGAATGAATCTTGCGTGGGTTGGCCAGTAGCGCTCTATGTGGCTTGCAACGAGATATGATTTGGACAAGGCGGTGCCCACTTGGGCACGAGCCTCCACCGGGCGACTGACGAGAAATCGGGTCGCCCACTTTTTGCGCAGATCGCGCCCATCACTTCTGCCGGTACTTCTCGATCGTCGCCATGTTGAGCGTCACGCCCAGGCCCGGCGTCTGCGGCACGTCGACGTAGCCGTTGACGACCGGGAACTTCTCGATCGTCGTCTCCTGGCGCAGGGGGCCTTCCTCGACGCAGTACTCGAGGACCACGCCGTTGCTGATCGCCGCCATGTAGTGGATCGAGGCGGCGACGCTGATGCCGGTCTTGTAGGCGTGGTTGCAGACGCCCCGGCCCAGGCCCTGGGCGATGTCGGCGATGCGCATCGCGGCGGTGAGCCCGCCGCAGCGGGCGACGTCGGGCTGGACGATGTCGACGCCGCCTTCGCGCATCAGGCGTTCGAAGAAGGGCGGGTTCGACTCGCCCTCGCCCGCGGCGATCCGCGTGGGCGAGCGCTCGGAGAGCTTGCCGTAGCCCTCGTAGTCGTCGGCGAGCAGGGGCTCCTCGATCCAGAAGGGGTTGAACTGCCGGAGCATCTGCTCGCGCAGCACGGCCGTCTTCCAGTTCCACCGGCAGCCCACGTCGATCATGAAGTCGCGCCCGGGCCCGAGCCCGGTGCGGGCGGCCTCGGCGAGCTTCTCGTCGAGCTTCGCGTCCATGCCGAAGGGGCCCCAGCCGAACTTCACCGCGGTGAACCCCTTCGAGGCCCACTGCTTGGCGATCGCGAGCGTCTCCTCGGGCGTGTTGCCGAAGAGGATGCTCGCGTAGGCCCGCAGGCGCGAGTGCTGCTGCCCGCCGAGGAGTTGGTAAACCGGCTGCTTGAGGTGCTTGCCGGCGATGTCCCAGAGCGCCAAGTCGATGCCGGAGATGGCGTGGATCGCCGGGCCGAAGCGCCCGTAGTAGATCGAGGCCTTGTACATCTTGTCCCACAGCCGGCTGATGTCGAGCGGGTTCTCGCCGATGAGCACGTTCGCCAGCCCGTTGGCGATGGCGTGGCTCATCGGGGCCTCGATGACGGCCTTGGCGACGGTGGGGGCGGAGTCGACCTCGCCGATGCCGATGAGGCCCGTGTCGGTGTGGACCAGGACGACCAGGTCGTCCTGCGTGCCGTCGCAATCGGTGGTGACGACGGGGAGGCGGAGGTAGATCGCTTCGACCTTGGTGATTTTCATGGGGGGCTCGAAAAAGGGGCCTTTGTTAGCCGGATTTGTTGGCCGGAAGCGCAAGCGACGGGACGGGGGTCTGCCGATCGACTGCCGCGCCGGCCTATGCGGTGAGCGTGCAATGGACAATCACTGGCATTTGGGGACATTTCATTTGGCGGGTTTAGTGCATACCCTTGGCGCCGCGGTCGATTGATGCACCCCTGTCCCGTCGCTTGCGCTTCCGGCCAACAAGACAGGGGCTTCGCCGCCTCACTTCTTCTCCGGCTCGATCACCGCCAGCAGGTCCTTGGTCTGCACGACCGAGCCGGTCTTCACCGGCAGGCTCGTGATCTTCCCGGCGACCGGGGCATAGACGGCCGTCTCCATCTTCATCGCCTCGATCGAGAGCAGTTTGTCGCCCTTCTTGAGCACCTGCCCGAGCGTGGCGGTCATCGTCCCGACCTTGCCCGGCATCGGGGCGCCGACGTGCCCGGGGTTCTCCGGGTCGGCCTTGGCGTGGGCTGCCTGCGGCTTGTGGCGCGAGCGGTCGATCACGTTGGCGTTGCGGGGCTGGCCGTTGAGCTCGAAGAAGACCTCGCGGACGCCCTCCTCATTGGGCTCGCCCACGGTGATGTACTTGATCACCAGCGACTTGCCCGGCTCGATCTCGATCGACAATTCCTTCAACGGCTTGGGCCCGTAGAAGAAGGTGTCGGTCGGCAGCACCGAGGTCTCGCCGTTCTGCTTGCGGTGGGCGTCGAAGTCGAGGAAGACCTTGGGGTACATCAGGTAGCTGAGCACCTCGGTCTCGCTGGGCGGATGGCGGAGCTTGCCCTCGAGCTCCTTCTTGATCGCGGCGAAGTCGGGCTTGGGCAGGACCGAGCCGGGGCGGTCGGTCAGCGCCTTCTTGCCGCGGAGGATCTTGGTCTGCAGCGCCTTGGGCCAGCCGCCGACGGGTTGGCCGAGCCAGCCCTCGAAGAGCTCGACGACCGAGACGGGGAAGTTGACGTCGAAGTCGGGGTCGAGGACGTTCTCGGGGGTGAGGTTGTTGGCGACCATGAAGAGGGCCATGTCGCCCACGACCTTGCTGGTGGGCGTGACCTTGATGATGTCGCCGAACATCATGTTCACCTGCGCGTAGGCCTTGGCGACCTCCGGCCAGCGCGGGCCCAGGCCGACGCCCTTGGCCTGCTCCTGCAGGTTGGTGACCTGCCCGCCAGGCATCTCGTGGAGGTAGACCTCGGCGGTGCCGGCGACCATGCCCGACTCGAAGGGGTAGTAGAGCCGGCGGGTCGATTCCCAGTAGCGCGAGTAGTCGACCAGCGCGTCGACGTCGAGCCCCGTGTCGCGCGGCGAGTGGCGGAAGGCCTCGACCAGCGAGTTCAAGTTCGGCTGGCTGGTCAGGCCCGACATCGCGCCCGCGGCGGCGTCGGCGATGTCGACCCCCGCGTCGGCGGCCCGCATGATCGCCCCGGCCTGGATGCCGGCCGTGTCGTGCGTGTGGAAGTGGATCGGGATGCCCACCTCGTCGCGCAGGGCCTTGACCAGCTTCTGGGCCGCGTAGGGCTTGCAGATGCCGGCCATGTCCTTGATGCCCAGGATGTGCGCCCCGGCCTTCTCAAGCTCCTTCGCGAGCTTGACGTAGTAGGTCAGCGAATACTTGTCGCGCTTCGGGTCGAGGATGTCGCCCGTGTAGCAGATCGCCGGCTCGCAGATCGCCCCCGCCTCGACCACCGCCTCCATCGCAGGGCGGATGTTGGGCAGCCAGTTGAGCGCGTCGAAGACGCGGAAGACGTCGATCCCGTGCTCGGCCGAGGCCTGCACGAAGGCCTTCACCACGTCGTCGGGATAGTTCGTGTAGCCCACCGCGTTGCCCGCGCGGAGCAGCATCTGGAAAAGGATGTTCGGGACGGCCTTGCGGAGCTGGTCGAGCCGGTCCCATGGGTCCTCCTTGAGGAACCGCATGGAGGTGTCGAACGTCGCGCCGCCCCACATCTCGAGGCTGAAGAGCTGGGGCATGCGGTGGGCGACGAACGGGGCGATGCGCAGCATGTCGTAGGTGCGCACGCGCGTCGCCAGCAGCGACTGGTGGGCGTCGCGGAAGGTCGTGTCGGTGAGCATCAGCGGCTTCTGCTTGCGCACCCACTGGGCGAATTTCTCCGGGCCCAGCTCCTTCAACTTGTCGCGCGTGCCCGGGGGCGGGTTGCCCATGGGGATCGCGGGGAGGGTCTGTTCGAGCAGCTCGCGCCCGTCGGTGCGCCCCTTCACCTCGGGGTTGCCGTTGACCAGCACGTCGCCCATGAAGTTCAGGATTCGCGTCGCGCGGTCCTTGCGGACGGGCCAGCGGAAGAGCTCGGGCGAGTTGTCGATGAAGGTGGTGGTCGCGTTGCCGGCGACGAAGGTGGGGTGGAGGATCAGGTTGTCGAGGAAGAGGATGTTGGTCTTCACGCCGCGGATGCGGAACTCGCGCAGGGCGCGGTCCATGCGGTGGATGACCTGGTCGAAGGTCTGGGCCCAGGCGATGACCTTGACGAGCATCGAGTCGTAGTAGGGGGTGATGGTCGCGCCGCTGTAGGCCGTGCCGCCGTCGAGGCGGATGCCGAAGCCCGCGGGCGAGCGGTAGTTGGCGATGCGCCCGTAGTCGGGGATGAACTTGTTCTCGGGGTCCTCCGTGGTCACGCGGCACTGCATCGCGAAGCCGCGGGTCTGGATCTCCTCCTGCTTGGGGATGCCGATCTCGGGCCCGTGCAGCGGCTTGCCCTGCGCGACGAGGATCTGCGAGCGCACCAGGTCGATGCCGGTGACGACCTCGGTGACCGTGTGCTCGACCTGGATGCGCGGGTTGACCTCGATGAAGAAGAACTCGTTGGTGTCGGCGTCGACGAGGAACTCGACGGTGCCGGCGTTGCGGTACTTGATCTGGCTCACCAAGGCGACGGCCGCCTCGCAGAGCCCCTTGCGCACGCCGGGGTCGAGGTTGGGCGCGGGGGCGAGCTCGACGACCTTCTGGTGCCGGCGTTGGACGGAGCAGTCGCGCTCGAAGAGGTGGACGAGGTTGCCGTGCTCGTCGCCGAGGACCTGCACCTCGATGTGGCGTGCCCGGGGGATGTAGCGTTCGAGGAAGACCGCCGCGTTGCCGAAGGCGCCGCCGGCCTCGCGGGCCGCCTCCTCCAGCTTGGGCTCGAGATCCTCCTCCTTGGTGACCACGCGCATGCCGCGCCCGCCGCCGCCGAAGCTGGCCTTGAGGATCAGCGGGTACCCGATCCGCTTGGCCTCCTTCTTGAGCGCCGGCCCGGGCTTCACGGGCTCGTCGGAGCCGGGGACCGTCTGCACGTTGGCGGCGACCGCGAGCCGCTTGGCGGCCAGCTTGTCGCCGAAGGTGTCGAGCATCGCCGCCGTGGGGCCGACGAACTTGATGCCCGCCTCGTCGCACGCCCGGGCGAACCCGGCGTTCTCCGAGAGGAACCCGTAGCCGGGGTGCACCGCGTCGACCCCGACGCGCTTCGCGGCGTCGATGATGCTGGGGATGTCGAGGTAGGCCTGCACCGGGCCCTTGCCCTGGCCGACCATGTACGACTCGTCCGCCTTGAAGCGGTGCAGCGAGAAACGGTCCTCGTAGCTGTAGATGGCGACGGTGCGGATGCCCAGCTCGGTGGCGGCGCGGAACACACGGATCGCGATCTCGCTGCGGTTGGCGACGAGCAACTTCTTCATGACGTCAAGTCCAATGGATCAGGGCAAACGCCGAGGAGGGGTTCCGTCCCCTCTCCAGGCGCGGGCTGGATGAATCGATCCGTCGCGGTGTTTGTCGGGGCGCGTTTCACCACGCCTGCCGGGCCAAAGGCCGCGATTATAGGGGGAGGGGGAAACGCGGCAACTTCGGCCGCGCCGAGGCGATGGGATGGAGAAGGTCCGAACCGAAATCACGGAGGCTTCGGAGCAACCCCGCGCCCCAAGCCCATGGATCGCGACGGTACGCCGTCGCGTTCCGTGGGGTTTTGGACCTCGTTTGAAGAAGGGGCGTCCACACGTTCTGATCACACGACCCAAGGGGTTTCGTGAGGCAGACCCCACCGAACCCGACGGGGTACCGTCGGGATCAGTGGGCTTGGGTGCATCTTTTGAATTACTCCCCGCCCCTCACCTCACCCCAACCGTCTCCACCGCCTCTTTCACCACCGCCACCGGGTTGTTGATCATCATCTCCGTGCTGAAGAGCTGCTGCCCGGGGTGCCGGTGCCTTCTTCCCGCCACCATCAGCCCGGGCCTGCCGAAGCTCTGCCCGCGCACCTGCGCGTTGTCGACGTTGCGGAACCCCAGCCGGACCAGCCTCCGCGCGATCGGCGTCTGGTTGATGTGCGACCCGTGCACGCAAAAGATGTTGAACACCACCACGTCGCCGCGGTGGGCCGGCACGGGCACCGTCTGCTCCAGCGCGTACTTGTCCGTCGGCAGGTGCGGCGTGCACCCACCCTCGGGCGTCATCGTGATGTGCGGCAAATACCCCGCCTTGTGCGAGCCCGCGAGGAAACGGATCTCGCCGTTCTCGTGCCGCGTGTCGTCCAGGTGCATCAGCACGTCGACGTAGCGGTCGTCGGTGTGTTCGTAGAAGGCGTTGTCCTGGTGCATCGGGAAGGGGTGCCCGGTCTCGGGCGGCTTCACGTGCATCGTCGTGTGGTGCAGCTCAACGTTCTCGCCCAGGAGCTGGGTCATGCACTGGATCAGCCGGGCGTTGGTCACGCAGCGCAGCCAGGCGTCGGAGTAGAAGTGCAGGTCGTGCATGGCCACGAGCTTCGAGGCCTTCTCGGTCTTCTCGTCCATGTAGACCTTGCGCCAAGGCCCGGTCCACCCCGCCTCGCGGTTGGCCCACTCCTCCATCAGCCACTCGAGGTGATCGGCCATCTGGTCGGTCTCCTCCTGGCTGAAGAGCCGCGGGATGTGGAGGAAGCCGTTCTCGCGATAGGACTCGACCTGTTCGCGCGTGAGCTGCTGGGTGAGCATGGCGGAGTTCCTGGGGACGGGGCCGGGGGTGCCGAACGAACAATTATACCTCACGATCCCGTCCCCAAGCCCACCGATCGGTACCCCGTTCGGTGGGGTGGGGCCGCGCTTCGAGTTCCCCGACTTGCCTCCACCTCCCCGCCCGATTCTCATACCCCCATCCCCTCTTCCGCGGACCCCGGAACCTGGAGCCCCCATGCCTCGCCGCCCCAACATCCTCGTCTTCATGACCGACGACCACGGCCAATGGGCCTCGGGCTGCTACGGCAACCGCGAGGTCCGCACCCCCACCATCGACTCCCTCGCCGGCCAGGGCGTCCGCATGGCCCGCGCCTACACCCCCAGCCCCGTCTGCTCCCCCGCACGCGCCTGCTTCTTCACCGGCAGGCTCCCCTCCCAGCACGGCATCCACGACTGGATCCACGAGCCCTCCCCCTTCGGCAAAGCCCACCCCGGCCTCCGCGGCCAGACCACCCTCGCCCAGCTCCTCCAAGCCTCCGGCTACCACACCACCCTCTCGGGCAAGTGGCACTGCGGCGAGTCCTGGGTCAAGCAGCCCGGCTTCGACCGCTGGTTCAGCTACAACAACTTCCAGTTCCCCCACAAGGGCAAAATCCAGTTCTCCGACGAGGGGCGCATCGTCGAGCACGTCGGGCACCAATCCACCGCCATCACCGACCACGCCGTGAAGGTCCTCCGCGAGCGCGACCGCTCGCGCCCGTTCTTCCACTTCGTCGGCTACGTCAACACCCACACGCCCTTGGTCGACCAGCCCGAGCGCCTCGTCCACCAATACCGCTCGTGCGATTTCGCCGACGTCCGCCGGGAGTCCTTCTCCCCCGCCCACGGCCACATCAACATCGGCTGGACCGGCGACGAGGCCACGCACCGCGAATGGATGGCCCAGTACTACGCGGCCGTGAGCTTCATCGACCACCAGATGGGGCGCGTCATCGACGAGGTCGACAACGCCGGCGAGCTCGACAACACCCTGATCGTCTACACCGGCGACCACGGCCACATCAACGGCCAGCACGGCTTCGCCACCAAGGGCAACGGCACCGTCCCGCAGAACTTCATCGACGAGTCGATCCTCGTCCCCTGCGTGATGCGTTGGAAGGAGGGCCTCGCCGCGGGCCACGTCGAGGACGCCCAGGTCGACCACTGCGACCTCTTCCAGACGCTGCTCGACGCGGCAGGCGCCCCGCTCGACGAGGCGACCGCGAAGCGGCTCAACTCCCCCGGCGCCTCCTACCTCCCGCTCATCCGCGGCGACAAGAATGCGGCGAAGGCCTGGCGCGACGCCTACTTCGGCGACTACGGCAACGCCCGCTGCATCCGCACCGACCGCCACAAGCTCGTCCGCCGCTACCCCGGCCCCAACGGCTCCTTCGGCGACGAGTTGTATGACCTGTCCTCAGACCCCCGCGAGCGCGAGAACGCCATCGCCAACCCCGCCCACGCAGCCACCCTCGCCACCCTCTCCCGCCGGCTCGACGACCACTTCGCGAAATACGAGGACCCGGCGAGGTCAGGCAAGCCGATCGCGAGCCAGCCAAGATGCAGCGAGTACGAGCCGTGGGTGATCAGGCCGTGGGAGAGGAAGAAATGACAGCGACTCGCGCCGGGAAAGCCTGTCTTGTAGGGTGGCGCTGAGCCGTACTCGGCGAAGCCCACCTGATGGATGATTTGGGCTCAGATGGAAATGTTCATTGGGCACTAGCCCCCTGTCTTTCTTACGCCAGGACAATTTCGATGGAATCGCCACCTGTCCCAGCGTCGTCTTCGTCCAACCCAGCCCAACGCGCCGCCAAGGCGTCGTTGCTGGCGCCCGTATTCGCGATCGGATTGGTCTTCGCGCTTCGTAGTGCAGTCGCGGAGAGCAAGGACATCACGATCGCGATCGTTTCGGTGAGCGGCTTTGGGCTGCTCGTCTTGACGGGGGGGCTGGCGGGAATCGTCGCGCTGTGTCTGATGCGCCGTCACGGGCGAAAAGGGGTATGGGTGCGCGCCTCGGTGGGCATCGTGTTGAATGTCCTGTTGCTGGCATCCATGGTCATCGGCGTCGATGCGGCCAGCAAGACCCGCCGCAAGGCGCTTGCCGGCCACGACCTCGACAAGCGCATCGACGACGTGTCCCAGAAAATGCGTGATTTGGGCGAGAAATCCAATGATCCTCATTCGAAAGATTTCAAGGAAGGCGCGATGAATGCGGTGGGCGACACCGCGGCCGGATTCGATGACATGGCCAAGCAGACTTCGGGCGTGGAGCGGGTGATTTATAAGGTCATGGCCGACTGGGGCCATGAGCAACAGGCAAAGTTGGAAACCCAATCCCGCCTCTCGCGCGCGTTTGACGAGGCGGGCGGCCTCACCGCCAAGGGCATTGAGTCGCAGGACAAGATATCGCGCCAGTTGGAGACAGTCAGCGAATGGAGCCAGTCGCTTGTTGCCATGCGCAAGGACGCTGAACAGATTCCGGATCAGCTCCGCGCCGGCCTATTGAAGCTCAACATGCCAGCAGGCGAAATCGAGCGCCAGGTTCAAAAAATGGTGGTCGCACTTCACATCGACCTGGTCAATAGGCAATTCGACGCTCAGCAAGCTCTGCTCGGCGCCATTCGAGACCGGCTGGTGCTCCTCAATGATCAGTGGGGAAAGTGGAAAGTCGACGCGGAATCGGATTCCCTCTCGATCCCGGATGAGAAGACCCTCAACGAATTCAATCGGTTGGTGCTGGTGCAGCAGAAGGCCAACGCCGAAGCGGCGGAGATCCAGAAAGAGATCATCGCAGTGCAACGGAAGTTGTCTGGCCCGCGTTGAATGGTCGTCTGGGTGACGCAATGGCAAGCGTCTTGGCGGGCCATCTGCTCAACGACCGGTCGCGGCTTTGCGAAAACGTCCGCGACCCATACTCAATTCCTCCGGACGCTCCCCATGGACCTCCACCTCAAGAACAAGATCGCCCTGATCACCGGCGGCGGGCGCGGGATCGGGATGTACACCGCCAAGGTCCTCGCCCAGGAGGGCTGCGATGTCGCGATCTGCGGGCGCGAGGCCAAGTACCTCGAGCAGACCCGCGACGAGCTGCGGGCGATGGGCGTCCGGGCCGCGATGGTCCGGGGCGACGTCTGCGTGGCCGAGGACGCCAAGCGGATCGTCGAGCAGTGCGTGGCCGAGCTCGGCGGGGTCGACATCCTCGTCAACAATGTCGGCAACAACTTCGGCGGGATGCTCCACGAGGCCACGGAGGAGGATTGCGTCAAGACGTTCGAGGTCAACGTCTTCGCCGCGGTGCGGATGATCAAGCTCGTCGCCGGGCCGATGAAGGCCCGCGGGGGCGGGTCGATCGTCAACGTCGCCTCGATCTCCGGCTGGCACCCGCAGCTCGCGGGCACGTGGCAATACGGCTCGTCCAAGGCCGCCCAGATCTTCCTCACCGAGGTGATGGCGCTCCAGCTCGTGCACGACCGCATCCGCGTCAATGTCGTCTCGCCCGGGTCGATCATCTGGCCGGGCAACTCCTGGGACGAGTTCCGCAAACAGAACCCCGAGCAGTTCGCCGCCTACGAGCGCGACGGCTTCCCGATGGGGCGGCTGGGCAAGCCCGAGGAGGTCGCCGACGTGATCGCCTTCATCGCCTCGCCGCGGGCCCTCTGGATCAACGGGCGCAACATCCCCGTCGACGGCGTGGAGCAGCCCACGCCCGTCGCGGCCTTCCGCGGGTGGTGATGGGCTTCGTCGGGTTCATCAGGCGCAGCCTGATCCGAGCCGGACAGGCTTTGTTGCGATGCCGGATGCACAGGCATTTCCGTAGGGCCAAAGGCCCGTCTTATACCAGCCTGGGGCAAAGCCCCAGGTGCAAAGTGCCAGTAGGACTTGAAGGGCTGAAGGCCCGTTTTATCGTGCGTTCGCAGGTCGGATAAATCGGGCCTTCAGCCCTCAAGAATTTGGGGTGCCGATGGACCTAGGGCTTCGCCCCAGGCTGGTATAAGACGGGCCTTTGGCCCTCAAAAAATCTGGATCCCCCCCAAGGATCGCAGCCTGATGGGAGAAGGCGAGCCTTTCAACAAATCGCCCGTCAGGGAGAAAGGGCCGCCGCCGCCTCCCCGCGTCTCTCATCGCGCCCGCGGAGACCGTTCGCCGACACAGGCGATCCGGTAGACTCCAACGGTCAGGGGGCAGCGCATGTCGGCCAACGATCCGGAAAAGCCAACCGAAGACCGCCCGCTGTTCAGCGCCGGCGACGAAGGGCCGCCCACGAGCGGCGTGGATCCCGACCGCACCCGTTTGAGGCGCGTCGGTCGAGCGGGAACTCCCTTGCCCGAGCAGGTGGGTGCCTACCGCATCATCAGGCTCCTGGGCGTGGGCGGCATGGGCGAGGTCTACGAGGCCGAGCAGGCCCGGCCCAAACGCATCGTCGCGCTGAAGGTCGTCAAGGCGGGGATGGTCTCCCAGGAGAGCCTGCGCCGCTTCGAAATGGAGGCGGAGGTCCTGGGCCGGCTGCGGCATCCGGGCGTGGCCCAGGTCTTCGAGGCCGGCACCGCCGAGACCGCCGCGGGCACGCAACCGTACTTCGCGATGGAGCTGATCCGCGGCCAACCGCTGATCCAATACGCCGATGCCCACGGGCTCGACCTGCACCAGCGCATGGCCCTGCTGGTGCGGATCTGCGAAGCCGTCCACTACGCCCACCAGCAGGGGATCATCCACCGGGACCTGAAGCCCTCCAACATCCTGGTCGACGACGCCGGCCAGCCCAAGATCCTCGACTTCGGCATCGCCAAGGCGACCGACTCGGACGTCCAGGCGATGACGCTCCAGACCGACCTGGGCCAGATCATCGGCACGCTGGAATACATGAGCCCCGAGCAGGCGGCGGGCGACCCGAAGCAGGTGGACACGCGCACCGACGTCTACGCCCTGGGCGTGATCGCCTACGAGCTGCTCTCGGGCAAGCTGCCCCTCGAATTGAAGGGGCGCATGCTCGTCGAGGCGGTCCGGGCGATCCAGCAGGACGAGCCCGGGCGGCTGTCGTCGTTGAACCGCAAGCTGCGAGGGGACCTCGAGACGATCGTCGGCAAGGCCCTGGAGAAGGAGAAGACGCGCCGATACCAGTCGGCCAACGAACTGGCGAGCGACCTCAAGCGATACCTGGGCAACGAGCCGATCGCCGCCCGGCCGCCCGGCACGTGGTACCAGGCCCGCAAGTTCGTGCAGCGGAACAAGCTGCTCGCCGGGGCGACGCTGGTGGTCTTTGTCGTGCTGGTGCTGGGGGTGATCGCCACGTCGTGGCAGGCCGTGCGAGCCACCAATGCCCAGCGGCTGGCGGTGCAGCAGAAGAGCGAGGCCGACGCGGCGCGCCAGGCCGAGGCAGCGCAGCGGGCATTGGCGGAGGCGGCCGCGGAGCAGTCGAAGAAGGCCGAGCGCATGGCCGAGCTTCGCGCGGCCGAGGGGCTGGTCCTGCGGGCGGACGCGTTGGTGGAGTCCGGCCGGTATGGCGCGGCGGGCCCGCTTTACCGTCAGGCGCGGGACGAGTTCTCCCGGCTGTCGGCACCCGTCGAGTCGGCCGACCTGGGGCTCTGGAGTCTCCATCGGCAGGCCTGTCCGCCCTTGATGAGGTTGGCGGAGCCTTCGGGGATGACGATGCGGGTGATGGACGTCTCCGCGGATGGTTCGCGCGTCCTTGCCGCCGGCCCGGGGAAGACCTTGTTGCTTGTCGAGCCGCGGAGCGGACGCATCGTGCAGACGCTTGCTCTCCCCGGCCCATGCAGGTGGGCCGCGCTCTCGCCCGACGCCCGCTGGGCGGCCACGGGCGCCGACGGCGCTCCCATCAGGCTCTGGGACACCAAGGCCGGATTGGAGGTCGGCCAGATCACCGGGCAGGGCGGCGGGGCCGAGATGCTCGTCTTCTCGCCCGACAGCCGAACCCTTTACTGCGCAGGTTGGGAGGCGGGCGCCAAGCTGAGCATCCTGGCGACCGACGTGGCGACCCGAAAGCAGGGAGTGGAGTTCGACGGTCCCGCCGGGGGCGTGTGGAGCGGAGCCCTGTTCCCGGCGGGCGACCGCCTCGCCTGTTGTGGCTACGACGGCGAGGTCCGCGTCTGGAGCACCGCCACCGGCAAGCCCATGATCACGCTGGCGAAGACGCTGGTGAGGTCGATGGCGGCCTCGCCCGATGGACGCCTGGTCGCCGGCGGGAACGACGCGGGCAAGGTCACGATCTGGGATTCGCTCACCGGCGAGGAGGTCCGATCCCTCGCCGGCCACAAGGGGCAGGTGGCGAGCCTGGCCTTCTCACCCGATGGCCGGTGGCTCCTCTCAGGCGACGACCAGGTCTGCCGGCTGTGGGACACGACGACGTGGCGCCGGGTGCGACTCTTCGGGGGGCACCAATCGGCTGTCACGCGCATCGCTTTCCTTCACGACGGACGACGGTTCGTGACCTTCGGCAGCGACGCGACATACCTCTGGGACATCCACGCCGGGCTTGAGGCGAGGCAGATCCCCGCGCCCGTCTCCTACTGGTCCGCCGTCGCTTATTCCCCCGATGGGCGGTTGCTCGCAGCGGCGGGCAACGACGGCTCGTTCGCGCTGTGGGAGCCCGCCGTCGGGAAACTGCTCCGCTCCACCCCTGCCCACAAGGGCGGGGTGACCACCCTGGCGTGGTCGCCCGATGGCCTCCGCCTCGCGACCGGAAAGTCTGACGGCGACATCGATGTCTGGAACGTCGCCGACAATCGCCTCCTGCAGACGCTCAAGGGATGCACTCAGCCGATCTCGCGCGTGGCCTTCTCCCCCGACGGCGGGCGATTGATCGCCGCCTGCCAATGGGACCACTGCTCGCGCATCTGGGACATCGAGTCGGGAAAGCTGCTGCATACGATTTCCGACAGCCCCGGCCTCCCCATCTCAGCGGAGTTTTTCCGCGACGGGGATCGGGTCGTCGTCACCAATCAGTTGGACAGGATCCGGACGTACAACGCCCGCACCGGCGCTCCGCTCGCGCAGTTCGACGGCACCGCGCGATTCAACACCTCTGCCCTCTCTCCGGATCAATTGGTCATCGCCAGCGGCATGGCGGGGCCGGGCCTGCAGATGTGGGATGTGGCGAAGGGCGGCGTGGTCGCCAATGCTCCCGCCTCGGACGTCCGTGGCGTGGCGTTCTCGCCGAACAGTCGTTGGCTGGCGACCGCGGACTTCTATGGCGGGGTCAGCCTGTGGGCGGTTCCGGCTCTCCGGGAACTCTGCGCGCTCGACCGCAACGCGGGGACCATGACATCGATCCATTTCAATCCCGACGGCATGCGGCTCGCCGCCGGGGGCAATCAGTATGTCCTCCGGCTGTGGGACCTCGGGCTTGCCGCCTGGGAAGTCCAGGCCGAGGCCGGCGCGGCCCGCGCGAGGAAGAAACTGGTGGAATCGCCCGACGACGCCGCGTCGCTGCTTGAGTTGGGCCGGTGGCATGCGCGCAAGGGCGTCGACGACTGGGCGGTCGACTATTTCGAGCGAGCGCGCAAGGCCGGGGCGAAAGTCCCCGCCGTGGCCTTGGCCCAGTGCCATTGGAGATTGGACCGCGACGAAGAGGCCTTGGCCGAGTTCCGCAGGGCCGCGGCCGAGGCGGGCGACGACTCGGAACGCCGCCATATCGACCTATGCGTCGAGGCGCTTGGCCGGAAGGCGGAAGCGAAGCACTGACGAAGCCGTGGAACCGTCGTCGCGCCTCCCGGACTTCGTGCGCTTTGGCGCGCCCTCCAACGAACGCGACCCGCTGGTGAGCACGCCGATCCACACGGGCTGATGGGCCGACCAGCGGGACCATGGCGGTGCCGGGCTGCCCGTTCCGCCCGCGCCTCACGGGGCTGGGCGGGTGAAAAGGGGGTGTGGCGAGAAGGGGGCCAATGCCATTGTGGATGTTTGATTCACGCGTGAATCAACGTGAATCAAAAGGGCGGCGGAGAGGGGGGTGCATGACGCACGCCGAAATTGCGCGCCATAAAAATAGATTAAATCAAATTTTATAACCGCATAGTTGGAGCACGTACCCGACCTGCCCCGATGGGCATCTTGATTCTGATTCAGAATCAAGAATCAAGAATCAAGATGTGGATAAGTCCGGGCTGCGCCAAGGCGTGCGGGGAATTGGGTGGCAAGGCGGCTTCACTTCGGCGGCAA
This sequence comes from Planctomycetota bacterium, assembly GCA_026386955.1. GTDB lineage: Bacteria > Planctomycetota > Phycisphaerae > Phycisphaerales > Phycisphaeraceae > JAPLMQ01. The sequence continues at coordinate 14,798 of JAPLMQ010000316.1, forward strand.
CGCGGGCTCCCGGCGGGGGGAGGTGAAGAGGCCGAGCCCGGCGCCCTTGGTGATCGCCCATATCGCGCGGGGCTTGAAGCGTTCGTGCTTGAGGTATCGCCACGACGTCTGCACGAGGGCCTTGAAGACGTCGAAGCGCTCCGGGGCCGACCAGGTCGCGGGGAGCTTGATCATCCAGAGCTTGTTGCGGACCTCGTGGAAGAAGCGCGGGCCTGCCGTGTTGTGCAAGGCGTGGGTGATGCTCTTGGTCTTGTGCACCACGACGCTGGCGGGGACGTAGACGCCGCAGCCTCGGCGGAGGATGCGGGCGGTGTACTCCACGTCGTCGTTCCAGATGAAGAAGTCGGGGTAGGGCAGGCCGTGCTCGGCGATGGCGGCCCGGCTGAGGAGGAGCGAGACGAAGGAGGCGTTGCGCACGGCGAGGGTGGAGTGGCTCGCGGCGAGCATGAGGTAGTCGGCGTCGATGCGGCGGGAGTGCGGGCGGTTGTGCGGGTGCGGGTTGCCGTCGGTCCAGACGACCTGGCTGGAGAGGATCACGGGCCTCTGCCCGTCGGGGAAGCGGTCGTGGGCGTCGAGCATCGCCTGCAGCGCGTCGGGGCGCGGGATGGTGTCGTCGTCCATCGCCCAGATCCAGTCGAAGCCCAGGCGGTAGGCGCGGAGGAGGCCTTCGTGGAAGCCGCCGGCCCCGCCGCGGTTGGAGTCGAGGCGGACGAGCTCGACGTCGGGGAACTCGGCCCGGACGAGGTCGGGCGTGCAGTCGGTGCTGGCGTTGTCGATGACGAAGATGTGGTCGAGCGGGCGTGTCTGGGCGCGCAGGGCGGCGAGGGCCTCGCGCAGGAGGTCCTTGCGGTTGAAGGTGACGACGACGGCGCCGATGCGCTGGGTCAAGGCGGGGGCCCTGGGTGGGGGTTGTGGGTGCGCGACGCGGGGAAAACCGGGAGGGGAGTTTAGCGGATGGCGGGCGGGGAGGCGGGGGAGTTGTTGGCCGGAAGCGCAAGCGACGGGACGGGGGTCGTTCGGTCCACCGCTGCGCCAAACTGGAACGATCGCGCCCGATCAACGGCGGCGGATGCGTGAGGATGTGGGAGCGAGCGCGACTTGTGATGCCCGTCGGGGCCGTGGATTGAGCGGCCCCTGTCCCGTCGCTTGCGCTTCCGGCTAACAAGACGGGGCCATCACGCGGCAGCGCTCACGACGCCTGCGCGGTGGGCTCGGCGGGCTGAGCCGCGGTGGTGGGGGCGTCGGCGGGAGCGGCGGTGCCGCGGGCCTTGGCGGCCTTGTAGTCGGCGCTGGTCCAATAGTAGTCCTGGGCGCTGAGCTTCATCTTCACGCCGTCGGGGACGCCCACGGCCACGCGGCCGATGCGGTAGCCCAGCCACTTGGCGCCGACGTTGGCGACGGCGTAGGGGATCAGGGCGGGCTTGGACTTCGCGAGCTCGCTGAGCATCTTGCTGACATAGGCCCGGCCCAGCCGGCCGTGGCGGCCCGCGAAGGAGAAGACCTCGCGGTACTCGCGCCGGCCGTAGCCCGTGTCGAAGTACCGGCGGAACTCCTCGGCGAGGGTGTAGCGGTGCGAGTGGGAGACGACGGCCTCGGCGACGTAGGCGATGGAGTGCCCGGCCCGGAGCATCATCGCGGCGGCGATGGCGTCCTCGCTGGTGAGCGTCGAGCGGAACCCGCCGATCTCATCGAGGGCGGTGTTGAGGTAGCCGGCGAAGGCGTTGGAGCTGAAGAAGGAGTAGACCCCGTAGTGGGGCACGTCGCTCATCGTGCGGACGTGGCTCTTCTCGGGGTAGTTGAACTGGCGGAGGTAGGACTCGAAGAAGTCGGCCCCCTGGTGGGGGATCTGCTTGCCGTAGGCGAGCGAGGCCCTGCCCTCGAGCATGGGGGCAACGAGGCGGTCGAGGTCGGCCGGCTCGCGCAGGTAGGCGTCGGGCGTCATCATCACGACGATGTCGGTGCCGAGATGATGGCGGGCGCGCTCGCGGGTCGAGCCGTGGTTGAACTCGACGCGCGGGATCACCAGCGTCTCGGCGCCGAGGCGCTGCGCCTCCTCGACGGTGCCGTCGTTGCTCGACGAGTTGACGACGAGCACGCGCGGGCGGCAGGCCGCGGCGAGGATGGGCGGCAAGCACCTGGGCAGGTGGTGCTTGGCGCGATGCGTGACAATGATGACCCCGACGGTCTGCTTCCCTGCGGTGGGCATGATGAGCTCGCCGTGAGCGGATGGACCGGACGCATCGGACGCGACGCATGGTAACAAAGTCGGTCTTATAACAAACTCGGCCCTAACGGGGCGTTGGGGAAAAAATTTTCGAGTAATTCTCCGCCAATTCATCCCACGCCCGCGATTCGTCCCAGCCCAGCGCGAGGGCGTCGGGCAGGTCGGTGTTGATCCGCACCTTGGGTTCGGGGAAGTCCGCCTGCAGGCGGAGCTCCAAGGGGCAGGGCAGGTTCAGCCTCCGGTGCATCTCCTTCGCGACGCGCTCCGCGAACGCGCCTTGGGTCTCGACGTACCCGCTGGGGTTGCGTCGGAGCAGGACGGGCCCTCGCGACTTCGCAACCGCTTGGGCGAACTTCACGTACTCCAACGCCAGGAGCGACACGTGGATGTTGTCGCGGACGTAGGCGGGCGTCGCGACAGCGGGGGTCTTGCCCTCGTGCCAAGTCTTGGCGAGGTAGGTCGTGAAGCGCGGATCTTCGAGCGGGCCGAAGGGGTTGGGGATCACGAACTTGCCCAACGCCAACCCGGCAGAGCCAGCATAGTGACGGAACATCTGAAAGGTCAAGGCTTTCGAGAGGCCGTAGGGAGAAAAAGCGCGCAAAGGCTGCTCGCCCGCGCCTTCGTCGGATTCGAAGACGCTGCCGGTGAGCACCATCGCGGGGCAGCCGGCCGCGGCGAGGGCCTTGAGGACGGCCGCCGCGTTGCGGGTGTTGTTCTCCAGCGCGGCGGCGACGTTGAAGTCGGGGCTCTTGTAGTTCGTCACGTCGGCGGCGTGGTGGCAGAAGAGGTCCCACGGCCCCGCGGCGGCGAGGGCGAGGAACTCCGCGTCGCCGAAGGAGCATTGCACGCTGCGGCAGGCCTTGGCGAGGCCCAGCACGCGGTCGCGGCGGACGCCTTGGTAGGCCTCCGTGCCTTGCCGGAAGATGGCGACGACTTCATGCCCCGCGTTGGCGAGGGCCCTGACGAACCAGAATCCGGTGAAGGAGCTCGCGCCGGTGAACAGGATTCGCATGACGATGGATGTCCGTGTCAGCCCAGGTGCCAGGCGGGGTCGAAGTCGCGGTGGGCCTTGTCCTTGTCGGAGATGACCACCGGCGCGATCGGCCAGCGGACGTCGAAGCGCGGGTCGTTGTGGCGCACGCCGCGCTCCTTGTCGGGGGCGTAGAAGGCCGAGACGAGGTAGATCGCCTCGGTGTCGGGCGTGAGGGTGATGAAGCCGTGGGCGAAGCCCTCGGGGCAGTACATCATCCGGCGGTTCTCGGCGGTGAGCTCCGCGCCGAACCACTTGCCGAAGGTCGCCGACTCTTTCCGCAGGTCGAGGATGACGTCCCAGAGCGCCCCGCGGACGCAGCGGACGACCTTGACCTCGGCCTCGGGGGCGAGCTGGTAGTGGAGGCCGCGGAGGGTGCCCTGGTCGGCGCTGAGGGAGTTGTTGACCTGGACGAACTCGGTCTTCAGGCCGTGCTTCTTGAACTCCTCGCGGCAGAACATGCGGGCGAAGAATCCGCGGGCGTCGCCGCGCTTCTCGAGGTCGATGGTGAACGCCCCTTGGAGCGGCGTGGGGTTGAAGATCATGCGTGGGCCTCGAAGCGTGAAACGGGAAAGTGCGGGGCGGGTTCGCGTCGCCCAATTCCCCGGAATCCTCCGGTCGGATTTTCAGGTCCCCGGTTTCGGAGTGCCGTCGTCTCAGACGCGCGCGGGAGCCGGGCGCTCCAACTGGTCGAGCCGGTGCTTGAGCGTGCGGAGGCGGACGAACTGCTCGCCCTTGAAGTCCGCGGCGGAGAACTTGTGGTCGACGAGCTTCTTGTGCAGCTCCTCCATGCCGGACTCGAGCGTGTACTGCAGCTTGAAGTCGGGCAGGAGGCGGTTGAGCATGTCGAAGCGGACGCGGTAGTTGCGCGGGTCGGCGCCGACCTCGCCGGTGTAGGCGATCGCGGCCTTGGGCACCAGCCTGCGGACCTGGTCGGCGACGTCCTTGACCTGGAAGTTCTGGGTGTTGCCGCCGACGTTGATCGACTGGTTGTGGACGACGCTCTTGGGGGCGTTCATCATCGCGACAAAGGCGCGGGCGATGTCGCGGCAGTGGATCAGCGGGCGCCAGGGCGTCCCGTCGCTCATGATGCGGATCTCGCCCACGGCCAGGGCACAGGCCAGGAGGTTGTTGACCACCAGGTCGATGCGGAGCATGGGCGAGTGGCCGTAGGCGGTGGCATTGCGGAGGAAGACGGGGGTGAAGTCCTTGTCGGCCAGCGGGCGGACGCGGGTCTCGGTGTCGATCTTGGACTTGGCGTAGGCGGTCAGGGGTGAGAGCGGGTCGGACTCCTCCAGGTCGAGCTTGGCGCCCGCGCCGTAGACGGAGCATGAGCCGGAGAAGAGGTAGCGGGGGACGCCGGCCTGCTTGGCGATCTGGGCGAGGTGGACGGAGCCCTCGAGGTTGACGCTGAGGGTGAGGTCCTGGTTGAGGTCGCCCATCGGGTCGTTGGAGATCGCTGCGAGGTGCATGACGCAGTCGAAGCCCTTGAGGTCGGCGGCGGTCAGGTCGCGCACGTCCTTGATCAGGTCGCGGTCGGGGGGAACCATCGGCTCCCAGGCGCAGCCCTTGAAGAGGTCGAGGTCGCAGCCGGTGACGTGGTGGCCCGCCTGCTTGAGCAGGTCGACCAGGTGCGTGCCGATGAAGCCCTTGTGGCCGGTGACGAAAACTCTCATGAATATCCAGTCCTGCCGAGGCCCCGAAGGATCCTCCTTCGGTCGGTTGTGCCGGCCGGGCCACGGGAAGGCCCCGTCCCGCCTGCATCACTCCCTCTCGCCCGCCTGCTGCAATCCACTGCATCAGACCGCGTACTTTAGATCACCTGCTTCAGATAACCCAAGGCGGCGCGCCCGATTCCCAAAGCTTGTTCAGGTGGTCGCGGTCCCGCTGGGTGTCCATGCAGGCCCAGAAGCCGGTGTGGCGGAAGAGTGCGAGCTGCTGGTCGCGGGCGAGGTTGACCAAGGGGTCGCGCTCGAGCACGCACGACTCCTCGCGGGAGACGTAGTTGAGGAAGTCCCTGCGGAAGAAGAAGAAGCCGCCGTTGATCCAGGTGTCGTGGACCTGGGGCTTCTCGGAGAATTCCTTGACGGCGTCGCCCTCGAGGCGGATCTCGCCGAAGCGGGAAGGGGGGTTCACGCCCAGGACGGTGCCGATCTTCTTGTGGGCGAGGTGGAAGGCGAATTCCTTCTGGAAGTCGACGTCGGTGAGCCCGTCGCCGTAGGTGACGGCGAAGTGTTCGCAGTCGCCGAGGTATTTGTCGGCCGCGCGGGCGACGCGGGCGCCGGTCATCGTCATCGCGCCGGTGTCGGCGAGGGTGACGTTCCAGTCCTGGTCGTGGTCGATGGAGTGGACAGTGACGTTGTTGGTCTTGAGCTCGACGGTGAAATCGCTGTTCATCGAGGCGTAGTTGAGGAAGTACGACTTGACGACGTCGGCCTTGAATCCCAGGCAGAGGACGAAGCGCTTGAAGCCTCGCCGGGCGTAGCCGCGCATGATGTGCCAGAGGATCGGCTGGGCGCCGATGGGGACCATCGGCTTGGGCCGGAACTCGGTCTCCTCTTTGAGACGAGTTCCCAACCCCCCACAAAGGATGAACACCGGCACCTCGGAGGCGGGCGTCATGAATCAAATCCTGAAGCGTTTGCCCCCGTGTCGGGACGCGAAACACACGGTTGGCGGACGGAACAGGCGCTAACGTAGGGGGCTCGCGCGCCGATGTCAAACGTTGTGCGACGGTGCCCGCGATCCAGGGCCGGCGCATTTGCCGCTTCCCGGCATGTACGGCGCATGTTAGGCCTTGCGCCCCGATTCCCGCGAGGGTAGGGTGTGGCTCGTAGAGCGAGTTCGCCGGCACAACCTCACCCCTTGCATCGGAGCCCAGCCATGGC
>JAPLMQ010000176.1 GCA_026386955.1 Planctomycetota bacterium
AAAGCCTATCCGCGTGCCCGTTCATTGTGGGCCTGCCCCGTATCCCAGCGCAGCGGTTCCCTGTTGCACCCTCGTCCCGTCGCTTGCGCATCCGGCTAAGAAAACAACAAGGCCCGCCCCGTTCAGGAGGCGGGCCTTGGGATGAATCACCGCATGGGCTCTCTTACTTCTTCGCGCCCTTGGGGTACTTGAGCGCCGCCTGCGCCGCGGCGAGGCGGGCGATGGGGACGCGGAACGGGGAGCAGGAGACGTAGTTCAACCCCGCCTGGTGGCAGAAGTTGATCGAGGCCGGGTCGCCGCCGTGCTCGCCGCAGATGCCGACCTTGAGGTCGGGCTTGACGCTGCGGCCCTTGGCGACGCCCATCTTGACGAGCTGGCCGACGCCGGTGGTGTCGAGCGACTGGAAGGGGTCGCGCGGGAGCAGCTCCTTGGCGAGGTAGTCGGGCAGGAAGTTGTTCACGTCGTCGCGGCTGTAGCCGAAGGTCATCTGGGTCAGGTCGTTGGTGCCGAAGCTGAAGAAGTCGGCGTGCTTGCCGATCTCGTCGGCGGTCAGGGCGGCGCGGGGCACCTCGATCATGGTGCCGACCGTGATGTCGAGCTTGCCCTTGAAGTTGTGCTTGGCCTTGACCGCGGCGATGACCTCGAGCGTCTGGGCCCGGAGCAGGGCCAGTTCCTTCTCGGTGCCGACCAGGGGGTGCATGATCTCGGGCTTGGCGTTGATGCCCTTGTTCTTGCACTCGATGGCAGCCTCGACGATGGCGGTCACCTGCATGTCGACGATCTCGGGGTAGGTCACCGAGAGGCGGCAGCCGCGGTGGCCGAGCATCGGGTTGGCCTCGTGGAGCTGCGAGACGCGGCGCTTGACCTTCTCCGCGGGGACGCCCATGACGGCGGCCATCTCGGCCTGGTTGGCGTCGTCGTGGGGGAGGAACTCATGCAGCGGCGGGTCGAGGAGGCGGACGGTGACGGGCAGGCCGTCCATGGCGGTGAAGAGGCCGGCGAAGTCCTCCTTCTGGAACGGGAGGAGCTTGGCGAGGGCGGCGACGCGGGCCTCCTTGTTCTCGGCGAGGATCATCTCGCGCATCGCCTTGATGCGGTCGCCCTCGAAGAACATGTGCTCGGTGCGGCAGAGGCCGATGCCCTCGGCGCCGAAGCCGCGGGCGCGGCGGGCGTCGGCGGGCGTGTCGGCGTTGGTGCGGATCTTGAGGGTGCGGTACTTGTCGGCCCACTTCATGACGGTGGCGAAGTCGCCCGAGAGGGCCGGCTCCTGAGTCTGGACCGCGCCCTCCATCACCTCGCCGGTCGAGCCGTCGATGGAGAGGACGTCGTTGTGGGTGTAGGTCTTGCCGTTGATGTGGATGGTCCGGCCCTTGAGGTCGATCTCGACCTGCCCGGCGCCGGCGACGCAGCAGCGGCCCCAGCCGCGGGCGACGACCGCCGCGTGGCTGGTCATGCCGCCGGTGCTGGTGAGGATGCCGGCGGCGGAGTGCATGCCGTCGATGTCCTCGGGGTTGGTCTCCTTGCGGATGAGCAGGACCTTCTCGCCGGCGTGGGTGCGCTCGACCGCCTCCTCAGCGGTGAAGGCGAGCTTGCCGGTGGCGGCGCCGGGCGAGGCGGGCAGGCCGGTGGTGAGCACGGCCGCCTTCTTCTTGGCGGCGGGGTCGAAGCTCGGGAGCAGGAGCTGGGTGAGGTCGGAGGCGGGGATGCGGTTGACGGCCTCGACCTCGGTGATGAGCTTCTCGCGCACCATGTCGCAGGCGAGCTTCACGGCGGCGGCGCCGGTGCGCTTGCCGTTGCGGGTCTGGAGCATGTAGAGCTTGGAGTTCTCGATGGTGAACTCGATGTCCTGCATGTCCTTGTAGTGCGTTTCGAGGGTCTTCTTCACGCCGAGCAGTTGCTTGTAAATCTGCGGCTTCCAGCCATCCATCTCATCTGCGCCCGTCGAGGGGTTGCGGGTGAAGGCCACGCCCGTGCCCGAGTCCTCGCCCATGTTGCCGAAGACCATCGACTGGACGTTGACGGCGGTGCCGACGAGCCCGGTGATGCCCTGGATCTGGCGGTAGCGGACGGCGCGGTTCTGCATCCAGCTCTTGAAGACCGCCTCGATGGCGAGCTCGAGCTGCTTGAACGGGTCCTGCGGGAAGTCCTCGCCAACGTGGTGGCGGTAGACCTCCTTGTAGGCGGCGACCAGCTCGATGAGCCCCTGGGTGGGCACGTCGGTGTCGAGCTTGGCGTTGTACTTGAGCTTGATCTTGTCGAACGCCTCCTCGTAGTGCTCATGGTCGACGTTCATGACCACGTCGCCGTACATGTTGACCAGGCGGCGGTAGGCGTCGTAGGCGAAGCGCTCGTTGCCGGTGGCGTTGGAGAGGCCGACGACCGAGACGTCGTTGAGGCCCAGGTTGAGGATGGTGTTCATCATGCCGGGCATGGACTGGGCGGCGCCGGAGCGGACGGAGAAGAGCAGCGGGCTGGTGGCGTCGCCGAACTTCTTGCCCAGCTCGGCCTCGAGCATGGCGGTGTACTTGCGGACGTCGGCCATCAGCGCGGCGGGAAGCTTCTTGCCGTTCTTGTAGTAGAGGTCGCAGACCTCGGTGGTGATGGTGAAGCCGGGGGGCACGGGCAGGCCGATGCTGGTCATGTCGGCGAGGTTGGCGCCCTTGCCGCCCAGGAGGAGCTTCTGGCTGGCCTTGCCGTCGGTGCGGGTGGCGCCGAAGTAGTAGATCATGCGCGGCGCGGCCGACTTGGCGGAGCTTTTGGCCGCGGATTTGGCGGCGGCCTTCTTGACGACCTTCTTCGCCGGCTTCTTCGCGGACTTCTTGGGGGCGGGCTTGCTGGAACGCTTCGTGGTCTTCTTTGCCATGACGGCTCTCAAGAGGAGGAAAGAGGGAGTAACAGCCCGGGCTCGCGGCCGACACGGAGTCGGCGAAGTCGGGACGGCTTTGAATCGAAGGGGGGGATTTTAGTGGAACGCGCCCGGGCGTCAAAGGGGGGCGGTTTGGAGGGTTGGGCGGGAAGGCTTGTATGGCTCGTATTGTTCGCCGGAAGCGCAAGCGACGGGACGGGGGTGCTCCGATTCACTGCCAAGCCGAGGCATGCGGTGGCGCACGATGGACGGTCGCCGGCATCCGGAGGGATCTCATTCTGCAGGCTTGTCGCATTGGCCAGCTTGCGCTTCCGGCTAACAAAACCACGGATGCCGCGACCCCGCCCGCCTCACCGCACTGCCTCAGCGCCCCCGCCTCAGCGCACCGATGCGGTCTTGGGGATCTTGTAGTCGTTGGGCGTGAAGGTCGGGCGGCGGCCGAAGACGATGGCTTCCCCGGCGTAGATCTCCATGAACTGGTCCTGGGAGAGCCACATCGGGCCGTCGACGGGGTCGGCGATCAGGGCCGCCTCGCCACGGATGGCGATGATGGCGATGATGTGGCCTCGGGTGGATTGGGGGCGGGTTAGGGCCAGCGCAGGCATGGTCTGGCGCTTGAGGCCCTTCCAGTCGGGCTGGACGAGGCGGGGCTCCCAGTTGGTCGACTCAAGCCGGTGGGAGAGGCCGTTGAGCATGCGGATCATGGTCGTGCCGCTGCCGGGGCGGGCCTGGACGAGTTCGGCCAGCTCGGCCTCGGTGGTCCAGATGCCCAGGCGCCGCAGCGCGGTGGCTCCCGCGGCGGGGCCGCAGGAAAAGTCCTGCGTCTGCATGACGGGGCTCAGCCGCGGGTGCGTCTGGTCGGCGAAGGCGGAGGCGGGCGTGGTCTGGAGCATCCAGAACCCGCCATGGATGAAATAGAGGAAGCAGACGCCCGCGCCGGCGAGGACGACGGCGCGCTGGCGAGTCACGCGGCTTCGGCTCCAGGCGACGCCCAGGATCAGCGCCACCAACGGCGCGCCGGCGACGCCTTCGATGTTGCTCAGCAAGGCCAGGGGCAGGAGGCGCACCAGCGTCGCGGGGTTCCACTGCAGCCAGCCCCAGGCGCACAGGAGCGAGAGCGAGACGGTGACCACGAGCGGCCCCGCGGCGCGGCGATTCCGGCCAGCCCATCGCCCCGCGAAGAACGCGGCGATCGAGCCGATCAGCACCAGCGCGAAGCAGAGTGTGGATTCAGACATGGCGACCCTCCCCAACCAACATCGGGATGTCCCAGCCGCTCGTTCAGTCGTCACACACCAGAAACAGACAAGAAATGCGAAACTCACGGTTCGGTCATGTGATCCTAACGTCGGCAATTCCGGAATCCAGCGTGAAAATGCGGTTGGCGACGGAAAATTGTCGGGATCGGTCGTCGCCGCGAGGCTGGAAGTCGAACGCCGGAAGGGTCGATAATCAGAGGAAGACCACGCGGCGCAGGCGACCAACCCGCGCGCGACGAAAAAGGATTCCGCCCCTCCCTGCCTGCTAAGATGAACCGTTCATGGCCATCGCGACCCCGCTTCAATCCGACCTGAGCCTCTACAGCACGCTGCGCACGCGCCGCCGCGCGGGCGAGCCCCTGCGCGGGCTCGACGCGATGGCGAAGCGCTGGCTCTCGCGGGCCAAGCACGCCCGCCACGGGCCGGCACACCTCTGGCGCGAGGCGGCGGCGATCGTCGCCAGCGAGCCGCAGTGGACCGCCCTGTCGGAGGAGGCGCTCGACGCGCGGATCGAGGAGCTGCGCGGCGTCTTCGCCCGGCGGACGCACGACCGCGACCACATCCGCGCGGCGATGGCGGCGGTGCGCGAGGTCGCCCGCCGCACCACCGGCGAGAACCCGTACCAAGTCCAGATCATGGGCGCGCTGGGGCTCTTCCACGGGCAGATCGTGGAGATGGTCACCGGCGAGGGCAAGACGCTCACCGCCGCGGTGGCGACGGCGGTCCTGGGCTGGCTGCGGCGCCCGGTGCACGTGATCACCGTCAACGACTACCTCGCCCAGCGCGACGCCGACAGCCGCCAGCCGATCTACCGCCGCTGCGGGATGCGGGCGGCGGCGATCACCAACGAGACGCCCGAGCCCACGCGGGCCCAGTGCTACCGCCAGCCGATCGTCTACATCACGCAGAAGGAGCTGGTCGCCGACTGGCTCCGCGACCAGTTGAAGCTGGGGCGCATCGCCGACCCAGTCTCGACGCGCTGGCTGCTCGACGGGCGGATGTCGGCCGGCCGGGGCGGCGGCGGAGGCGACGCGGTGCTCGTCCCGGGGCTGCACATCGCGGTGGTCGACGAGGTCGACGCCGTGCTGATCGACGAGGCGGTCACACCCCTGATCATCGCCCAGCCGCGGCAGGAGGACGCCCAGGCGGCGATGTACGAGCGGGCCCGCGACCTGGCCTTGGCGCTGGCCCTGGGGCAGGACTTCGAGGTCGACCTGAGCAAGCGCCGCGCGACGCTGACCGACGACGGGCGCGAGAAACTGGTGGGCATGCTCCAGCCCGGGGAGCACGCCATCTGGCGTGCGACCCGACGGCGCGAGGAGCTCGTCGAGCAGGCGCTGGTCGCGGAGAAGTGCTACCTCGACCGGCAGCATTACCAGATCGTCGAAGGGCGGGTGGTCATCGTCGACGAGTACAGCGGACGCTTCATGCCCGACCGGCAGTGGCAGCACGGGCTGCACCAGGCGGTCGAGGCCAAGCACAAGCTGACCGTCACGGCCGACCGCGACACGATGGCGAGCCTGAGCTTCCAGCGGTTCTTCATGCTCTACCCGCACCTGAGCGGGATGACCGGGACCGCCGCCGACGCCAAGCCGGAGATGGAGACGACCTACGGCCTGCCGGTGCGGGTGATCCCCACCAACCGCAAGCTGCAGCGCAAGCAACTGCCCGCGCAGGTCTACGCCACCGCGTCCCTGAAGTGGAAGGCGATCGCCGACGAGGTCGAGCAGATGCACCGCCAGGGCAGGCCGGTGCTGGTGGGCACACGCTCGGTCGAGGCGTCCGAGTTGGTGAGCGATCTTCTCAAGGAGCGCGGGCTCGAGCACCAAGTGCTCAACGCAGTGCACCACAAGCTCGAGGCCCAGATCGTCACCGCGGCGGGGCAGCCCGGGGCGATCACGGTCGCAACGAACATGGCCGGCCGCGGGACCGACATCAAACTCGGCCCACGGGTGGCGGAGCACGGGGGCCTGCACGTGATCCTGACGGAGCGCAACACCGCGCGACGGATCGACCGCCAGTTGGCGGGGCGCGCCGGGCGTCAGGGCGACCCCGGGTCGGCCCGGGTGATCGTCAGCCTGGAGGACGATCTGGTCCTCAAATACGTGCCGGTGATGGGCAACACGCTGCGGAAGCGGTTCGGCAAGCGGGCCACCCCCCTGCCGGGCTGGGTGATGCGGGTGTTCGACTTGGCGCAACGCCGGGCCCAGCGGCGGTCGTTCCAGAGCCGGCTGGCGGTCCTCCGTCATGACGAGGATCTGGACCGCACGCTGCCGCGGTGAGGTGCGGGTGGGTCTTGCCCCGCCTTGTTAGCCGGAAGCGCAAGCGACGGGACGGGGGCCCACCAAACCACAACCAGGTCGGAGTTCCGGACACGTCTCTCAATGGGACGCGGTTACCCGTTCGTTCATGGCGTCCGCAGTCGCCCTTCCATTGGATGAAGCCTTTGTGATTGATTCTTGGCCGTGATCAGGGCAACCCCCGTCCCGTCGCTTGCGCTTCCGGCCAACAAGGCGCAGCCCCGCACACCGTTCACTCCAAATCCTGCCCAGCTTTACACAAGGTTTTCGGACCGGGCCGCGTCCGCGGGTCACTCGCGTCCCGATTTAGTGCCGGGACGGGCTTCCGCGCCCGCGTTCAACCGCATGCCCAAGCGTGGTTTCAAGGCGAAAAACCACCGTGCCGGGGGCGTCGGCAGCAACCGAAAATTAAGCACTTGCGCCGCGCCTGAACAACGATTGGGCATTCCTTGACACGCCCGTTATTGGCAGTTACTCTTGCACTTATCACACCCGGACCCCGGAATTGCACCCGGAATTTGCCCGCAATTTTGCAGTGTCGGGCAGCGACGGGGTAGCGACGGAACAGCTCATCAATCGAAAGGTGGCGATCTTGGCGAAGGACATCGGTTCCGAGACGATTGAAACCATCAGCGCCGCCGCCGCCGAGCAACAGGGACAACAGTTCCAGATCCAGCTCGACGACACGCAAACGCCCGTCACCTACAGCACGACCTCGCGGGTCTGGGGCTCGCCAGAGGAGATCTACCTCGACTTCGCCGGCCCGCTGCGTCCGACCTCCAACAACACCGCCCGCCTGAAGATCGACCAGCGCATCGTGCTGAGCCCCTGGGCCGCGAAGCGTCTGGCGTTGGCGTTGAACCAGGCCGTCGTGCGGTACGAGCAGACCTACGGGACGTTGGAGATCGACGCCCGCCGGCGCGCGGTCAACCAGCCCATTGGAAGCCCCGGCACTCCGTCGGGGAACCCGTGATGCGACCCGCCGCCGCGCCCCATGAAACGGGCGGGCCTGTGTGCGGTCTGCGGACGGCGACGATGCGCCCATGGGGAACGAAGTTGCGGTTCTAGCGGTGTTTCCGGTGGATGGTTAAAGTCTGGGGCATGCCGGTGGTTCCCGAAACGCCGGGTCGAGGGCCGCGGAGGATTCGATCGGTTCGGTGCGGTGAGGAACGGTGTTGAACGGCGCGGAGTCGGGTGAAGTCCAGGTCGGTGACCGGCATCGGGCGTGTCGTGAAGTCGGTTTCTGAAATCCAAAAGTGGGCAGCAAAACCAAGGGCCGAAACCAAGGGCGTTGGGGAATGGGTGGATCTCTTCCGGGGGATGCCAATTTGATCAGGCCGTGAGCGATCGACGCCTCGGGCGTCGGGGTTTCTTGCCGGGTTTGCGCGTGCATGGATGCCGCCGGATCCGCCCGGAAAGGGACCCGCAGAGGCGAACGGCGTGGGAGAGAGAATCGCCGCGCGGTTGTGGCGGCGACTCTGTGTGCTCTTTATCTGGAGCTTGGAATGTTCAAGCGCAAGCGTCGGTCGAGGTTGTCCCGAGGCACCCGCACGTTGCTCCGTCGGCTAAGCGGAGGGAGCCCGATCGGCTTCATGCCGCCCGCCGCGTCGAGCGCCGGGCCAAGCGCCCCGCCGAGCTCAGCCGCCATGGGCAACCGGCTCGAGCCCCTCGAGCCGCGCGTGCTGCTGACCACGCTGGTCGGCGGCGACGTCTACGAGTTCGTCGACGCCAACAACCAGACCGTGCGCGTCCGGATCGAGGGCGACGCCATCGTCGAGCTCATCGGCGCCTCGGTCGACGACCAGAACCAGGCAGTCCTGGGCGACCTGCCCGGACGCTTCGTAGGCAGCACCATCGGACGCACCGGCACGACCGTGCTGGGCGGCGGCTCGGGCATCCAGGACATCGGCCCGACCCCCATCAGCGACCCGATCAACGCCAGCAACAGCATCACCCGCGTCCCGGGCGACAACATCAACCTCAACGCCATCGCCAGCCGCGACGAGAACGGCGGCGGGGCGACCTACGCCTTCAACGTCGGCTCGGTCACCGTCGGCACCGGCAGCGTCCGCAACGTCCTGGAGCTGGTCCGCTTCGACTCGCTCTCCAACACCAGCTCCTCCTCGGGCGGCGCCGCCACCGTCAAGGCGCTGATCCAGCAGGCTTCGCTCCGCGACGACATCCTCTCGACGCTCACCTCGACGATGGGCACGGTCAGCTCCTTCGCCATCGACCCCACCTCGGGCGACGCCTTCGCCGTCAACAGCGAGCGCAAGCTCTTCCGCGTCAACCGCGTGACGGGCAACGTCACCCCGCTGGGCCCGATCAGCAACGTCAGCTCGACCCTCTCGGTCTCGGAGGTCTCCGGCGCGGGGACCTACAGCGGCGACCTTGTGGGCTACACCATCGGCCCCGACGGGATCAGCTACTCGCTCTTCAACGACCCGCAGCTCAACAACGCGCTGTTCAAGAGCACCACGTCGACCTCCCCCGCCACCGCCGCCGTCAACGGCGACCTGGGCGCGGCCTACAACATCATCGCGCTGGCGGTGGGCAAGACCACCAACGACCCGACCTACGCGGTGAACAAGAACGGCGCGAACTACGAGATCTACCAGATCGTCTTCGACTCCGCCGGGCACGTCGCGGGCGCGACCCGCAAGGGCATCCTGCACGACAGCGCCAACGCCCCGATCACCGACGTGCAGTCGCTGGCCTTCGACTCCACCGGGCTGCTCTACACCGTCGGGCAGCGCCCCGGCGCCAGCGGCGGGCGCACCGTCTACACCATCGACCCCAACACCGCCCTGGTGACCGCGGTCAACCTCATCGCCTTCAACAACACGATCCTGAGCAACAGCGTCGACGGGCTGGCCTTCGGGGCCGACGGCGTGCTCTACGGCGTCGCCAACGTCGGCGGGCAGGACCTGCTGATCCGCATCGACACCACCAACACCCCCGGGCCGGGCTCCTCCTCGCAGATCTCCGCCCCCGGGTCGGTCTCGAGCTTCCTGAGCGGGCTGACCTCCGACGCCCAGGGCATCTTCTACTCGGTCTTCCAGAACGGCACGTTCAACGCCGCGCTCTTCAAGAGCCTCTACGACCAGGTCCCGCACACCGCCGTCGAGAGCGACCTCTCGGGCGGCGGGTCGCTGCTGGCGAACTACAACTTCCAGTCGATCGCCGAGGCGCCCGGCGGCGCGATCTACGCCATCAACCTCAACGGCTCGGCCTCCGAGCTCTACAAGATCGAGCGCGACGCCACCACGGGCGGGATCTCCGCCGTCGCCAAGGTCGGCACGATCACCAACGCCACCGGCGGCGCGATCACCGCGCCCTCGGGCGGCTACGTCTCGATCACCGCCGACCCCATCGCGGGCGACCTCTTCATCGTCGGGCTCGACGCCACCCAGCCCAACCCCACGCGGGAGCGCCTCTACCGTGTCTCCACCACGCGAGCCGACACCAACGGCAACGCCGCCGACGGGGGCGAGGTCGTCGCCACCCTCGCGGGCGTCTTGACCAACAACGGCGCGCCGGTCACCGGCGCGGTCCGCGGCCTGACCTTCTCCTCCATTGCCGGAGCCATCGACACCCGCTCGCTCCTGGCCGTCGTGCGCGACACCGCCGCGTGCGAGTGCGGCGTCCTGCGGGCGCAACCAGACCGGGAAATCGAAGGTCCGCGTCCTGAATCTCAACACGCTCAAACCCGAGCTCTCCACCTCTCTGACCTCCTTCGGCGCGGTCAATGCCAACCTCGTGGGCTTGGTCTCCGCGGGCGACGGCGTCTTCTTCAGCGTCTACGATGACGACGTCAACGCCAACCAGCTCTGGCTCGCCAAGGGCTTCGGGCAGATCCCCAAGTACGACTCGGGCACCTTGGGCCTGAACTACGACATCCGCGCCCTGACCTCTTCGAACTCCGGCCTCTTCGCCATCGATGGCAGCAACCCGGCGTTCAACCTCCTGGGCATCACGCTCGACCCCGCCGGCACAGCCACCGGGGCCACCACGCTCGGCCCGCTCGTCCAGAGCTCCACCCGCGCCGCCATCCTGGGCGTCAGCGCCCTGGAGGCGGGGCCCAGCACCGGCACGCTCTACACCGTCGGCTACACCGCCGACCAGCTCGCGCCCAGCGTCAACCTCGGCAGCCTCGGCGCGACCGTCACCGCGATCGACCTGACCGTCGACACGGTCGACTCCGCCCGCCCCGCCTTCATCCTCGCGCGTGAAAACACGGGCGTGCGACTCTACCGCACGGGCTTCAACAACGATGGCTCGCCCCAGACCCCCACGGCCGTGGGCTCCGCCACGCTGAACCTCGCCGGGGGCGAAATCCACAACGCACTGGCGGTCTCCTTCGACGCCGCGAACAATCGCATCCTGACCATCGGCACGATCGACACCGGGACGGACTACCACCTATTCGGCGTCAACAAGGCCTCCGGCGCGGTCACCGACCTCGGGACCGTGCATGAGGGCTCCTTCACGCTCAACTCCGCGGGCGGCCCCGTCACGGCGCTGACGTTCCAAGGCGGCGTCTACTACGCCATCTTCCGCCTGGGCAGCACCGACCGCCTCCTGCGCGTGGGCCCCAACGGGGCGTTCACGACCGTCGGCGACATCGCCGTCGGCGGGTCGGCGACGAACATCAAGTCGCTCGGCGTCAACGGCGACGGCCTGCTCATCGGCGTGGACGACACCTCGAACGGCCGGCGGCTGGTGGGCATCAACATCGGCAGCCCCGCCAACAGCTCCGCCTTCACCTCCGCCACGCTCACGACGATCTCCAGTTCCCTGGCGGGCTTGGCGTGGAACTCCGCCGGGCGGTTCCTGAGCGTCAGCGGCGGGTCGATCTACGCCAGCGCCGCCTCCTTGAGCCGATCGCTCTTCACCCTCAGCTCGACCAACGGCCTGGCGACCTCGCGCGGGACGCTCAGCGACGGCGTGCCGGTCGTCGACAACATCACCAACCTCGCCTTCAACCTCGCGGGCGACACGCTCTACGCGATCCGCCGCGACACGGGCAACCGCGACCGGCTGGTCACCATCGGCATCGCCCCCGCCGCGGACGGGACCGCCCGCATCGCCCCGGTGGGCACCTCGCGCGTCCAGGTCAACGGAGCCGACACCCGCTTGGTCGGGCTCGACACCGACACCGCGGGCAATCTCGTGGGCATCGACGCCGCGCCCGGCGGCGGCCGGCAACTCGTCCAGCTCAACCTCACCAATCCGCCCCAGTCGTCGTTGCTCTCCCTCCCGGGCGACGTCTCCTCTTCGCTGCGGTCCTACACCTCAGACGCCTCGGGCCGGTTCTTCAGCATCTTCGACAACGACGTCAACGCCAATCGGCTGATGGTCTCGGGCAGCGTCTTCACCCCCGGCCCGGTCAGCGGGGGTGGGCTGGGCGGGACGTTCGACGTCCGCGACCTGGCCGTCAGCGCCGCCGGGCGGATCTACGCCGTGGTCGGCACCACCGGCGGGACGGGCGGCCCCTTCCTGCTCTACGAGGCGCTCCGCCGCGACGGCGGGAAGATCGAGAGCTTCAACCGCATCGGCGCGTTCCAGGTCGGCTCGCAGGTCCTCGACAACGTGACCACCATCGAGGCCGACCCGGCGACCGGGCTTCTCTACGTCATCGCCACCGCGGGCACGTCGACCCGCAACCTCTACCGCGTCAACCCCGCCACCGGCGCCGCGTCCTTCGTGGGCAGCCTGGGCATCACCGACGACATCACGGCGATGGCCTTCAGCCTCGACGGGTCGACGCTCTACGGCGTCCGCCACGTCTCGCCCGAGCGGCTGGTGACGATCAACAAGAACACCGGCGCGATCACCGACATCGGCGCGATCCAGGTCGGCGGCGGCGCGACCCGCATCGTCGCGATGGACACCGACGTCACCGGCTCGCTCTTCGCCATCGACCAGAACAACGCCGGGCTCCGCCGGTTGATCGTCGTCAACGCGGCGACGCCCGCGGCCTCGACGCAGGTCGCCGACTACGGAAGCGTGCCCACCCAGTTCCGCGGGTATGCCTCCGACTCCACCGGGCACTTCTTCAGCATCTTCAACAACAGCGCCGTCGACCCCACCGCCAACGACGTGCTCTACACCAGCCGCGCCCAGCCCAACGCCCCGGGCACCGCCGGCAACGGCGACCTGGGCGGCGACTTCAACTTCAGCGCCATCACCGTCGCCCCCGACACCAGCCTGAGCACGACCAACGGCAAGGTCTACGGCGTCAACCTGGAGGACAGCGACCTGGTGTTGTACCAGTTGGGCAATGGGCGCGACGCCGCCACCGGCACCACCCGCCTGGGCAAGATCACCAACGCCCAGGGCGCCGCCATCGCCGACATCCACGCCATCGACTCCAACAGCTCGGGCGTGCTCGAGGCGGTGGGCTTCAACGCCCAGGCGCCCGTGCCGACCGACTCCATCGGCGCCGTCACCGGGTTCACCGCCGCGGGGACCGCGTACAACTTCGTCGCCACCACCGTCACCGACACCGACCGCATCCTCGCGGTCAACCGCAACAACAACGGCACGCCGGGCAACCTCAACGACGACTACTTCGAGCTCTACGAGTTCAACCGCACAGAGCCGGGGATCGGCGGCGTGGTCTCCGCGCTGCACCGCATCGGCGTGGTCCGCGACTCCCAAGGCGCGAACATCCTCAACATCGTCGCCCTCGAGACCGACCCCGAGACCGGCAAGGTCTACACCGTCGGCACCCGCAACGGCTCGGCCAACCGCGAGCTCTTCGAGCTCAACCTCACCACCGGCTTCGCCCTCTCGCTGGGCCTGATCAAGATCGACTTCAACAACACCGGCACGCCCCAGAACCTCACCAGCGACATCACCGCCCTGGCGATCCACCAGATCACCCAGCAGATCACCACCTCCAGTTCGACGACGACCACCACCACGGGCACCACCACCGGCACGAGCTCCTCCGCGGGCACCTTCCCGCCCCTGATCGCCGGCTCGGGCGGCGGCTCGATCATCGTCAGCCCCGACGCCTTCGGCTCCTTCGGCTCCGCCATCGGCGGCACGAACGTCACCGACGGCGAGTACACCCCCATCGGCGGCGAGTCGGCCGCCGGCACCACCTTCGAGTCGGGCATCGCCGTCGGCACCACCTCCGGCCGCACCTTCCTCACCGCCGGCTCGATCGGCAGCTCCGCCGGCGGCACCGTCGTCACCCCCGTCAGCGGGACCAGCGGGAGCGTCACCAGCACCTTCACCTTCGGCTCGCTGCGCTTCGACCTGGTCCAGACCGTCGCCCCGCGCCTGACCAACGGCGTGGTCTCCGGGTCGGCCCTGACCCAGACCTACACCATCACCAACACCGGCAACGCCGCCAACAGCTTCGAGGTCATCCGATACATCGACGGCGACCTCTTCTTCGACGGCACGCTGATCGACGGCGGCGGGCGCCTCGCCACCGGGCCCGGCGGCGACACGCTCTTCGAGACCGACCGCGGCGGCACTGCCTCGACCTCGACGACCTTCCTGGGCATCACCGCCACCGGCGGCGAGGTCCCCGTCGACAACCGCTACGAGATCAGCAACTACTTCGCCCTCGGCTCGCGGATCATCGCCGGCACGCCCCTGGCCAACCGGATCGACGGCGACACCACCGGCACGGGCTTCATCGACGCCGGGCACGAGTACGACGTCACCCTCGCCCTGCGCAACATCTTCAACCTCGCCGCGGGCGCGTCGTCCACCTACACCACCGAGACCCTCTTCGGCACCGGTGCTCCCGACCAGACCACCACCACCCCCACGACGTCCACCACCACCGTCACCAAGACCCAGATGGTCGGCACGATCCACGACACCAGCGGCACGGACCGCCTGGTGACCATCAGCCTCACCGACCCGATCGACACCAACAACGACGGCAAGAGCGACTCGTTCCTCGCCGAGAGCGCCGGGCTGATCAAGGTCGGCACGGGCAACACCGCCATCACCTCGATGGACTTCAACGCCTCGGGCGACCTGCTGGCGTTCGACCGCCCCGCGTCGGGCCAAGCCCGCATCATCAAGGTCGACACCGCCGCGCCCTCGACCGGCACGCGCGCCACCACGCCCCAAGGCGCCACCATCGGCAGCCTCGCGGGGCTCGGATCGACCAACCCGGTCACCAACCTGGTCGGCTTCACCTCGGACTCCACCGGGCATTACTACAGCCTGTACGACGACAACACGTCTGGCAACATCCAGATCCGCACAAACCCCAACATCCTCTACACGATCGGCACCTCCCCCGCCGACCTCAACGGCGACGGCAAGACCGACGAGGTGCTGGCGACGCCCTTGGTCTCGCTCAGCCGGCCCAACCCACTGGGCCCGGGGAGCATCGCGGTGGTCAACCCGGTCGCGGCGCTAGCCTTCGCCAATCCCGACGGTTCCGGCTCGCTCCGGGCCGTGCTTGATTTTGAGGGCGACCCCACGCCCTTCAGCATCCAGGTGACCAGCGGCGGACCCAACGGCGGGGTGATCTCCGTCGGGCAGACCTACATCTCCATCAACACCGCGACCGGCGCGACCTCCAATCCCACGGCGCTCCAAGTCCCGGATGACGCGCTCAGCGCGGGCTCGTTCAGCCCCGCCAAGGTCCTCTGGATGGACGCCTCGAAGGACGGACGCATGATCGCCGTCGAGGAGACGCTCGGCACCGGCCAGCGCCGCCTCGCCGAGATCGGCGGCCTCCCCGGCCCGATCATCGGCGGCACCCGGCTGTTCGTCGAGGACGAATACGTCGACCAGTTCAACTACACGATCCCCAGCGAGTTCGTGAACCCCATCACCGTCGCGGGGGCCGTCCCCGACAGCCTCGTGGGTTACTCCAGCAGCTCCAACGGCGACGCGTTCTACTCGGTCTACGACGACAACTCGCTGAGCAACATCCTCTACCGCAGCTTCTTCGACTATCAGAAGTCGGTGCCCACCGAGGTCGACCACGTCCCACTCCCCAACTACACCGGCTCGCTCTTTGCCGGCGACGACACCTACATCAACGCCCTGGCAGCCTCCCCGATCCTCGACGGCAGCGGCAACCAGACGATCTACCTCGAAGGCTTCGACAAGTTCGACCCCAACCGGATCCCGACGCTCTACACCGCCAACCGCGACGCCAACGGCAACGCCATCGGCAACACCACCATCGGAGCGCTCTCCAACGCGCACAGCTCCGTCATCAGCCAATTCGGCGACATGACGAGCGATCCGATCGACCTCGCGACGCCGACGCTGGGCGCCGCGTTCAGCGCCTCGGACCTGGGCGAGCGCAAGTTCTCCGGCGTGACCGTCGGAGCCGATGGCCGCGTCTGGGCCATCGACGTCACAGGCGGCAACCCGTTCCTGGTCGAACTCGATCCCACCACCCGATCGGTCCGCTCCGTCGCGCCCGTGCTCGTGGGAGGCCTTTCGATCCTCGGCCTGTCCGCCATCGAGGCCAATCCCTCGTCTGGCAACCTCTACGGCATCGCACAGAACGCCAGCAACCTCATCCCCACCATCGACAAGGGCTCCCTCGGCGACGCCGTGCCTCTCTCCCTGACCGTGGGGACAGGGGCCAACGGCTCGGTCTATGAAGTCATCCGCAACGACAACGGCACAGTCGGCACCTCCGACGACTTCTTCCAGCTTGTGGTGTCAACCCGCAACGGCGCCGGAAACATCACCTCCGTCGGCAGCGCGTCCACGATCCAGGACACCTACACCAACCGGATCTCGGACGTCAGCGGCGCGGTCCAGTTGCCCGACGGCTCGTTCGTGACCACCGGCTTCAACGCCGGGGCCCCGGCGCCCAACGCCCCCGTCGGCGCCAACCTCGACGGCATATTCAACATCGTCGGCGTCGGCACGGTCGGCGGGGCGACGCCCACGGTCTATGGCGAAGGCGCCTTCGGAGTGGCCCGCGACCTCTACCGCCTGCCGGTCGGCGGCGGAGCGGCCGTCAGGATCGGGCAGATCAACGAGACCAGCACGGGCGACGCAATCCTCAACGGATCCGCCTTCACGGGAGGCCCTGGCAGCGCCCTCTACGCCACGGGCTACCGCGCGGGTCTCCTCGCGCCCAGCACCGATCTCGGCGGCTTCGTCCTCCCCGACTTGGGCGGCACCGTCGTCTCCCTTGGCGTGCAGACCACATCGGCGACCCAAGACGTCTACGCCGTGGTCGTCCCCACCGGCGGCACGACCTCGAACCTCTACCGGATCACCCGCGACAACACAGGCGCCATCGCCAGCGTCAACAACCTGGGGGTGATCCGAATCGGCGCCGACCCGATCACCAACATCCGGTCCCTGGTCTTCACCGGCAACCGCTTCCTTGCGGTTGGAACGGTGCCGACGCCCCCACCCGCCAACTCCCCGCCCGGGACCGCCGCGGTCAACC
>JAPLMQ010000191.1 GCA_026386955.1 Planctomycetota bacterium
CTTTGCCCGCCGCGCCGTCAAGACGCAAGAAAAAGGGCCTTTTCCACACCTCTTCCCGCCGTTTGACGCGGTTCGGCCGGTTCGTCACGCTTGATGCGGCCGCGGGAGGGTTATTCAGAGGGGTCACATGTCACGAGTACGATGACATGTGGCACCAGACCGCCTCACGGCTTCCCCGCCCCCGCCAGCCTCGCCGCCACCGCCTCCTCCAGCAAGCGGTAGGTCAACCCCTGCTCGATCCCGCTCACCGGGGCCATCCGCCCCGGCGGGAACGGCAACTCCACCTCCGCGTCGGGTGGCCGCCACGACAAGTCGATCCGCACCGCGGCGTCCGCCGGGTCGTTCGCCGTCCCCGGCTCGGGCACGCAGCAGGCGACGAAGGGCACGCCCATCGCGCGGATCGCGCCGCCGTAGTCCTCGTACGGCGTGCTCATCCCGACGTACCCGAACCACAGGATCAGCCCGCCCGGGCCGACGTTGTTCTTGAACGCCACCTTGCTCTGCCAGACCGCCTGGATGCCCAGCATCGGCGTGCGCGACTTGATCCCCGGCTGAGCCATCACCTCGCCCATCAGGAAATGCGTGCATGACGCGACCACCACCTTCCCGTCCGCCTTGAGCCGATCGCCGATCACGTCCGCGGCCTTCTCGATCGACTCCCGCATCGCCGGCTCCGCCATCGATTTCTGCAACTTCTCGACGCGGGCGAGGTAGGCCTTCGCGAGCTGACCCTTCCCGATCGACTTCTCGGCCTTGCCCAGGAAATACCGCCCCTGCGGGCTCTGGATCGCCGCGTTGTGCTCCTTCGACGCGGGCACGAGGATCGACTGCAGCACGCCGGGGTATTTCCCCGCGCGGGTCAGCGCCGAGGTGTATTCGCAGCACCACAGCCAGGCGTTGAGGATGTTGGTGATCGCGTTCATCGAGGCCTCGTCCTTGCCGCCGGCCTTCGCGCCGTTGTCGATCAGGAAGTCGACATTCACGTCCTCGGGCATGCCCGCGCGCGAGGCGAAGAGGACGATCAGCCAGCCTTGCTTGCGCCCTTGCTCGACCATCGCGCGGACCTTCGCGCCGTCGGCCTCCCAGCATCGCGCGCTGCAGAGCAGCACGTCGTTGGGCGTGACGGCCTTGGCCCGCTCCTCGGGCGGGAGCGCCTGGGCTAGCCCGCCCGCGCGGTTGAGGATCTCCTCCGCGAAGGTGCCCTGCGGCGCGTAGGGGACGTTGATCAGCGCGTCGTTGTGGGCCACGATCCGCTGCGCCGCGGCGTCGGCGGCCTTCTCGACCAGCGCGAGTTGGTCCCGCGCGACGTCGACGCGTCGGTCGAATTCCGCGAGCAGTCGCGGACGCTGCGCCGGCGGCGTTTCTTGTTTCTGCGCTTGCGCTTGTGCCGGCGCCGGCCCCGCCGCGGCGCAGGCGACGAGCATGGAGGCGAGCAGAGAGACGAGCGCCAGACGAGCAAGGGACGATCGGAGCGACGATCGGATCATGATGCGGTTCCGCGCGAGAGGAGTGGGGCGGCGCAGTGTCGCGCGGGGCAGAGGGGAAGTCAATGGAAAGGGCGGGGCGATGACGGACTCGCGATGGATTCCGGACATCCATCTGATCAGAGACGGACACTGTGTGTCCGAAGACCGGGCGAGGCGGTACTCCGCCCGCGCGACTCGTCAGGAGCCATCCAAGCTACGTCAAGCCGATGGCGCCACCGGAAGAACGCTTTCGATGCGGCGCAAACGTGGATCGTGGCGTGCCTGCAAGTGCGGCACTTCGCGCGGGCGGAGTACCGCCTCGCCCGATATTCGGGGACACAGTCCCCGTCTCTGATCAAGAAGGAGTGCATTTTTCGCGCGACGAGATGCTCGCCGCGCATCGTGCGCCCAACCCGTGGGCTTCGCGATGGCGCTCAACCCACCTTATAAGACCGCAAAATCACAACTCACACCGCCGCCGGCTCCGCGAGCATCCGCCCGAAGAGCGTCAGCGGCGCCGCCCGCTCGATCCTCACCTCCACGATCGAGCCGACCAAGGCCGCCGGGGCGTCGAAGCAGACGATCAGGTCGCCGTCCGTCCGCCCGGCCAACTGCGTCACCGGCTTCTCCCACCCCAGCGTGACATTGCCGCCCGGAAGCCCGGACCCTCCGAGATTCTGCGACCTCATCCCGTGCTCGCTCACCGACTCGACGAAGACGCGCACCGTCTTGCCCACCATCTCCCGATGCACCTCGGCACTGACCCGCGCCTGGATCGCCAAGAGCTCGTTGTTCCGTCGGCGCTTCACTTCGTCGGGCACGTCGTCCTCGAAGCGGTCGATCGCCGCAGTCCCGGGGCGGGGCGAGTACTTGAAGATGAAGCAGTTCTTGAACCGCGCCCGCTCGAGCAGGTCGCACGTCGCGCGGTGGTCCTCCTCGGTCTCGCTGGGGAAGCCGCAGATCAGGTCGCTGGCGACCTGCACGTCGGGCAGGTGGGCCCGCACGCGTTCGAGCAGCTCGAAGTAGGAGGCGATCTCGTAGCCGCGGTTCATGAGCTTGAGCACGCGGTCGGAGCCCGACTGCACGGGCAGGTGCAGGTACCGGCAGATGCGGGGCCTGCTCGCCATCACTCGCAGGATGTCGTCGCCTAAGTCGCGCGGGAAGTTGGTCACGAAGCGCAGCCGCTGCAGCGTGGGGATCTCGTCGTGGATCCGCGCGAGCAACTGAGCGAACGTGGTGATGCGCCCGGCCCCCGCCCCCGGAATTCCATCGCTGGGCTTCGTGGACGACTTGCCAAACGCCTTTCCAATTTGCGGCTGCACCAACCCGTTGATCGTCACCTCCGCCGCGTGGTCGAAGTGGTATGATGTGCTCGGGCGGGCGATGCACCTCGGCCCCGCGCGTGTTGGGCACCACGCAGTAGGTGCAGAACTTGTTGCACCCGCGCGTGATCCGCACGTAGGCCGAGCCCTCGTGCTCGTCGGGCGAGAAGCTGCGCGAGAGGTCCAGCATCTCGAGCTGGTCCTCCGCGGCGGCGAGCGTCGTCGACCGTCGGTGCGTGTTCCCCTGCAGGGCGATCTGCGCGCCCTGCTTCCCGCCGCGGCGCTCCGGGCGGGTCTTCATCACGTTGTCGACCAGCAGCGGCACCTTGTCGAGCTCGCCCGGGCCGCAGAGCAGGTCGATCTGCGGGTGTCGGCGGACCATGTCGGCCCCGTCGCGCTCGGCCATGCAGCCGATGACGCCCAGCACGATCCCCGGGCGCTCGCGCTTCAGGACGCCGATCTCCCCGATCCGGCTGTAGACCTTGTTCTCCGCCTGCTCGCGGACCGAGCAGGTGTTGTAGATCACCACGTCGGCCGTCTTCCAGTCGTCGACGAACTTGTACCCCAGGGCGCGGAGTTGCCCGCGGACGAGCTGGGTGTCCAGCACGTTCATCTGGCAGCCGAAGGTCTCGAGGTAAACCGAGGCCCGGGCGTCGTTTTCGGGGGTCGGAGGGGGCATGGGAAGTCCCGAAGTATACCCGGCGGGGGCGGTTCTATGCTCAGAAGGGGCCTCTTGTTAGCCGGAAGCGCAAGCGACGGGACAGGGGTCGACCAAACCACTGCCGCGATGGCTCTCCCAAGACGCTCCGGGACACAGGTTGGAACATCGAGACGCAGCCATCGCGGATGATCGAATCCGGACGCGAATGCGAACCCGGGCGCGGCCGTTGATTGATTGACCCCCGTCCCGTCGCTTGCGCTTCCGGCTAACAATGCCAAGCCTTTTTGCCCCAGCCGACAGGATTTCCCCATCCATTGGCGTCCGTTGGTGGCGATTGTGACGATCGCCCGATATCGTTTCCGCTCAAGCCGCGTGAATTGGACTCACGCCTCCGGACTTGCCCTGCCGATAATTGACGTAGTGACAGCCATGTTCAGGCCCATTCTTCGCATCATCGAACGCATCCTCGCCCCCTTGCCCGGGTGGCTCTTCCTGTTATCGGGCCTCGCGATCGTCGGCTTGGCCCTGCTCGTGCCCACCTGGATGGAGTGGCGGGAGCTCAAATACCGCCTCGACCTGATGCGGGTGCAGACCGAGCAAATGGTCAAGCAGCGCGACAGCTTCAGCCAGTTCAACGAGGCCTTGGCCTCGGA
Source organism: Planctomycetota bacterium (assembly GCA_026386955.1). GTDB lineage: Bacteria > Planctomycetota > Phycisphaerae > Phycisphaerales > Phycisphaeraceae > JAPLMQ01. The sequence goes on from JAPLMQ010000191.1 coordinate 4,103, forward strand.
CGACCCGGTCCTGCTCGAGCAGTTGGCCTACCACCACCTGAGGCTGAAGCGCGAGGGCGTGACGCCCATGGCCCCCGCGACGCTCGGGGCCGCGATCACCCCGGTCATGAACCGTCTGCGCCCCAACGGCGGAACGCCCGACCGCCCGCTGATCATCCCCGCCCTGGCGGGCCGGCCGGTCGCCCCGGCGGCCCTCTCGATCGAGGACATGCTCGAGCGGCCGCTCCCGACCCCGGGCGTCGACTACCCCAACTACGAGCCCGTGCAGAGCCGGCTTGTCCGCATCACCACGGGCCGGCTGCGCATGCCGCTGGTCGCCGCGGGTCTGCTGGCGATCGTCGCGGGTCTCTACATGCCCACGCCGCCCCGGCCAGGTGTGTTCGAGGACGACAACGCGGCCGACGACGACATGATCGAGGGGGAACTGGACGACGAGGTCACGGAGGAGGCGCATGAAGCGTCGGCCGACGACGCCGTCATCCAGGGTGAGATCGACCACGCTGACACGGACACGGAAGCCGTCGCCACGAAGGCCGCCGCGGGCGAAGTTGTCGCGGCCGGCGACGGACAGGTCGCCGAGGCCCGTGTGGCCGACGTCGAGCCCGACACCGAGCCGCCGTTCGACCCTGTGGTCGATGCGCGGAAAAAATCGGTGGCGTGACGAGCCGGCGATCCTGGCCGACGTCGACAAAAACAAGTGCGAACCCAAAGCCCAGGCGCCGCGTGCCTGGTTTTCTCGTTTCAGGGCGTCATCTCAGAGCGTCTTCACGCTCCACTCCACGACCTTCCGCACCAGCTCCTGCTGCCACGGCGCCTTGACGAAGTTGTGGTCCGCGTCGGGCACCAGGTGCAGCTCGACCGGCACGTTGGCCTTCTCCATCGCCTCGACGTATTGCTTCGAGACCGCGGGGGCGACGGCCGTGTCGCCCGTGCCCTGGATCAGCAGCGTCGGGCGCGGGTGGCGGACCACCGAGCCGATCGGGTCGAGCTTCTGCAGGTCCTCGAAGAACTTGGGGTGCAGCGCGTGGGGGCCGATGATCACCGGCGTCTGCGCCGGCGTGCAGGCCTCGCTGTCGCCCGCGTGGCGGCAGAGGTTCGCGACGGTGGTGGGGGCGACGAGGAGCAGCGCCTTGTAGGCCGGGGGGCTTTGGGCGCTGGCGCAGGCCGCGACCAGCCCGCCGAGCGAGAAGCCCAGCAGGCCGAACCGCGCGCGGTCGACGAACGGCTGGGCCTGCACCCAGCGCGTCATCCTCAGAGCGTCGTCCAGTTCGCCCGAGGGGAGCATCCGGTCGAACGAGCCGTCGGACTCGCCCGAGTGCATGAAGTCGAACGTGACCGCCGCTACGCCGCTCGCCGCGAGGGCCCGTCCGAGGCGGACGAACATGAACCCCGCCTCCATCCGGTTGCCCGTGAAGCGGTGCAGCAGCAAGAGCGTGGGGTGCCGCCCCGGCTTGGTCGGCTGGTAGACCGTCCCGCGCAGGGTCATCCCGCGTTGGTCGACCTCGATGGGGCGCTGGGTGAAGGCGGGCTGATTCATCGCGGGGGATTTTAGCGATTCTTCTGATCAGAGCCGGACTCTGTGAGTCCGGAGTTTTGGGCAACCTGAGGCTTCCTCGTCACTCGGTCAACGCTTGAGTCGTCGCGACGATGCCTCGGGCGTCCTCCACCTTGATCGAATTGCTGACGACCCCATCAACCTCGATCGAAAGTTCGGCTCCGACAACGTCATTCAGGTCGACTTGGGTGCATTCCTCGACATGCTTGCGTGGGATGATCAGCACGCGGTACATGTTTTCCTTGCCGCGCATCCGAGGCGGGTCCAATGGAATCGTTTTGCCCTGCTCCGCGACACGGAGCTGCACATTGCCGCCGCTTTTCATTTGGTTCAAATAGCTCACGACTAGGAATTGTTTCTCGTCCCGACCCTTGGCGAGCGTGACCTGGGCTACAAGCGCATGTGGATGATTGTCTCCCGGCGCGTCCGTCAATTGTTTGATCGCCTCGTCGCAGCGATGGCGGGCTTCGATGCCGACGCGTTGCTTTAGTTTTGTTATCTCCTCGATCGCATATTGGCGAGCCTCAAGATTCCGATCTGAGGGCGAGCATCCCATTGCCGTGAAAATGGTGAGCAGAAGCAAAACCACGGCCGCTGGACTCTGGAGTGTCGGCAACGACAATGCGCGAGATTCGTCTCGTCCGGTGGGAAAGATGGACCTCATGATTCGAATCCAGGTCATTGTCCTTGCAGGCCATGGCAAGGTGTCTCGGTAAGGCGTCTTTGGCCGCTTGCCAACATTTACAGCATACATTTCGAGTCATCTTCCGATGCCCACCCTCACCCTCGGCCAACCCGCCTTCGTCGCCCAAGCCGCGCCCGACGTCACCGGCTGGGGCCCGTACCAATTCCCCTGGATCGAGCGCCTCGCCGACGGGTCGCTGCACATCACCTTCCACCTCCACGCCGACTCCGCCACCGCCTACGGCTCGACCAACGGCCATGCCGTCTCGCGCGACGAAGGGCGGACCTGGCAGCGCGTCGACGCCCCGGCCTCGCCCGGCGGGCTGCCGCTGCCCAATGGCGACCGCATCCTGGCCGACTGCGCCAAGGCCGTCCCGGTCGCCGGGCTGGACCTTCCGCCCGCGATCGCCTCGCGCCATTCGAGCTACGAGGACTTCGCCTACTTCGGCGCCGACGCGCTCCCGCCCGAACTCGCCAAGGCCTGGCCGATCCTTCGGCTCAAGCAGGGCGGCTCGACCTGGGAACGCGAGTGGGCGACGGTGGTGTTCAAGGAGGCCGCCGACGTCCGCACCGTGACGGAGAACCTGCTGGTCGTCCCGTTCTTCGAGCACAACCGGATGCACGTCGCCCGCGACGGCGCGCTGCTCGCCACGCTCTACCAGATGCCGCAGTTCGGCGGCCGCCGCGGGAACGTCATCAAACGCGGCTTCCTCACCGTCGTCGTCGAGAGCCTCGACTTCGGCCGAACGTGGCGCGAGATCGGCTCGATCCCCTATTGGTCCGACGCCGCCTCCGACCGCCATTGGGACGCCCGCGACGGCTTCTCCGAGCCGCAGATCGTCGAACTCCCCGACGGCTCGCTCTTCGCCCTGCTGCGCAGCGAGGACGGCAACGGCGGGAACGACCTCGCGCCGATCTACTCCGCCCGTTCGCTCGACCGGGGCGTCACATGGTCGCAGCCCCGTGTCTTCGACGACCGCGGCGTCTGGCCGCAATTGCTCACGCTCAAGTCGGGCGTGACGCTCGCCTCGTATGGCCGGCCCGGCCTCTTCCTCCGCGCCACGAGCGACCCCGCCGGCGCGCGGTGGGCCCCGCGCGTCGTCCTCGTCGAGCCCGGGAGCGACACGCCGCACAAGAACACGCGCACCTGCGCCTACTCGGGATTGATCGCGCTCTCCGCGACGCGGGCCCTGGTCGTTCACTCCGACTTCCAATACCCCGACGCGCAGGGCCGGCCGTGCAAGACGCTGCTGACGCGCACGATCGATGTGGCGGTGTGAGGCGAATTCACTTCTTCCCCGCGAACTCCTGGAACAGCTTTTTCGCCGGCTCGAAGTAGGCGCTGTCCGGCCGCTTGTCGAGGCAGTAGGTCACCACGCCGGCGCACTTCCCGTCGCGGAAGGCCTCGAGCGACATGCGCAGCCACTCCGCCACGCGGGCGGGCGTCGCGTTGCCGTGCCGGTCGCCGAACTCGCTCGCAGAGGCCGCGGTCATCACGATCAGCGGCAGGCTGAACCTGCGGTCGGCCGGCTTGGGCAGGCCGCCGAAGCCCGTCTCGTACCCGCCTTGCTTCGTCGCCTTCCACTGTTCGGGCGCGCCCAGGTCCTTCCCCGTCTCCAGCCCCTCGGCCTTCAGATCCTCGACCAACCAGCGCACGCCGAAGTCGCCGCAGCCCTTCTTCGCGAAGAGCCGGAGCGAGATCGTCACCTCCGTCTTCCCCTTCGCTGCCTCGGAGACGTCCACTTCGACGGGGCTCCAATCGTCCTTCCCGCCCGCGATGTCCTGGTCCCAGACGACCTGCCCGTCGACGAGCAGTTGCTTGAAGTGATGCCCCGCGGTTGGGCCGGTGAAGTCGTCGCGCTCGCGGAAACGGACCACCTGCTTCCCGCCCGGGAGCACCTTGACCGTCCTGCTCGCCATCACGAAGTCGCCCGCGGCCGCGGGATGCTTCCACGGGTGGAACAACTCGTTGCCCACCGCGATCGGCCCGTCGTTGAGCGCGGAATAGGCCCGCTCGATGTCGCCGCGGTCCTTGGGGTAGGCGATGACCGCGCCGTCGATGATGTCGTGGTAGTCCTCGATGAACGGGCGCGAGAGGATACGACCCTCGTAATAGAGCAGCGGGAGGAAGGCCAGCCGCGGGTTGATCGCCTTCGCGCGGGCCTGCATCCCGCGCACATCCTCGGGCTTGAAGTTGCCCGTGAAGTCGTCGACCACCCACGCCTTCAGGTTCGGGTGCTGCAGCGAGAGCTTCGCGATCTCCTCGGCCCACTTGTTGAAGTCGAGGCGGAAGGGCTCGGACCACAGACCCGTCCGCGGCGGGCTCTCCGACGCCGGCACGAGATAGACCCAGACGTCGATGCCTTCCTTCGCGGCCTTGGGCAGGAAGAGCTTGAGGTCGTCCCAATCGGTGGGGGCGTGCCAGATCAGCCAGAAGTAGGTGTTGACGCCGAGCTCCTTCAGGCGAGCGGCCATGGCGTCGGCGTCGACGCGCTTGTCGGGCCCGCGGAGCTCGTCGTCGTAGTCGGCGAGGATGTTGCGGATCGGGGAGACGGCGGCGGCAGGCTTGGTGGCCGGGGTCTGCGCAGGCGCGGCGGCCGCGGGGGCGGCGGCGAGCAGCGTCGTGATCAGTCCGATCAGCCCGGCCAGTCGGATCGAGCCCGGTCGAGAGGGGCGTGGCATGGGGTTCTCCTGTGGCGAGTCTGTGGGGAGTCTGCGGCGAGTCGGGGAACTGCCGCGCGGCGCGTCAGTCGCCGCGCGGAGGCCTGCGGTCGATAACCATACCTGCCAGGGCATCAGAGCGGGGGCAGGAGGTGGATGCTTTTGGCTCGTGGTTCCGCCTTCAGGCGGTCTTCGCATTGTTCCCGCGCGCGACAATAGCCGATAATCAAGCCAGTCTTTGTTCCGCGGCGCCGATGCGTCCGCGCGACGGTGGGTCGCATACATCACGGAGAATCTGAAATGGGTTTGGTCATTCAACGGTGCAGTCGGATCATGGCGATCGTGGGTCTGCTGGGCGCGCTGACGTTGGTGGGCTGTGCCGCCGCCACGCCGATGCCCACGCCACAGGAGGTCCTCCTGCCCACGCCGATCAGCGGCAACACCGGCAAGTACATGTCGCCCTACAAGGCCAACGGCACGCCTACGCCCTGGGTCGACAAGGCGATCCTCGCCAAGCTCGCGGGCAACGTCGGCAAGGAGGCGGGCAAGAAGGGCGGCGAGATGGCCCTCAACCAGGTGCCCATCGCCGGCGGCCTGCTGGGCGGCATGGCGGGCAAGGAGACCGGGCGGCAGATCGCCGTCGCGGCCGCGGGCGGTTGGGACTTCATCAACAGCTCGTCCGACCTCTCCTTCAACAGCCTCGACGACCTGGCGGTCTACCTCTACGCCAAGCACTCGTCCGACGCGAAATACCGCGACGCGATCGAGTCGACCGAGGGCATCTACCCCGACTTGACCGACCGCTTTGAGAAGGCCATCCGCACGGCCCCGCGCAAGCCGGTGACGGCCCCCGCGGCCGCTCCCGCCGCGAAGTGAGTTCGCCGACGTCAACGCAGTCATCCAGCAGCGGCGGGTCGTGAGGCCCGCCGCTGTTTTTTGATGGGGGGACGCGCAAGCGACGGCTTCGGCCGCACGCGGTTTCTGGTGCCACATGTCGTCGTACTCGTGACATGTGCCGGTGAACGGACGGCAAAAGGCCGTGCGGGAACTTCGGCGCTCAACTTCGAATGATCGGCGTTTCAAGGGGCATGGACGCCCTTTGTCGGGTTGAACTCGAACGTCAACCCAAGACACATGTCACGAGTACGATGACATGTGGCACCAGACAAACGGCTGAAAGGCCACGCCCCATGAACAAGTCGAAGGTTCTCACGGGCTCGCCGCTCGCGCTCTTCCTCTTTGTCTCCCTCGCCGTCGCTGCCGACGCGCCAACCACCGCCCCGACAAGCCCGGGATCCTCGCAACCTTCCGAATCCCCTCAGCCCTTCTCCGCCAAGGTCGACGCCAAGGGGCAGCCCGCCACCCAGCCCACGTCGCCGTGGGTCCTCCAGCCCGCCTTCTCCGACGAGTTCAACGCCCCGTCGCTCGACCTCGACAAGTGGGACAACCACATTCCCTCCTGGGGCCTCTGGTCGTGGGAGCCCGACAACGTCCGGGTCGAGGGCGGGCTGATCAAGCTTCGCATGGACTACAAAGAGCACGACCGCAAGGGCAAGAAATTCTTCTACACCTCCGGCGAGATCCGCAGCAAGGCCCCGCCGATCCGCTACGGCTATTTCGAGGCGCGCCTCAAGACGGCCCCGCTCTACCCCGGCGTCAGCCCCGCCTTCTGGCTCTTCCGCACCGAGCCCGACGTCTGGACCGAGATGGATTTCGAGCTCACCCAATCGCCCTGGGTGAACGTCAACGGGGCCAACTGTTTCGTCTTCCGCCACCCGAGGCTGCCCCCGCTGCCCGTCGACGACAAGAAGCCGCCGACGCCTCCCAAGAAGGGGCCGCGGATCGCGGAGATCGGGCCCTGGGACATGAAGGCCGACCCGCGCAAGGGGTTCCACGTCTACGGGATCGAGTGGACGCCCGAGACGATCAAGTGGTTTTGCGACGGGAAGCAGGTGCGGGTGCGCAAGAACGAGTATTGGGACCAGCCGCTGGATTTGATCGTCTCGCTGGGGCTGCGCAACCCGTACGCGATGAAGCCCAAGGCCGAGGGATTCCCCACGGAGTTCGAGGTGGACTACGTGCGGGTGTGGAAGCGGGCGGGGGAGACGAGCGCGAAGGCGGCGACGCAGCCCGCGACGAGCCCGGCCAATCAATTCCGCCAGAAGAACCAATAGGGCGCGTTGGTCAATCCCGCCGTGAGGTTCAAGGTCGTTCCCGCCCCCTCGCAAGACCGCTCCACTACCACGCCAGCGCCCCCAGCGGCTGGCGAATCGGTGGCGGCTCGACGGGCAGCCGCAGCGACACGATGGCGAACGCCAGCAACGCCGCCGCCAGGTCGCTGCACCCGGCCCGGGCCGAGTAATACCGCCGATCGCCCAGATAGCCCGAGGTGATGACGCTCTCGTGCACATTGTGCTTCAGCGCGTGCTCGACCAGCATCGACGCGATGGCGAGGCGCTCCTCGCGCAAGCTCCGCCGGGCTGCGTGAGCGAGCGCCAGGATCACGCCCGCGACGTCCCCGGCGATCATCGGCTCCGCCTCGCGCGTCCGCTGCGGAATCCCCAGCAGGCCGATCGTGTGGTCGAACATCGCCCCCAATCGCTCCTCGCCGGTGGTGGCGAAGGCGAAGCCACTGGTGATCGCCGGCGTCACGAGCTTGATGGAATTGTCGCGGGCGATCCACGTCTCGAGGTGCCTGGGGCGCTGGATGGTCGGGTAATGGCGCGACGCGCCGATGACCGGTTTGCCGGTGGTGATGTCGAGGGTGTCGAAGTAGCCCGTGCCGTCAGGGTCGCGGGCGAGCCTGTCGTAGGCGAGGAACATCGCGACCGCCTCGCCCCGCAGCGCGTCGCGATCCTCCTCCAAAAGTTCGGCGATGCGCAGGAGCGCGCAGCCGTAGTCCAGCACGTCGCCGTACCAGAGTTCCGTCGGGCGGTCTTCGCTCGAACAGAAGAGGCCCGTGGCAGGGGAAACTCCGCCGCGGTAGAGCCTCATCATTGCCCGCGATCGGTCGAGGAACTTACGCTCGCCCGCCCGGCGATATAGCCACGCCCAGGCCTCAGCGTAGATGCCCCCGCTGGAGGCGAGGCTGCAGGGCTCGGTCCCGCGGTTCGATCGGCCGTCCATCTCGGCGTGGCGATTGAAGGTCATCGTCGCCTCGTCGCAGATGTGGCTCCAGAAGGCGACTTCGATCTCATGCCGCGTCGCCGAGGCGTCGGCCTCCCACAGGTCGTCCCACGGGATCGCCGCCACCTTGACCTCGTGCCACCGCTTGTAGTCGCCCATGCGGATTTCGTCGGCGACGACGTCGAAGCCCACATGCTCGCCCCAGGGGATGAAGCCCGATACGGGGTGCCGGCAATGCCCGAGCAGGTGCGAGAGGTGCTCGACGCGGGCGACCTCGTAGCGCGGGTCGCCGCTGACGCCCGTCAGGCCGCGAAGCGCGTCGAGCAAGCCGAAGTCGAAAAGCAGATTCACTCGCGACGGCCAGCAGCCCTCGACCTCGCGCTGTTCGGCGAGCAGGCCAGGGTCTGCCGCGGTGCACTCGGGCAATGAGTGCGTCTGCGCATTGAGCTGGCCGACAAAGAGCGGCGAGTGCTTGGGGCCATAACGGTCCCGGCCGCGGTCGATCATCAGGTCCGCGAAGTGGGTCGCCGCATCAAGGGCGCGCTGGGGGAGGGTCATGGTTGTCTCGTTGGGAATAACCGTCGCAACCGTGTTGACGGCCGGAGGAAGTGAATCGCACGACATCCTACGTTGACGATGATCGCGACAAAAAATGCCCAAAAAAAGCCGGGGACCCCATGGTCCCCGGCTTGGTAACGCGTCTCACAAGTTCTTCGACTTCGAGTGGGTCATCCAGCCCGAAGGCGGCTCACCCCTTCACCCAGCTCGACGCCATCAGGATGTCCGCCACCTCGGGGCGGCTGAACTCCTCGGGCGGGCGCTGCCCGGCCTTGAGCATCTCGCGGACCTTCGTCCCGGCGAGGAACACGCGGTCCTCCGGGGCCGAGTTGGTCGTCTTGTCCGACGCCATCCCCTTGGTCTTCTTGCAATAGAACGTGTTCTCGAACCTCAGGATGGTCAGCCCGATCTCCTCGGGCTTGAAGAGGTCGAAGATCTTCTGCGCGTCGTACGTGCCGTAGTAGTTGCCCACGCCGGCGTGGTCGCGCCCGACGATGAAGTGGGTGATGCCGTAGTTCTTGCGCACCAGGGCGTGGAGGATCGCCTCCTTGGGCCCGGCGTAGCGCATCGCCGCGGGCATCACGCTCAGCATCGTGCGCTTCAGGTTGTAGTACTTCTCGATCAGCACCTTGTAGCAGTCCATGCGCACGTCGGCGGGGATGTCGCCCGGCTTGGTCTCGCCCACCAGCGGGTGGATCAGCAGGCCGTCGGTCATCTCGAGCGCGCACTTGGTGAGGTACTCGTGGGCCCGGTGGATCGGGTTGCGGGTCTGGAACGCGGCGATGGTCGACCAGCCGCGGTTGATGAACTCGTTGCGGACCGCGTCGGGTGTCAGGCGGTACTCGGTGAACTGCTCGCCCGGCTCCTTCGCCGGCGTCACGGTCAGCACGTCGATCGGCCCGCCGACGCACCAGTTGCCCTCTTTGAGCACGGCCTCGACGCCGGGGTGCTTGGGGTCCTCGGTGCCGAAGACGTTGGGGATCTCCAGCTTCTTGTCGTGGGCGTAGACCTCGTGGACCTCGATGATGCCCAGGAGGGTGCCGTCGGAGTGCTTCAAAGCCGCGTGGCGGTGGTCGCCCAGCGACTCCTTGGTCGCGTCGTCCACCGCGAGGGTGATCGGGACCGGCCAGACCACGCCGTTGGCCAGGCGGGTGCGCTTGCAGATCGATTCGAAGTCGGCCTGCCCGACGAAGCCGGTGAGCGGGCTGAAGGCGCCGATGGCGATCATCTCCAGGTCGCAGGCCTGCTTGGCGCTGAGGGTGATGACGGGCAGCGTCGCGGCCTGGGCGCGGAGGGCGGCGGCCTTCGAGGCCTCGACGATACGGTTCACAAGGACGCCCCCGTGCGGGGCGATGAGGGAGGCGGGCATGGTCGGTGGCTCCAGATCAGATGAGCGCCCGTGAGGCGGTCACGCGACCGGTCGGGCGGAGGGGGGAGTGTAGTGGGAGGGGGGAATGGGGGCAAACGGGCGTCAAACCATGGCCTGCGGCGATGGAAATCGGCCTTGGACGTGCCACACCGTAGCCGAAGGCTGCTGTGTGCCGGTTCACGATGGGGCGGGTCTTGCGGCCGATCGGGGCGCTGATGATGGCGGACGTGGGAAACCCCCTGGGGATCAGGCCGCACTGTTCACTCGCACATAGCAGCCTGCGGCTGCGATGTGGCACGGCCTCCGAAGAACCTCAACCTCCCATTCTTCCATGGGAACCCGACGCCGGTCTGGATAGACTGGATGCTTCATCCAAATCGAACTCAGACTCGGAGACGCATCATGTCGACACGCGCACGGACGACGGCTCGCCGATTCGGGTGGGCCCTGCCTCTGACGACGGCCCTCTCGCTCATGGCGACGCTTCTTGCCGGCCACGCCCGCGCCGACGCCGCGGGTGACGCCGCGCTCGCCAAGCTGGTCAAGGCCTACGCCGCGCTGCCGGGCTACGTCTCCGAGGTGAAGTTCGAGAACATCCAGAGCGAGCGCGGGTGGACGACGACGCAGGCGGGTGTCTTCCGCGCGTCGTTCGAGCGGGCGGGGAACAAGCTGCGCTACGAGCGGCCGGACATCGTGCTCGTCAGCGACGACAAGCGGCTGATGGTCAAGAGCAACCAGATCCCCGGGCGGTACCTCGACGTGGCCGCCCCCAAGTCGCTCGCCTACGCCGCCTTGAAGGAGACGTTCCCCTACATCGCCCCGCCTCCCGCGGCAGACCTGGTCCTGCTGCTCTCGCCCGACCCGATGGAGGAGTTCATCCGCGGCTTCGCGAGCCCGTGGGCCCCGTTCAACACGCGGCAGGTGAAGGATGTGACCGTCCTCCCCGCCGACGAGCAGAAGCGAGCGGGCATCCAGGCCGACGCGGAGCTGGGGACGCTGACCTTTCGGCTCGACCCCGAGAACGGGCTGGTCTCGCGCGTGGTCTTCGACCGGCGGCTGCCCGAGGAGGCGGTGAAGGCGGGGGTGATGAGCCGGATGACCTACGCGATCGTGGCTTCGCCCAAGGCGCCCAGCGCGGACGACAAGCCGTGGACGATGGACGTCGCGGGGATGGAGGCGATCGCCTCGGTGCCCAAGTGGCTCGGCCAGGACGAGAAGCCCGGGGCAGGCCCCGGCGCGGGCGCGGAGCAGGACGGCCCGGAGAAGCTCGTCGGGCAGGCGGCCCCCGCGGTCGCCCTGGCGCGGATGGACGGCGAGGCCTACAAGCTCGCCGACGACAAGGCCAAGGTCGTCGTCCTCGACTTCTGGGCGACCTGGTGCGGCCCCTGCGCCGCGTGGATGCCGCAGTTGCAAGACGTCGCCAAGTGGGCCCGCGAGGGGAAGAAGGACGTGGCCTTCTACACCATCAACGAGCGCGAGACGCCCGAGCAGATCAAGCGCTTCATGGCGATGGCGAAGATCGACCTGCCCGTGCTGCTCGACAAGCAGGGCGAGGTGATGACGTCGTACAAGGTGAGCGGGATACCCACCACCGTGGTGATCTCCGGAGGGAAGGTCGTGAACGTCCACGTCGGCGTCGAGCCGACGACGAAGGCCGACCTGAAGAAGGAGATCGAGGCGATTTTGGATGGGAAGGGGAACGAGGCGAAGGGGAAGTGAGGCGGGCGACATGGATTTGTTAGCCGGAAGCGCAAGCGACGGGACAGGGGTGGTCCGATTCACCGCCGGGATGGACATCACAGGTCGCGGCCAATCCACATCTCCACATCTTCAGGTTTTGTCGGCAGCTTTCCGCCGTGGGACGAAATGCTCGCAATCACAGGCCCGGCTGTGAATTGATCGACCCCCGTCCCGTCGCTTGCGCTTCCGGCTAACAAGACGGGTCTACACGACGGCCTCACCCATCCGTCGTCGCCTGGTCGCGCAGCCGGCGAAGCGCGTCAAACGCCTGCAGCGGCGAAAGCTTCTCGATGTCCATCCCGCGCAGCGACGCCACCACCGGGTGCGGCAGATACTCCGTGAAGAGCGACATCTGCGGGTCGGGAGCGCGCGGGGCCGACGACTTCGGGCGCGGCGCCGCCGGCGAGTTGTGGTTCACCTCCAACTGCGACAGCAATTCGTTCGCCCGATGCACCACCGCATGCGGGAGCCCCGCGATCTTCGCGACGTGGATGCCGTAGCTCCGGTCGGCCGAGCCCGGCACGATCCGGTGCAGGAAGACGATCTGCTCCTGCCACTCGCGCACGGTCACGTTGAGGTTGACGACGTTGGCGAACCGCTGCGCCAGCGCGGTCAGCTCGTGGTAGTGCGTCGCGAAGAGCGTGCGGCAAGCGCGGTCGGCCAAGTGCTCGGCGATCGCCCACGCCAGCGAGAGCCCGTCGAGCGTGCTCGTCCCGCGCCCGATCTCGTCGAGGATCACCAAACTCCGCGGCGTCGCGTGGTGGCAGATGTTCGATGTCTCGGTCATCTCCACCATGAAGGTCGACTGCCCGGCGTGCAGTTCGTCGCTCGCGCCGATGCGGGTGAAGATGCGGTCGCAGAGCCCGATCACGGCCGCCTCCGCGGGGACGAACGAGCCGGTGTGGGCCAGCAGCGTGAGGAGGGCCGCCTGGCGGATGTAGGTCGACTTGCCCGCCATGTTCGGCCCGGTGATGAGGCCCAGCGTGTGGCCGAGATTCGACGAGGCGGCGGGGTCGGCCGCGCCGTCGGGCTCGCGTCCCAGCGCCACGTCGTTGGGAACGAACTGGTCGCCGAGGATCTCGTCGAGCACCGGGTGCCGCCCCGCGCGGATCTGCAGCACCGGCGCGTCGACGATCGTCGGGCAGACGTAGCGGAAGCGCGCCGCCCGCCGGGCGAGGCAGGCCAGCACGTCGAGCTCAGCCACCGCGTCGGCGAAGGCCTGCAGCGTGCCCGCGGCGTTCTGCGCCGCCGTGCAGAGCTCGAAGAAGAGCTCCCCCTCGCGGGCGACGGCCCGCTGCTCGGCGGTGAGCACCTTGCCCTCGAAGTCCTTCAGGTCGGGCGTGATGAAGCGCTCGGCGTTCTTGAGCGTCTGCTTGCGAGACCACTCGGGCGGGGCCTTGTCGCGCTGCGCGGCCGAGAGCTCGATGTAGTAGCCGAAGATCTTGTTGAAGCCGACCTTCAGCGAGGGGATGCCCGTCGAGTCGATCAGCGACTTCTGGTACGAGGCCAGCCAGGTGTGGCTGTCGCGCTGGAGGCCGCGCGATTCGTCGAGCCGGGCGTCGAAGCCGTCGCGGATCAGTCCGCCTTCGCGGAGGTGGTGGGGCGGTGCATCGACGCAGGCGGCGGCAATGGCGGCACTGAGGGCCGAGAGGGGGGCCGCGGCGGCGGCAAGCCGGGCGTGGTAGCCGGCGATCCACGGGCGGTCGGCGAGCAGCAGCGCAAGTGGCCGGGCCTGCGCGGAGGCGCGGCCGAGGGCGACCAGGTCGCGCGGCGTCGCGCGCCCGACGGCGATCCGCGCGAGGATCCGCTGCACGTCCTGCACGTCGCCCAGCGTCGCGCGCAGGGCGTCGAGCAAGGCCGCGTCGTCCACCAGCGCCGCGATCATCCGCTGCCGCTCGACGATCGGCTCGCGCCGGCAGAGCGGGTAACACAGCCAGTTCCGCAGCGTGCGCTTCCCCATCGCCGTCACGCAGTCCTGCAGCACGCCCAGCAGGCTGCCGTCGGCCCCGCCCGAGCGCATCGTGCGCTCGACCTCGAGGCTGCGCAGCGAGACTTGGTCGATCACCAGATGGTCCGAGCGGACGAACCGCTGCGGTGGCTGGAGGTGCGACAGGCTGCGCGGGAGCGGCGGCGCGCCATTCGGGTCGGCGTTTGGCCCGGCGTTCGCCTGCCGCTTCGCGGCGACCAGGTCGGCCCGGCTGCGCTGCGTCTCGAGCAGGTAGGCGACGATCGCCCCGGCGGGGCCGATCGCGGGGTCGTCGTCGGTGAGCCCGAAGCCCGCGAGCGAGGCCACGCCGAACTGCCGGCAGAGCGTCTGCCGCGCGTCGTCGAGGCGGAACTGCCAGCCCGGCCTGCCCGCGGCGGCGCAGCCCAGCGGCTCGACGAGGTCCTTGATCCGCGTGGGCGGGCGGGCGTCGGCGGTCTCGACGTAGAGCAGTTCGCTCGGGGCGATACGGGCGAGTTCGTCGGCCAATTCCGCAGGCGCGAAGGTCGCGAGGTGGAAGGCCCCGGTGCTCAGCTCCGCCCAGGCGACCGACGCCCCCTCCGCGAGGAAGACCACCGCCGCGAGCGGGTTTTCGCGCCCCTCCTCGAGCAGCGATTCGTCGGTGAGCGTGCCGGGGGTGATGACGCGCGTGACCTCGCGGTCGATGATGCCTTTGCCCGAGCCGCCGGGCGTTGACGCACCGGGGGCGGGGGCGTTGGGGTCCTCGATCTGCTCGCAGACCGCGACGCGGTGGCCCGCCTGGATCATCCGGCGGAGGTAGCCCTCGACGGCGTGGTAGGGCACGCCCGCCATGGGGATGCCCTCGGTGCGTTGCGTGAGGGTGACGCCCATGACCTTGTGGGCCAGCCGGGCGTCGTCGTAGAACATCTCGTAGAAGTCGCCGATGCGGAAGAAGAGCACGCACTCGGGGTGCTGCTTCTTGAAGCGGTGGTACTGCCGCATCGCGGGCGTGTCATCCTGCGGGCGGACCGCGGGGGGCGGGGGCGCGGGCGCCGGCGCAGGCGAGGCCCCGGGCTCGGATTTGGTTGGATGATCCGACATGGGCGAGAATGTAACCGATCGACCTCGCTCCGGATGGCTGCGGACGAGCGATCGTCAGCCCCTCTCCCTCCGGGAGAGGGTGGCCGGTACTCCGGCCGGGTGAGGACGTGAGTCAACGGCGACGCCCGATCCAACAAGAGGCAATGTGCGATGGCTCACAGTTTCCGTTTGCCCACGCCCTCACCCGTCACGGCTGGGTACAGCCGTGCCACCCTCTCCCGTGGGGAGAGGGGCAAGCGAGGGACGCCGTTCCGCGGGCATTCATTCAACCGTGCATTCGGGAGTGTTTTCTGACTCGAGGCATACCATCAAGCAGATGAACCGACTCTTCGAAGAACCCGCCGCCGATGCGCGCGAGGCCCATTCGGGCCTCTATGCCCGCGTCGCGCTCGAGCAGGGGATCGACGCGTCGGCCGCGGGGCTGACCTACGCCGTGCCTGCCGCGCTGGCCGACCTGCGCGTGGGCGAGCGCGTGGTCGTCCCGCTGGGGCGGGGCAACAAGTCGGTCTCCGGCTACGTGCTGGAGATCAACGGCCACACCGAGTTCGAGCCCGCGAAGGTCAAGGCCATCCTCGCCCGCGACCGGCAGGGCATCTCGCTCACGCCCGACTTGATGGAGCTCGCCACCTGGATGGCGGGCTACTACTGCTGCCCGATCGGCATGGTGCTCGCGACGATGCTCCCCGCGGCCGTGAAACGCGGCGTGGGACGCACGGCCCAGGTGATGGTCGGACTCTCGCCCGAGGCGGCGGAACGCGCGGCGGCGCCCCCGGAACCCCCGGAAGTCCCTCCATCGACGGATGTCGTTCCGCTCGTTGAAGTCTCCCCGCCCGCGGAAGCCGCGACAACCGAAACATCCGGCGAAACGCCGAGCAAACCATCGCGGCGATCTTCGACCAAAGCCGCGCCCAAGCCCAAGCCGTGGTGGGGCGATGCCCGGCTGTCGAAGCACCAAGCCGCGGTGCTTGACGCCTCGCGCGCCGCCGCGGGCACGGGCGAGCGCTGGATCGAGATCAAGGCCCTGGCCGACCGCGGCGGGGCGAAGAGCATCGCTCCCGTCCGCCAGCTCATCGACAAGGGCCTGCTCGTCGCCCGGCACCAAGAGGTCGTCATGGCGATGCGCGGCGGGGTCGCCGACGGGCGCGACGACACGACAGCGCGGGCCACGTCGACGCATGCGCTGAATCCCTCGCAGCAAAAGGCCGTGGACGACATGGCCGCGAGCATCGGCGGGGGGTTCCACGTCCACCTGCTGCACGGCGTGACGGGCAGCGGGAAGACCGAGGTCTACCTGCGCGTGCTGGAGCGGATGCTTACCGCGGCGAATGCCGCGAGCGCCGCGAATGCCGCGAAATCGGCCGACTCCGCCGCCGCCCCCGTCCCCGCCGGCGCGATCGTCCTCGTCCCCGAGATCGCCCTCACGCCGCAGACCGTCTCGCGCTTCGTCGAGCGCTTCGAGGCCGTCGCCGTGATGCACTCGGGCCTGACCGCCGCCCAGCGGCACGAGCAGTGGCGCCGCATCCGCGACGGCGAGGCCCGCATCGTCGTCGGGGCCCGCTCGGCCATCTTCGCCCCGCTCGCCAACCTCCGCGTCGTCATCGTCGACGAGGAGCACGAGTCCTCCTACAAGCAGGACCAGCTCCCGCGCTACCAGGCCCGCGACGTCGCCATCCGCCGGGCCCAGTTGTTGGGCATCCCCGTCCTGCTCGGCTCGGCCACGCCCAGCCTGGAGAGCTACTACAACGCCACCGACCCCGCGGGCAAGAAGGGCTATCGCCTCCACGAGCTGCCCGAGCGCGTCGCCGGCCTGGCGCTGCCCACCGTCGAGATCGTCGACATGAGCCAGGAGCGCCGGAAGCGCTACGGCATGACCGGCGGCGCGGGCGTCCACCTGCTCAGCCTCCGCCTCGAGAAGGTCATCCAGCAGGCCCTCGAGGCCAAGGGGCAGGTGATGCTCCTGCTCAACCGCCGGGGCTACGCCAACTACATCGCCTGCCCCGACCATCGCTGCGGGTGGATGATGAACTGCGACCTCTGCGACGCCACGATGGTCTACCACAAGGACGCCAACCTCCCCGTCGGCGGGCTCGTGCGCTGCCACCACTGCACCGCCGAGCAACTCCTGCCGACCTACTGCCCGACGTGCGGGAAGAAGGTGACCGTCTTCGGCCTGGGCACGCAGCGCGTCGAGGAGGAGATCGGCAAAAAGTTCCCCGGCGCGAGGCTGATGCGGATGGACTCCGACGTGATGCGCACGGCCCGCGACTACCACCGCAGCCTCGAGCGCTTCCGAAACGGCGAGATCGACGTGCTGGTGGGCACGCAGATGATCGCCAAGGGGCTCGATTTCCCGGACGTGCACGTGGTGGGCGTCATCAGCGCCGACACCGCGCTGCACATGCCCGACTTCCGCGCCAGCGAGCGCACGTTCCAGTTGATCGCCCAGGTGGCGGGGCGCGCCGGCCGCGGCGGGAAGGACAACCCGGGGCGCGTCATCGTGCAGACCTTCAGCCCCGACGACGCGGCGATCACGCTCGCCGCCGCCCACGACTACGAGACTTTCGCGAAGAACGAGATCGCCCTGCGCAAGCAGGTCGGCCTCCCGCCCGCGGCGCGCATGGCCCGCATCGTCGTCCGCGACGAGGACCACATCGCCTGCACCGAGCAGGCCCAGAAGCTCGCCGACGGCCTCGCCGGCTGCAACGCAACGCTCGGCGGCCAAATCAACCTCCGCGGCCCCAGCCCCTGCCCCATCGGCCGCATCGCCGGCTACTTCCGCCAGCAGATTGAGCTCCTCGGCCCCGACGCCGCGGCGATCCAGCGGCTGCTCACCGCGGCCCGCAACGGCAAGCTCCTCCACGCCGACCACCGCACGGCGGTCGACGTCGACCCCGTGGCGTTGATGTGATCCCGACCGCAGAATGGCCAGCCACTTTCTGGAGTCCCCCATGAGCGACTACAACTCCGCCAAGAACCGCGCCGTCTGGTTCGACGTCCCCGTCGCGAAGCTCGACCGGGCCATCGCCTTCTACGCCGCCATGCTCGCGGTGAAGATCAGCAAGGAGAAGTTCGGCGAGATGGAGTTCGCCGTGCTCGAGCACAACGACGGCAACGGAGCCTGCCTGATCGTCGAGCCGGCCTCCATCGCCTCCGACCGCGGCCTGCTCGTCTACTTCAACGTCGACGGGCGCATCCGCGCCGCCGTCGCCGCCGCGGAGAAGCTCGGCGGGAAGGTCACCAAGCCCATCCACGCCATCGGCCCCCACGGCTTCCGCGCCGTGCTCGTCGACAGCGAGGGCAACCGCATCGCGCTGCACTCGCAGAAGGATATGTGACGCGTCATCTCCTTGAATCAGGCGCAGCCTGATCCGAGACGGACACTGTGTGTCCGAAGTTCGGGCGAGGCGGTACTCCGCCCGCGCGAATCGCCGGCCGCCATGAACCGTTTGGTTTCACGTGAGGCCTGCGCCAAAAAGCTTGTTCCCGGGCGCGTCACTTGCGATTGACGACGTCAACGACGCCCGCACGTCGCGCGGGCGGAGTGCCGCCTCGCCTTGACTTCGGCGACACAGTCGCCGGCTCTGATCAGAAAGAGCGTTTCAACAGGGCACCCGGGGGAGAGGGGCAGACGGTCCCTCGCCCCCGCGGGTACCATTCCCTCCCCATGAACATCCTCATCATCGGCGGCGCAGGCCGCGTCGGCACCGTCATCCGCCCCGCGCTCGAGGCCCAGCACACCTGCTACCACTTCGACGTCAACGCCATCCCGGGCGTCGTCTCCGTCGGTGACGCCTCCGGAAACGGCCGCGGCTACGTCGGCTCCATCGACGACCTCCCGCTCCTCCGCCACGCCATGATCGGCATGGACGCCATCGTCAACCTCACCATGGGCTCCCGCCCCGGCGTCGTCGGCGACGTCTCCGACCTCGACGCCGTCTTCAACGTCCACGTCCGCGGCCTCTACCGCATCCTCCTCGCCGCCCAGTCCGCCAACGTCCGCCGCATCGTCACCGCCAGCACGCTCAGCGTCTTCCGGGGCGTCGAGCTGCGCGACCATGTCGACGAGAACGACCCCACCGACTCCTGGCATCCCTACGGCGTCTCCAAGCGCCTGGGCGAGAACCTCTGCGACATGGCCGTCCACCAGACGCCATGGCTGGGCATCGTCTCGCTGCGCCTCATGATGCCCACCGACGCCGAGACCTTCGCCAATCGCCCCCCGGCGCCGTACATCGACAAGCTCGGGCGCGAGCAGCGCTGGTGCTACATGGGCCCGAAGGACACGAGCAGGCTGTTCCTCGCCGCGATCGACTACAGCGTCAACCCCGGCCACCACGTCTTCCACGGCACGGGCGAGGTCGAGCCCCGCTGGTTCCCGTGCAAGAAGGCGAACGAGCTGATGGGCTGGCACGCCCGCGGGGAGTGAGCGGGGGTGCGGGCAATTCCACGAGCGCGACATGCCCCCGACCTCGCGGTTCTGGAGGTTCGGAGTTCTGCCTTCAGGCGGGTATTTCGGTGAACGGTGACGGCGCGATCTCGCGCGGGAACGGAAGTCGAAGACCCGCCTGAAGGCGGAACTCCAAACCGCAGAGCCTGCTTCAGCCCTGCGGAGGCTCGGGCTGTTCCTGGTCGCCGAAGATCGCCCGGCCGATGCGGACGAGGTTGGCGCCTTCCTCGATGGCGACTTCGTAGTCGCCGCTCATCCCCATGGAGAGGATGTTGAAGTGCTGCCCGGCGACGCCCGCGGCGCGGACTTCCTGGAAGAGCTCGTAGGTCCGGGCGAAGACCGGGCGGGCGTCCTCGGGGTTGTCGCTGTATGGGGCCATGGCCATGATCCCGCGCAGGCGCAGGCTCATCATGGTGTCGACCTGCTCGGCCAAGTGGATGACAGCGGGGGGGGCGATCCCAAACTTCTGCGACTCCCCGCTGGTGTTGACCTCGAGCAGGATGTCGATGGTGCGCTCGGTGCGAGAGCCGAAGGCGTGGAGCTCCTCGGCGAGGCGGAGGCTGTCGACGCTGTGGATGAGCTGGACGAGGGGGATGATCTGCTTGACCTTGTTCCGCTGCAGGTGGCCGATCATGTGCCAGCGGACGCTGGCGGGAACGTCGGTGTGGGCGGTGCGGGAAGCGACGGCACCCAGGGCCCGGCGGCGGGAGAGGAACTCGTCGAGCGAGGCGACCCGCTGGGCGAGGTGCTGCACGCGGTTCTCGCCCATGTCGGTGTGCCCCATCTCGACGACGGAGCGGATCTGGTCGGGGCTGGCGGTCTTGGTGACGGCGACGACGCAGACGTCCTTGGCCTGGCGGCGGGACCGCTCGGAGGCGCGGGCGACGGTCTCCATCACCTTGCGGTAGGAGTCTCGCAGCTGGTTGGGACCCGTCATTCGCATGCCCATGGGATTGAAGATAGGCAAAATGCGCGGTTAAGCAAGACGCGGGGCGAAAGGTCAGGGCCTGATGTCGCGCGAAGGCTGGGCGGAAGTCGGGATGGCCGGGGGCGGCGCGGGCTCGCTCGGGCGGTCCGGCGCGCCGGCGGCGACCGGCTCGGCAGGAGCGATCGAGCCGGGCATCGTCGAACCGGCGGCCTTTGCGGCGGCCTTCTCCTTGGCGTGCTGGCTGAAGAAGAAATGCCAGACCAGGCCCGAGGCGATGACGACCACGAGCGTGCCGAGGATCACCGCCTGGGCGTCGCTCGCCCAGTGGCGGACGGAGTCGATCTCGTCGCCGAAGTGCCAGGCGAGCAGGACCCAGAGCGGGACGCTGAGGACGGCGGCCGTCCCGTCGAAGACCAGGAACTTCCAGAAGGGGATCTTGAAGACGCCGGCGGTGAAGAAGACCGGAGCGCGCAGGCCCGGGAGGAAGCGGGCGACGAAGAGGGTCTTCCCGCCGTGGCTGTGGAAGCGGGCCTGGGCGCGGGCGAGCCGGTCGGGGCTGAGGTGGTGCTTGAGGAGCGGGACGCGCGAGACCAGGTGGCCGTAGCGCCGGCCCATGAGGTAGATGAAGCTGTCGGCCCCGACGACGGCGGCGAAGGTCAGCGGGAGCATGAGCTCGAGCGAGGCGAGCTTCTTGTAGCAGAGGTAGCCGGCGAGCAGCAGGGGGATGTCCTCCGGGAGCGGAAGGCCCAAGCCGCCCAGGAGGAGAAGGGTGACGACGAGGATGACCAGCACGTTGCCGCCGGTGGCGGCGTCGGTCAGGTCGGTGAGGTGGTTGAAGAGCCAGTCCATGGGGGTCGTGATTGTATCGGCTATGCGGCGGGCGGGTGAACGGATGGATCGACCGCGGACGCTCAAGGCTGGGTGGCAAGCCAGGCGAGGGCGGCGGCGCGGTCGGGAAAAGCGAGCTCCAACTGGAGATCGTAGGCGTCGTCGAGGAGTCGTTTGAAGGCCGGGCCGGGCCGGCGGCCAGCGGCGATGAGGTCCTCCCCGGTGAGGTAGGGCTCGGGGGCGACGCCTTGGGCGAAGAGGGCGGGGGCGTCGGCGTCGAGGGCGGAGAGGGCGGCACGGGCGTCGGGGCGGTGCGAGGCCAAGGCGCGGAAGACCGCGACGGCGGCGGGGCGGTGCGCGCGGGCGAGGAGCCGCTTGCGGGCGGAGACGCGCTGGCCGGGCCATTTGGCGAAGAGCGGGAGGAGCGTGAGGATCGCCAGCAGCGCGGAGCGGTCGTCGTTGCTCAGGCAGAGGGCGGCCCGCCAGCGGTTGACGGCGGGGGTGGGGTCGGTGGCGGCACTGATTGCCGAGGCGGGGAAGTTGCGGTCGATCAGCCACGCGGCGAGGGCGGCGGGCAGGAGGTCGGCGGATGCGGCGCTGTCGGTGCCGCTCATTGATGTGGCGCTTGGTTCAGTGGTCGATTCGTCGCGCAGGTCGGCGGGGTCGAAGGCGGCGAGCGTGGGCAGCGGGATGTCGGCGTGGGGTTCCTGGAACGTCGCGGCGTCGAGGCCCAGGGACTGGATGAGCTTGGCCGCGGCGGCGCGCGAGTCGAGCCGGAGCATCATCGACACCTCCTGCCCGATGCGCTCCCGGCTGATCCGCCCCAGGTCGGCGGCGTGCCGGCGGATCGCGGCGGCGGTCGCCTCCTCCAGCGCGAAGCCCAGGCGGGCGGCGAAGCGCACGGCCCGCAGCATGCGGAGGTAGTCCTCGCTGAGGCGGGCGTCGGGGTCGCCGATGGCGCGGATCACGCGGTCGCGCAGGTCGGCCCGGCCGCCGACGTGGTCGATGATCGCCTCATCTGGAGGGGCGAGCGGGTCCTCGAAGAGGCCGTTGATGGTGAAGTCGCGGCGGAGGGCGTCGTGGCGGGCGTCGGTGAAGTGGACGGCCGTGGGCCGCCGGCCGTCCTCGTAGCCGCCGTCGCTGCGGAAGGTGGCGACCTCGACGTCGTGGTGGAGCAGGCGCACGAGCACGACGCCAAACGCCTCGCCGACGAACCGGCTCTTGGGGAAGCGGGCGCGGACCTGTTCGGGCTTGGCGTCGGTGGCGACGTCGTGGTCCTTGGGCTCGCGCCCCAGCAGGCGGTCGCGCACGCAGCCGCCGGCGAAGTAGGCGACGTGCCCGGCGTCGCGCAGGGTTCGCACGATCTGGACCGCGGCGTCGCGGGCGGTGGGGGAGACGGCGGCCATGATGGGCGAGTTTAGCAAGGCGGAAGGCGGGGCGATGGCCGGGCTTCAATCGGGGCCAAGGCAATCGGCCGGGCTAGTTCTTCCAGTTGCGGTAGACGACGATCCGCCGCTTGCGGTCGATCCCGACGAAGCGGCGTTCGTTGCCGTACCACTCGTCGACGCCCGTGAGATCAAGCGTGGTCGGCACGGTCTTCAGCCAAGCCTTGTCCGGGGCCTCCTTCAGCGCGGGCGTCAACTCCCACGCCTTGAGCTCGGCTTCGGGGACGGTGGCGACCACGCGGTGATCCCATTCGGACGGGCCGGGCACGCCGCGACCCTCTTCACCGTTGTAAAAATTGATGTCGAAATCCAATCTCGTATGTGCGACGAAATTTGACATAGCGCTGAAGGAATTCGATGCGCGCCTCGAGCGTCTTCAGCGTGGCGCTGGTGGTCTTGGTCGTCCGCGGGCCACGCGATCCGCAACCCGCGAGCAGCACAGCCGCCAGCACGACGCACCATTGAGCGGACCGGCATGTCGAAACTCGCATCTTCAGGTCTCCGGAATCCTGCGCCAGCCCGGGAGCGGGCGGCACGTCCCAAGCCGCTCACAACCCCTTGAGCATCTCCAACACCGTCTTCGCCGCAACGTCGATGGCGATCAGCTCGGCCTTCGCGGCCGCCGGGGCGTTGCGGGCCTTGACCTCGACCTGCCCGGTCGCCAGCGCCTTGTCGCCGATGGTGATCCGCACGGGGATGCCCAGCAGGTCGGCGTCCTTGAACTTCACGCCCGGGCGCTCGTCGCGGTCGTCGATCAGCACGTCGGCCCCGCCCGCCTCGAGCTCCTTGGCGAGCCGGTCGGCTGTCTCCGCGGCGGTGCCCTCGTGACGGATGGTGGTGATGACGACCTGATATGGCGCGATCGCCGCCGGCCAGATGATGCCGTTCTCGTCGTGGCCGCGCATGCCCGGCGAGTCGCGCTCGATCGCGGCGGCGAGGATGCGGTTGATGCCGATCCCGTAGCAGCCCATGATCGGGTTGATGCGTGAATTGTCGGGCAGCAGGACGGTGACGCCCATGGCCTTGGAGTACTTGTCGCCGAGCTTGAAGACGTGCCCGATCTCGATGCCCTTGCGCGGGCGGAGCAGGCCGCCGTCGCCCTTGGGCGAGGGGTCGCCCTCGACGGCGTTGCGGATGTCGACGACCACGACTTTCTGTGAAGCATCCGGTCCAAGCGGATCAATTACGTCCCGCTTCCAATTGAAGTATTTCACGTGATGATCTGGTTCATTGGCCCCGGTGACCCAGAATCCGCCTTGGGCAGCATCAGGGTCAACGAAGACGAAAACGCCCGGATGCGAGATGGCGGTTTGCGGACCGACATATCCAATCGCAAATCCGTCTTCCTTGGCTTCGTTGGGTTCAGCGAGATTGATCGACACGTTGTTGCCGAACTTCGACTTGATCAGAGTATTCAGTTTGCCTTCGTTGACGTCGTGGTCGCCTCGGACGATGACGATTACATATTCTGCGAAAAACCCTTCGCTGGTTGCGCGACCCGTTTGACTTGCTTTGAGTCGGAGTTGCCCCATTTGCTCCTGAGTAATCTGAGACACTTCAAAAACCAGCGACTTGAGCATGTTCTTGGGCTTGGTCTTCATGAACTTCGCGACGTCGTCGATGCCCGGGCAGCCGGGCGTGTGGACCTTCGCGAGCTCGCCCACGGGCGGGGCGTCGAGCGTGGCCGAGCGCGGCCCCGTCTCGCACTTCTCCACGTTCGCTGCGTAGTTGCCCTTGTCCGACTCGAAGATGGTGTCCTCGCCGGTGGGGCTGGGGACCATGAACTCGTGCGAGGCCGACCCGCCGATCGGGCCCGACTCGGCCTCGACGGTGAGGAAGGGCAGCCCGCAGCGCTTGAAGATGCGCTCGTAGGCGGCGTACTGGGCGTCGTAGATCTCGTTGAGCCCGCCCGGCCCCTCGACGGCGGTGTGGAAGGAGTAGGCGTCCTTCATCTGGAACTCGCGCGAGCGCAGCACGCCGAAGCGCGGGCGGAACTCGTCGCGGAATTTCGTCTGGATCTGGTAGAGCGTCAGCGGGAGCTGCTTGTAGCTCTCGACGTAGGCGCCCACGAGCTCGGTGATGATCTCCTCATGGGTCGGGCCCAAGGCGTTCTCGCGCCCGTGGCGGTCCTTCACGCGGAAGAGGTTGTCGCCGTAGGCCTGGTCGCGCCCGGTCTTTTGATACAGCTCGATGGGGACCATCGCGGGCAGGAGGACCTCGATCGCCCCGGCCTTGCCCATCTCCTCGCGGACGATCGCCATCGCCTTGTGCAGGCTGCGCAGGCCCAGCGGGAGGTAGTCATAGAGTCCTGCGCCGAGCTTGCGGATGATGCCCGCGCGGAGCATGAGCTGGTGGCTGGGGACCTCGGCCTCGGCAGGAACCTGGCGGGCGGTGGGGATCAGCGATTTGGACCATTTCGAAGCCATGGTGATCGTCTCGGGGAGCGTTGATGGGGGCGAAGTCGGGGGCGAAGGCTTGAGGCGGGGAAAGTCCGAGATGGTACCCGCTTTTGGGGCTGGCGGGCGTGGTTGGCCTGCTTCGGAGCGCCTTGCCGTGTTGTGTTTCCGCATGACGAGGGACGTGCCACATCGCAGCCGAAGGCTGCTATGTGCGAGTGAACAGTTCGCCCCGGATTTCCCGGTGGACTTCTTCGCGCTCACCGATGAAAGCAACCCGCAAGTCCTGAGCCTTGTGGTTGACCGGCACACAGCAGCCTTCGGCTGCGGTGTGGCACGTCCAAGGGGCGATGGACCTCGCGACAGGGCCCCACCGTCTCATAACCTCGGGGAAATGTTGGCAAATGAAGGCCAAACGAACCCCTCGCGTTGTGGGCGTGAGGCGGGGGGGCTAGAATGCGGGAATGAAGGTGCGCAGCGTGATTGGCATGGCTTTGCTGGCCGGGGTCG
Organism: Planctomycetota bacterium; assembly: GCA_026386955.1. Taxonomy (GTDB): domain Bacteria; phylum Planctomycetota; class Phycisphaerae; order Phycisphaerales; family Phycisphaeraceae; genus JAPLMQ01. Next base: position 29,396 of record JAPLMQ010000191.1, read on the forward strand.
GGCTGGTGGGCGTTGGGTGCGAGAAGCCGCTGTTTCCAGAGAACCAGCCGCGATCGCCCTACGACCGCTACTTGAGCCTGCGCGGGCAGAGCCGTCCGATGAACCAGCAAAACGCCTACGGGGGCGACGAGCCGGCGCTGCGTGACCGGCTTAAACCGCTTGGAGAGCCGTGATTTTCATGCACTTGGGGCCAACGTCATAAACCCGTTATTCGATCGCGCCGAAATTAGAGTCGGCGACGTTCCCGGGCCGATAGGGTTTTTGTCGTATCAGTGATGAAAGTTCGGCTCCTTTCGCAAGCCGGCGTGTGACTTATGGTGATTCTGGACCGTCGAACCCGAATCGTGCTCGGTGCCCTGATCTGCGGCATGACGGTGGTCAGCGCCATCCTCTGGGTCCTTGAGCCCAAGCCCCGCGTCCCGGGCACCGAGGTCATCCTCACCTCGATGTCGCCCCAGGAAGACCAGAACAAGCTCTTCAACTCGCTCGACTCCCTCGACACCCGCCGCTGGTCGGCGATCGTGGTCGACCCCAGCGGGATGATGGAAGGCTCGGCCGAGACCGTCGGCCTGATGCACGAGCGCCTCGGCCTGGGCGGGCTCGCCTACCACTTCGTGATCAACAACGGCCACGGCCAGCCCGACGGCGACGTCCAGTTCGGCAAGCGCTGGTTCCAGCAGGCCGACGGAGCCTACAGCACCGGGGCCAACGGCGAGTGGTACAACCGCAACGCCATCGGCGTCTGCCTGATCGGCGACCCCTCCAAGAAGGCTCCCACCGCCGCCCAGATGCGGGAACTGGTCTGGCTGGTCCAGCAGCTCCAGATGCGGTTCAACATCCCGGCGAACCAGGTCTTCGTCCAAGGCGGGATCGAAAACCCGCGCGACCCGGGTCTCTTCCCCGTCGCCAGCTTCCGCCAGCAGCTCGTCAACGCCAGCTCGCGCTGATGTTGACCTGAAGCTGACGGCGGCCTTCCAAAACCACGATCTCCCTCCAACCGCGTTCCTTGAACGCGGTTTTTTTGTGCCCTAAGCCGTTTTCCCGGGTTGATTTGCCGCCCTTCGTGGACGGGGCGTTTGCTTGCCCCCCCCTCACGCAGGCTTTATACTTCAGTTCGTTGCGCCCGGAGGCGGGTGGGCGCTCTGCCGGCAGCCCCTTTCGGCGATCGGCCGGCGTTCGGTCGGGATGATCGTCCGCCATGGCCCACCCGGGTAGTCCGGGACTGTGTCTCTGTGTCCACAGCAGCATCGTTCTTGCATGGCCCATTTCACCGAGATTGTGGGCTATGAAGTGCTCAGCACGCTGGGGCACGGGGCCCGCAGCACCATTTATGCCGTGCGCGGGGAAGACCGCAAGACCTACGCCCTCAAGCACGTCATCCGCGGCAAGCCCAGCGACCAGCGCTTCCTGGAACAGGCGATCTGCGAGCACGAGGTCGCCAGCCGGTTCCTCTACCCCAGCATCCGCCGCAGCTACAAGCTGATCCGTCGCCGCCGGTTCATCCGCACGACCGAGATCTGCGTGGTGATGGAGTACGTCGACGGCCCGTCGCTGGAGCAGTACGTCATCCCCGACATCCTCGACCTCTGCAAGCTCGCCAAGGAAGTGGCGGGGGGGCTGCGCGAGATGCACGACGCCGGCTTCGTCCACGCCGACATCAAACCCAACAACATCCTGGTCACGCCCGACCACCACGTGAAGATCATCGACTTCGGGCAGAGCTGCCCGATCGGGACGATCAAGGAGCGCATCCAGGGGACGCCCGACTACATCGCGCCCGAGCAGGTGCTGCGCAAGCGGATCACGCCGCAGACCGACATGTTCAACTTCGGCGCGACGCTCTACTGGCTGCTCACCCGCCACCACGTGCCGACGCTGATCCCCCGCGGCGAGGCGGGCGTCGACCCGAAGCCCGCGAGTATGCGCTGCCCCGTGCCGCGCGACATCAACCCGGCTGTGCCCCCGGCGCTCTCGAGCCTGGTGATGAGCTGCGTCGACAACGACCGCGACCAGAGGCCCGAGTCGATGGACATCGTGATCGACCGGCTCGACCTGGCGATCGCGCAGATGGGGCGCGACGCCTCGGGCGAGGCGATCCATCCGCCCGGCCCGCCGCAGCATCCGCCCTCCCCGCGGTAGGCGGTGGCGGTAGGCGGTCGACACGGTTCGTCGGGCGAGTAACATTGGCGCAGGCATGTCTGGCTGGCCGCATCGTCGGCAATGGGTGTCGGGTTTCCGAGTTGTGGGGTTGTTCGCCATGCGTCGATCGGTTCTGCGCGCGTGCGTCACATTGATGTTGCTGCTGGCCGGGGCCTCGAGGGCCCAGGCGGTCACCGACGAACAGGTCGGGCAGGCGATCGCCCGCATCAAGGCCTACTTCTTCAACGTCCAGATCGCCAAGGACGGCAACTGGGAGATCAGCTACCCCAAGAACGAGGTGCTCGTCGGCGGGGAGACCGCGCTGGTCACGCTCTCGCTGCTCACCGCGGGCGAGAGCCCGCAGCGCCCCGAGATGCTCCGGGCCCTCAACTACCTCCAGGGCGTCGACCTCAAGAGCACCTACGCGCGGTCGATCCGCGCCCACGTCTGGGCCCGCCTGCCCGAGGCCTATTTGCCCTTCCTCGACAAGGACGGGCGCTGGCTCATCGACCAGGGGCAGGACGGCCTCGCCCGCTACCACTACGTCGCCAAGCCCAGCCAATCCAAGAACCGCGCCGACGGCGACTGGGACAACAGCACCACGCAGTACGGCATCCTGGGCGTCTGGGAGGTGGCGAAGCGGGGCGGGAAGGTGCCCCCCGAATTCTGGGAGCACGTCGCGGAGCATTTCTTCCTCACGCAAAACATCGACGGCGGCTGGCAGTACCAGGTGCCCACGGGCACGTCGTCCCACGCCATGAGCGCCGCGGGGCTCACCGGGCTCTACGTCGCCCAGCAGCAGCTCCAGCGCGACATCAACCGCCCCAACCCCAAGCTCACCGACGCGATCAACCGCGGGCTGGGCTGGTTCGACAAGAACTTCACGCCCGGGGGGGCCTACTACTACCTCTACGGGCTGGAACGCGTCGGCATCGCCAGCGGGGTGAAGATCCTCAACAAGCAGGACTGGTTTCAGGCCGGCGCGTCGCGGATCTGCGGCGAGGTCCGCGCCGACGGCAGCGTGGGGAGCCCGGTCGACACCGCCTTCGCCCTGATGTTCCTCGCCCGCGGGCGCGTGCCCGTCTGGGTGAGCAAGCTGGGCATCCCCGGGGCGGTCTGGAACAACTACCCCAACGACCTGGAGAACCTCTCCCGCCACCTGAGCGACCAGCGCCTCGCGGAGCTCAACTGGCAGGTCGTCGACGTCGACACCGCGCCGGAGATCTGGCTCAACGCGCCGCTGCTGGTCATCGGCACCGACCGCCCGCCGGAGCTGACCGACCAGCAGAAGCGGAACATCAAGCGCTACATCGACCTGGGCGGCACCGTGCTCTTCAACCCCGACCGCTCGCAGTCGGCGGTGGGCATCTGGGCCCGGAAGCTCGCGGCCGAGCTCTACCCCAACTATCCCGTGCGCAAGCTGCCCAACGACCACATCCTCTTCAACGCCCACTTCCAGTTCCCCGCCGGGGCGCAGCAGGGGATCTTCGGCGTCTCCAACGGGGCCCGCGAGGTGATGCTCATCCTCGAGAGCGACTGGAGCGGCGCGTTCCAGGGGCGCATCGACAACGGCCGCAGCACGACCTGGAAGCTCGCCAGCAACCTCTGGGCGATCGTCACCGACCGCGGCTTGATCCCCAACCGGCTCGTGCCGCGCTACGAAGCGCGGGGCAGCATGGCGCCGACGAAGCAGCTCGCCATCGCCCGCGTCAGCTACGAGGGGAACTGGCTGCCCGAGCCCGCGGCGTGGGAAGCGGTGGGCAACCATCTCTTCAACCACGCCGGCGCTCAGTTGCAGGTCGTCGACGTCCCGCTCGAGAAGCTCGGCACGTGCACGCAGAAACTGGCCCACCTCTCGGGCGTCGGGCCGTTGAAGCTCACCGAGCTGCAGCGCGAGGCGATCATCACCTACATCAAGGCGGGCGGGACGATCCTCTACGAGACGGTGGGGGGCAAGGGCGAGTTCTCCAAGGTGATGGAGGAGCAGCTCGTGGAGTTGCTCAAGACCCCGCCCGTCCCGGTCTCGGGCGATGAGCCGTTCCTCTCGGGCAAGGACGTCGACAAGGCCTACCCGATGTCGGAAGTGGTCTACCGCCGATACAGCGTGCTGCAGATGCAGCCCGGCAGGCGGGCCCGGCTGGTGACGTTCACCCACGGCGACCGCCCGGCGGTGATCGGCTCGCGCGAGGATCTTTCGGAGGGCGCGCTGGGCGTGCGCCACTGGGGCATCTCGGGCTATCAGCCGCAGAGCGCCCTGCGCATGATGACCAACCTCGCGCTCTGGGCCCACGCGCCGCCGCCGCCGACTCCCAAGCCCGCGGCCACCACCGCGCCCGTGGCGCAGGCGAGCCCCTCGGCGCCGGCCGACCCCGCGGCCTCCGCCAAGCCCTGACTTCGGGGCGCAGCGCCCGGCCCCGCGTTTCGACCTGCGACGGACCTTCGCTGTGACGACCGCCCCCGCGTCACCTCCCGCCGCCGACGACCCAGCGGATTTCGCGCCGTTGTCTCTCTCGCCTTCGTCCGCGCCGCCGCGAAACCGGCTGCTCAGCCTGCCCGCGATCTGCGTCGCGTGTTGGTCGCTGGGCATCCTGCTCTCGCTCGCCTGCTCGCGCGTCGAGCTCTGGCTGGCGATCGCCGGCCTCGCCGGCGCGGGCCTGCTCCGCTCCGCGGCGAGGCGGCGCTCCCGCGGCCTGTTCGCCTGGTCGCTCCCCGCCATCGTCGCCCTCGCCGCCGCCTGGGCCTCGCTCGACCGGGCCTACGCCTCGCCATCCGACCTCCGCCGGTTCATGCCCCCGCGGTCGCGCCTCGCCCAGCTCATCGGCCGGGTCGACGGCCCGACCCGCGCGGCCGCGCCTCCCCAGGGCACGCTCGCCCGCTTCTCCTACCGCGACCCCGGCACGCTCTTCACCCTCGACGTCGACACCGTCGTCGGCGACAAGGCCCAGCCCGCCCGCGGCAAGGTCCTCGTGCGCATCCGCCCCGTCGACGAGCGCCCGCGCCCCGGCGAACGCATCCGCGTCACCGGCTGGCTCAGCGCCCCGGCCACGCCCGCCAACCCAGGCGAGTTCGACGTCCGCGGCGCCTTGGCCGACGCCGGCATCGTCGGCCGGCTGACCGTGCGCGACCGCGACGGCTGGCAGAGCCTCGAACCCCCGGGCCAAGTCGACCAGCTCCGCGCGACCGGCGACCGCTTCGCCCGGCTCGCCGCCGACTCGCTCGCCTTGGGCATGTCCTCCGCCCCGGACCACGCCGCGCTGCTCGACGCGCTGATCCTGGGCCTGCGCACCGAGGAGCTCACCGGCCTCGACGACGCCTTCCGCCGCGTCGGGCTCGCCCACGCCCTGGCGATCAGCGGGGCCCACCTCTCCGTGCTGCTGGGCCTGGTCTGGGGGGTGTCGCGCATGTTGGGCCTCCATCCCCGTCGCGCGGCGGCGCTCGTCCTCGCCGTCCTGGCGCTCTACCTCTTCGTCGTCCCCCAGCAGGTCCCCATCATGCGCTCCGCGATCATGGCGGCCACGCTCTGCCTCGCCCGCGCGGGCGGCAGGCGGGTCCGCGCCATCGACGCCCTGGCGGTCGCCGCATTGGTCGTCCTGGTCTGGCGGCCCGACGACCTTTTCAACGCCGGGTTCCAGCTCAGCTTCGTCGTCGTGGCCTCGATGATCCTCTTCACGCGAAATCTCGCCTCGCGGCTCATTCCGCTCTCGATGAGGCACGAGCGCCACCGGACGCTGCGCGAGCAGGCCGCCCATTGGGGCGCGGATTTCGTGGCCGCCAACGTCGTCGCCTCGGGCTTCGCGCTCCCGCTGGTCGCCTACCACTTCGGCGCGGTCAACCCGCTCGGGCCGCTCGTCTCCGCCCCCGCGCTGCCGCTGGTCTCGGCCGTGATGACGCTGGGCTTCCTCAAGATGGTCGTCGGCCTGGTCTTCCCCAGCGCGGGCATCCTCCTCGCCCCGGTGCTCGACTTGCCCACGGCCATGCTGGCGTGGCTGGTGGAATGGTCGGCAGGCCTGCCGGGGGCCAGCCTCGCGCTGATCCGTTCGCCCTCCGCCCTCTGGACGGCGGCGGCGATGGCGCTGCTGGCGGCGTGGGGCCTCGGTCTCTTCCGCGAGCGACGCGGACCATTGGCCGCCGCGGCCGCGCTGCTCGCGGCCGTGCTCTTCGGGCCCGACGTGGCGAACGCGCTCTACGAACGCGGACTCACGCCCCATCCGCCCCCGGCCCTCCGGCTCGACAGCTTCGCCGTCGGCGACGGCTCATGCTTCCTCCTGCGCCTCCGCGGCGCGGGCGAGCGGTTCACCCTCATGTTCGACTGCGGCTCGCTGGAGAACCTCGACGTCGCCCCGCGCTCGGTCTTCCCGGCCATGCAGTCCTTGGGCGTCGCCCGGATCGACGTGCTGATGGTCTCGCACGCCGACCTCGACCACTTCTGCGGCGTGGTCGACTTGGCCGACCGTATCGCCATCGGGCGCGTGCTGACCACGCGCTACGTGCTCGACGCCGCCCGCGCCCACCCCAACTCCGCGGCCGGGGCGCTGATCGACGGCCTGCGCCGACGCGGCGTGCCCATCGAGCAGGTCGGGCGCGGATGGACCGAGCGCCACGCCGGGGCGACGCTGGAACTGGTCTGGCCTCCGCCTGACTTGGAGTCGCCCCGGTCGAACGACACGTCGCTGGTGCTCTCGACCAAGGCCGCAGGGCGGCGGATGCTGCTCAACGGCGACATCCAGCAGGCGGCCATGACCGGGCTTTTCGCCGCGGGACAGGACTTGGCCGCCGACGTGACCGACCTGCCTCACCACGGCAGCTTCGTGGAGGCCTCGCCGCGGTGGTACCGGGCGGTCGGCCCCAGCATCGTGCTGCAGTCCACCGGCCCGGTGCGGCTGCACCCGGACAAATGGGCGGGCACGATCGACCCCGAGCAGGTCACGCGACTGATCACGGACGCACGCGGGATGGTGAGCGTGGCGGTGGAGGGCGACGGCACGATGAAGTGGACAGGTTTCCGCCCGCCGTCGGAGGATCCAGCGGAGAGTCCATCGGACGCACCGTAGCGGAGGGGATCAGTTGGATTTGGCGGGCGACGGAGCCGAGCTCGCGGGATTGTCCGGCGCCGCGGGCTTGGTCGGCGCGCCGCCGGCGGGCGTCTCCGCGGGGCGCCTCTCGACCGACTTCTGCAGCTCGTCGCGCTGGGCCTGCGTCAGCACGTCGCTCTCGATGCTCTTGCGCAGCTCGGCGCGGATCTTGTTCCGGCTCTGGTCGTCGGTGCCGACCAACGCCGCCGCGGTCTTCTCCGACCGGGAACGGATCGCCGCGCCCTGCTCCGCGCTGAGGTTCACCTTCCCCAAATCCCTGAGCAGGGCCCGGCTGAGCTTGTAGCCCTCCCAGGTCTGCGCCTGCTCCTTGGTCATCAGCCCGACGATCCGCTTGTCGTACTTGTCCGCCACGTCGCGGCGGGCGGCCTCGAGCGACTGGTGCTGCTTGCCGAGCATCAGCATCGATTCGCGGTTGTGCGTCTCGCGGGCGGCGAGCATCTCCTTCTGGAGCTGGCGGATCTTCGCCTCGTTCTGGGCGTTGAAGGCCTGGATCGCCGTCTCGCGCTCGTGGAGCGTCTCGGCGAGCTTCGCCCGCTGCTCGGCGGTCATGCTCGTCTGCTCGGCCAAGAGCAGGAAGTCGCCCTTGAGCGCGGCGGCGGGCTGCGACGCGGGGGCCGCGGCCTCTTCGGCATGAGCGGGCGCGAGCGGGCCGAGCGCCGCCAAGGCGAGCGCGATCGCCGCGGCGGACTTCGCGAAGGGGAGACGCGCGCAAGCGTGGGGGTTCACGGGCATCATGACTCGCTGGGCTGCGTCGCGGGCGGAGTCGCGGGCTGGGTCGCCGCGGGCAGGTCGGCGAGCTTCAGCTCCGTCACGGCGGCGTCCCACTCGTCCTTGTCCTTGCGGAACCGCTTGGTGGGGTCGACGCGGACCTCTTGGGCCGACCCCTCTCCGACGAGCTCCACCTTGCAGCGCTCAAGCGGCCGCTTGGCCTTGCCGCCTTCGTGGTTGATGCCCTGCAGGTCGAACTCGCTGCTGTGGCAGGGGCACTCGAAGGACTTGTTGTCCGCGTCGTAGTCGGTGGTGCAGCCGCTGTGCGTGCAGGTGGCGCTCAGGGCGACCAGCGCCTTGCCGTCGCTGACCAGCCAGACGCCCTTGGCCTCCTTGATGTCGGTGTAGACGCCCGGGGCCGCGTATTTCGCGAGCGGGCCGACGGTGAAGGGCTCGGTGGCGAGCTTGGCCTTGCGGTCCTTCTTCCCGCCCGGGCCGTTCGCACCCGGCGGGGGCTTGGGATCCTCGCGCGAGCAGCCCGCGCCGAGAACGGTCAAGGCCACGATCGCCCCGGAAGCGGTGGTGAACTCTCGGCGGGTCAGCGCCATGGGATGATTTCCTGTGGAGGCCGGCGGCATTGTAACTTGAAGCGGGAAGACGCGACGCGAAGGAAAGCAAGCTCGGGTTAGGGCTTGCCCCGATCATCGGGCCGATGCGCAAGCAGATCTTTCACAGATGAAATGACGGTTCGCATCTCATCGCGCGTCAATCCCAGCAACGTTCGGAACTCCCAATCCGGAGGCTGGCGGTCGTTGACGACGTCCTCCATTGCCAGCAGGACAGCCTCAGCTTCCACCCTGGACAATTCCAATTCGCCGCAATCGTGGTCTCGGACAACGTCCCAGGAATGATGCCTTTCATGCGCGGGCACGGTGTCCCTCATGGTCGCGAACGTCCGATTCAGATCCGCGGCGTGATCCAGGGAGACGCCATAGCGGCCCGCAAACCGCGACGCGGATTCGCCTGGATTCGTGTTCGAGAATCGAAGCGTTGCTTCTTTGAGCCCCACGCGCATCGAAGCGATCTCGATCAGCGTGAACCGAGCGACAATGGCGGCCTTGTTCCGGTCGCCGTCATCTCGCCTGTGACCAATGAGTTTCATGCGATTGGATGGGTGCTGGATGGCGGGGCGGCAGGAGGAGTCATGTCCGTCAAGTCTCACCCGACGGGCATCGCCTCGATCGCAGCCTCGTAGATGTCGCGGCAGCGGGCGGCCGAGTCGTCCCAGTTCAGCCGGCGCAGCTCCATGTCGGCATGCTCCCGGAGCGTGAGCGAGAGCGGGGGGTGGCGCAGCACGGCGATGATCTTGTTCGCGATCTCGTGCGTGTCCCAGAAGTCGACCTTCAGCGCGTGCGTCAGCACCTCCGAGACGCCCGACGTCCGCGAGATGATCACCGGCACGTCGTGGCTGATCGCCTCCAAGGGCGTGATGCCGAACGGCTCGCTCACCGAGGGCATCACGTAGAGGTCGGCCATCTTGAAGATGCGCTCCACGTCGCGCCCGTGCAGGAAGCCTGTGAAGAGGATCTTGTGCCCGATGCCCGAGAGCGCCGCCAACTCGATGATCTCCGTCACCTTGTCGCCCACGCCCGCCATGACGAACTTCACGTTGTCCATCTTCTCGAGCACCTTGCGGGCGGCGTTGACGAAGTACTCCGGCCCCTTCTGCATGGTGATCCGCCCCAGGAAGAGCACGACCTTGTCGCGGTGGCCGATGGCGACCCGCTCGCCCACCGGCGTCGCGGAGCCGTTCTCGATCCCGTTGTAGACCACCGCGATCTTGTCGGGCGACAGCCCGTAGCGGTGGACGAGGATCGACTTGGTGTAGTGGCTCACGGCGATGACGTGCATCGCCCCGTGCAGCCCGCGGCGCTCGATGTCGTAGACGCGCTGGTTCACGTGCTCGCCCGAGCGGTCGAACTCGGTGGAGTGGATGTGGGCGATGAGCGGCTTGCCGGTGGCGGCGGCGACGGCGAGCCCCGCGGGGAAGGTCATCCAGTCGTGGGCGTGGACGACGTCGAACGACTCGTGCTTGGCCAGCTCGACGCAGAGATTTGCGTAGCGGGCGGTCTCGCCGATAAGGTCGCCGCCGTAGCCCGGGAGCGGGCCGTTTCCCGCCGCCATGTTGAGCACGCCGATGGGCGGGGCGGGGGCGGCCTCGGCGGCGACGGCGGTGGCGGAGTCGCTGACCGTGCGGGCCTCTTCGTGTTCACGCGCGGCAGACCCGGCATCAGACAAAGAAGAAGCAGACGATTGGCCGTGGAACTTCCCGCCCGCGGATTGGTAGGGGTTGACCAGACCGGAGGGAACGCCGCGGAACTGCACGTGGGCGAAGGCCGCCTCTTGGCCCTCGGGGGCGCTCAGCGCGAAGCCGGGGCTCGAGGGGGCGCTGGCCGAGCCCGCGCCCGCGGCGGGCGGGTTCGGAGGAGAGAGCAGCTTCAAGTGAAGTGGATGATCGATCTCCACGGCGCGGGGCAGGACAAAGACCACGTCCACCGACTGCCGGCTCAAGGCCTTGGTCAGTCCGTGGCACGCGGTGCCCAGTCCGCCGCTGATGTAGGGCGGGAATTCCCACCCGCACATGAAGACGCGCAAGCCCCACCTCCGAGCAGGGATGAGGCCGAGGGCGTGAACCTCACGAGGGGTTCGCGTCGTCGGCCCGGCCGCGTGCAAGGCGATCCTCGCCAAGACAACAGGGGCAATCCCATTCAATCGATTGGAGATGGCCCTGATCGATCGCCCCGGCCCACAACGCCGAAGGGATCTCGATACGGGCAGCATACGGGCGAAGATCGATGCCAGTCAAGGAATTGGGGAAGGAGGGGCGCGAAAGGGCAGGGCCGGCGCATTTGCCGCGCCACGGCAAGTACGGCGCATGTTAGGCCTTGCGCCCGCCTCTTCGTGCCGGTAGGGTGTGGCTCGTAGGCGAACTCGCCGTCGCAACCTCACCCCTTGCATTGGAGCCCGGCCATGG
>JAPLMQ010000081.1 GCA_026386955.1 Planctomycetota bacterium
GGCCTTGGCGACGCCGACCTGCGCGTTGGCGGCGACGAGGTTGGCCTCGGCCTCGGCGACGTCCGGCCGGCGGCTGAGCAGCTCCGCGGGCAGGCCGGACGGGATCGACGGCGGCTCCAGGTCGAGCGGGAGGATCTCGACCGACAACTCCGAAGGCGGACGTCCGACCAACACCGCCAAGGCGTGCTCGACATCGGCCCGCTGCCGGCGGAGCTCGATCGCTTGCGTGGCGGTGCCCTCGAGCTGGGCCTGGGCCTGGAGCATGTCGGTCTTGCTGACGAGCCCGACCTTGAATTGCTTCTGCGTGATCTCGACCTGCCGGCGGAAGAGCGCGATGTTGCGGTCGACGATCTCCGCCTGGGCGTCGAGCGAGCGCAGCGAGAAGTAGTTGATCGCGACGTCGGCCTGGAGCGTCTGGCGGATCACCTCGACGTCGAGCGTGGTGGCGAGCAGTTGGGCGCGGGACGACTCGGTCGCCCGGCGGACGCGCCCCCAGATGTCGACCTCGTAGGTCAGGTCGAAGGGGATCTGCACCCGCGTGTCGGTGCTGGCCCGGCCCGATCGGCCGGGGGCCGTGCGGGCCCGGGTGACCGAGGGGTCGAGCGTCAGCGTGGGGAAGAGCTGGCTGCGGGTCGATTGCACGATGGCGCGGGCCTGGGCGACGCGGGCCATCGCGGCCTTGAGGTCCTGGTTCGCCTCGCCCGCCTGCTCCTCGAGGCGGGTGAGGTTGGGGTCGCCGAAGAGTCGCCACCAGTCGCGCCCGAGGCGCGAGGCGGGCTGGGTGCTGGGCTGAGTCGAAGGCTGCGTCGCCGCGCCCTTGAAGCCGGCAGGCGTCTCGACCGCGGGGCGCTGGTAGTCCGGGCCGACCATGCAGGAGGCGAGGGTGAGCGTCGCGAGGCCCGCGGCGGCGATGAAGGCGCGCAGAGCCGGCAGAATCATCGCGTTGGAGGACTTGATCGAGCGGGTTCTCATGGCGTGGCTCGCTTGTGTTCATGCCCCAGGGCGACGTCATGCCGCCGCCACGCCCCGGCCCAGGCGCGGAGGCGATCCATGTAGAGGTAGACCACGGGCGTGGTGTAGAGCGTGAGGGCCTGCGAGAGGATCAGCCCGCCCACGATGGCGATGCCCAGCGGGCGACGCATCTCCGAGCCCGTGCCCTGGCCCAGGGCCATGGGCAGGCCACCGAGCAGCGCGGCCATGGTCGTCATGGTGATCGGGCGGAAGCGCAGCAGCGCCGCCTGGAAGATCGCGTCGCGCGGCGACTTGCCCTCGCGCCGCTCCGCGTCGAGCGCGAAGTCGATCATCATGATCGCGTTCTTCTTGACGATGCCGATGAGCAGGATGATCCCGATCAACGCGATGACCGTCAGCGGGATGTGGAAGATCAGCAGCGCCAGCAGCGCGCCGACCCCGGCCGAGGGCAGCGTCGAGAGGATCGTCACCGGGTGGATCAGCGACTCGTAGAGGATGCCCAGCACGATGTAGACCGCGGCGACCGCGGCGATGATGAGCAGGACCTGGCCCGCGACGGCGTCCTGGAAGACTTGGGCCGTGCCCGCGAATTTCCCGCGGATCGTCGGGGGCAGGTTGACCTCGCGCTCGACCTCCTGGATGGTCGTGACGGCGTCACCCAGCGGGACGCCCGGGGCGAGGTTGAACGAGATGGTGATCGCGGGGAACTGCCCCTGATGGTTGATCGACAATGAGGTGTTGGCGAGCGAGTAGTGCGTGAAGGCCGAGAGCGGGACCATCTCACCGGTGTTGGACGGGAGGTAGACGTGCTTGAGCCCCTCGGGGCTCTGCGACCACTGTGGGTCGACCTCCATGATGACGTGGTACTGGTTGAGCTGGGTGTACATGGTCGAGACCTGCCGCTGCCCGAAGGCGTTGTAGAGGGCGCTGTCGATCTCCGAGGCGCTGATGCCCAGGCGCGAGGCGGTGGCGCGGTCGATCACCAGCGAGGCGGAGAGGCCGCGGTCCTGCTGGTCGGAGTTGACGCCGACCACGCCGGGGATCGTGCGGATCTTCGCCATCATCTTGGGGGACCACTCCGCCAGCTCCTGCACGTTGTCGCCCTGGCGGGTGTACTGATATTGCGAGCCGCCCATCCGCCCACCGACGCGCAGGTCCTGCTGCGTCTGCAGGCGCAGCTCGGCCCCGGGGATCCGGCTGACCTGCGGGCTGGCGATGATGCGGTCGCGCACCTGGTCGGCGGCGGCCTTGCGGACGCCGATGGGCTTGAGCGTGATGAACATCGAGCCGGAGTTGGAGAGCCCGCCGCTGCCGCCGTAGAAGCCCACGACGTTCTCGACGGCCTCGTCCTCGCTGACCGCCTTGGCGTAGCGGGCCAGCAGCCGCTGCATGGTCTGGGCCGAGGCGTTCTGGTCGGCCTGGATCTGGGCGGAGAGCCGGCCGGTGTCTTGCTGCGGGAAGAGGTCCTTGGGGATGGCGATGTAGAGGTAGACCGTGAAGGCGACGGTCGCGAGCAGGACCAGCATCGTGGTCTTGGGGTGGGCAAGCACGCCCGCCAGCGACCTCTCGTAGAGCGAGAGAATCCAGTTGAAGACGCGGTCGGACGCGCGGTAAAGCCAGCCGTGCTGCTCGGGGGCGCGGTGGCGAAGCAGGACGGCGCACATCATCGGCGTGGTGGTCAGCGAGACGAGGAGCGAGACCGCGATCGCCACCGAGAGCGTGACGGCGAACTCGCGGAACATCCGCCCGACGTACCCGCCCATGAGCAGGATGGGGATGAAGACGGCGATGAGCGAGACTGAGATCGAGACCACCGTGAAGCCGATCTCGCTCGCCCCTTTCAGCGCGGCCTCGAGCGGAGAGAGCCCCTTCTCCAGGTAGCGGGTGACGTTCTCCACCACCACGATCGCGTCGTCGACGACGAAGCCGGTGGCGATGGTCAACGCCATCAGCGAGAGGTTGTCGATCGAGTAGCCGGCGAGGTACATCACGCCGAAGGTGCCGATGAGCGAGATCGGCACCGCGACGGAGGGGATGAGCGTCGAGCGCCAGTCGCGCAGGAAAAGAAAGACGACCATCACCACCAGCGCGACGGAGATGAGCAGCGTGAACTGCGTGTCGAAGACCGAGGCGCGGACCGTCGTCGTGCGGTCCATGAAGACGCCCAAGTGCATCCCCGGCGGGATCGAGGCCTGAAGCTGCGGGAGCAGGTTCGTCACCAGGTCGACCGTGGCGATGATGTTCGCCCCCGGCTGGCGGAAGATGATCAGCGGCACGGCCCGCTTGCCGTTGGCGATGCCGTCGTTGCGGACGTCCTCGATGCCCTCGGTCACCGAGGCGATGTCGGCCAAGCGCACCGCGGCCCCGTTGCGGTAGGCGACGATGAGCGTCTGGTAGTCCTTGGCCTTGAAGAGCTGGTCGGTGGTGGCGAGCGACCACGAGCGGCGGTCGTCGTCGATCTGCCCCTTGGGGCGGTTGGCGTTGGCGGCGCCCAGGGCCGTGCGCACCTCGTCGAGGGAGATGCCGGTGTTGGTCAGGGCCGTGGGGTTGACCTCGACGCGCACCGCGGGGAGGGCCGCCCCGCCGACGGCGACTTGGCCCACCCCCTCGACCTGCGAGAGCTTCTGCTGCAGGATCGACGCGGCGACGTCGTACATGCGGGCGCGGTCGTAGATGTCGGAGGTCATCGCCAGGATCATGATCGGGGCGTCGGCGGGGTTGACCTTGCGGTAGGACGGGCGGTTGGGCAGGTTCGCGGGGAGCTGCCCGGCGGCGGCGTTGATCGCCGCCTGCACGTCGCGGGCGGCGGCGTCGATGTTCCGGTTCAGGTCGAAGAGCAGCACGATCCCCGTCGAGCCCAGGTAGCTCGTCGAGGTCATCTCCGTCACGCCCGCGATGCGCCCGAACTGGCGCTCCAGCGGGGTGGCGACCGAGGAGGCCATCGTCTCGGGCGAGGCCCCGGGCAGCCCCGCCGAGACGCGGATCGAGGGGTACTCGACCTGCGGGAGCGGGGAGACGGGGAGCAGGAAGTACGCCAGCATCCCCGCCAGCGCGACGGCGACCGTCAGCAGCGTCGTGCCCACCGGGCGACGGATGAAGGGCTCCGAGAGGCTCATGTCGCCTCCGTGGCCGCGGGGGCGGGAGCAGTGGTGGGAGAGTGCGCGACCGGCGTCGCGTCGACCCGCCCCTTGCCGCGCACGCGCGACGCGAGGCGGTCGAAGGCGAGGTAGATCACCGGCGTGGTGTAGAGCGTCAGCACCTGCGAGACGATCAGCCCGCCGACCATCGCGATGCCCAGCGGCCGGCGGAGCTCCGAGCCCGTGCCCGTCCCCATCGCCAAAGGCAGCCCGCCCAGCAGGGCCGCCATCGTGGTCATCAAAATCGGGCGGAAGCGCAGCAGGCAGGCTTGGTAGATCGCCTCCTCGGGCGACATGCCCTCGGTGCGCTGCGCGTCGAGCGCGAAGTCGACCATCATGATGCCGTTCTTCTTGACGATGCCGATGAGCAGGATGATCCCGATCAGCGCGATGACCGAGAAGTCGGTGTCGAAGAGCATCAGCGCCAGCAGCGCGCCGACGCCCGCGGAGGGCAGCGTCGAGAGGATCGTCACCGGGTGGATGTAGGACTCGTAGAGCACGCCCAGCACGATGTAGACCGTGATGAGGGCCGCGAGGATCAGCACCGGCTCGTTGGCGAGCGACGCGCGGAAGGCCTTGGCGGTGCCCTGGAACTGGGCTTGGATCGACGGGGGCAGGCCGATGGTTTGGTTGGCCGATTCGATGGCCCGCACCGCGTCGCCCAGCGAGGCGCCCGGCGCGAGGTTGAAGGAGACCGTCACCGCGGGGAACTGCCCTTGGTGGTTGATCGCCAGCGGCGTGGTGGCCTCCTCGCGGTGGGTGAGGGCGCTCAGCGGCACCGTGCCACCCGCGGGCGTGTGGATGTAGATCGCGTCCAAATCATGCGGGGTGTCGCTGAACTCGGGGTGCAGCTCGAGCACGACGTGGTACTGGTTGAGCTGCGTGAACATCGTCGAGACCTGCCGCTGTCCGAACGCGTTGTAGAGCGCGTCGTCGATCATCTGGGGCGTGATGCCCAGGCGCGAGGCGGTGTCGCGGTCGATGACCAACCGGGTCTGCAGGCCCGAGTCCTGCTGGTCGGAGGCGACGTCGCGCAGCTCCGGCAGCGCCCGGAAGGCCTCAAGCACGCGCGGGACCCACTGCGCCAGCTCGGCCGGGTCGGCGTCCTCCAGCGAATACTGGAACTGCGTGCGCGAGACGCGGTCCTCCACCGTCAAATCCTGCACGGGCTGCATGAAGAGCGTGATGCCCTCGACCTTCTCCAGCTCCGGCTGCAGCCGGCGGATGACGTCGAACGACGTGTCGCGCCGCGTCTCCTTCGGGTCCTGCAGCAGCTCGCCGCGCCAGAGGCGCAGAGCCTGCGCGAGGTAGGAATCAGGCAGCGGCCTCAGGTTGATCTGGATGCGCCCGGAGTTGATCGTGGTGTTGGTCCCGTCGATGCCGATGAACGAGGAAAGGCTCGCGACCGTCGGGTCCTTCAGGATCACCGCCGCGAGGGCCTGTTGCCTCTGCGACATCGCGGTGAAGGAGCTGTCCTGCGGCGCCTCGGAGATGCCGAGGATCACGCCCGTGTCCTGCACCGGGAAGAAGCCCTTGGGGATCGCCCTATAGAGCACCGCGGTGACCGCGAGCGTGGCGAGGGCGACGACCAGCGTGGTGTATTGATGGCCGAGGACGAAGCGGAGCGAGCGGGCGTAGAGGTTGATGATCGCCTGCCACGCGGCCTCGCTCGCGCGGTAGAGCCTCGACTGTTGTGATTCGGGGCGGTGGCGCAGCAGCAGGGCGCACATCATCGGCGTGAGCGTTAGCGAGACGAAGGCGGAGATCACGATCGTCACCGAAAGCGTGACGGCGAACTCGCGGAAGAGCCGCCCGACGATGTCGCCCATGAAGAGCAGCGGGATCAGGGCCGCGATGAGCGAGACCGAGAGCGAGACGATCGTGAAGCCGATCTGCTCCGAGCCCTTGAGCGCGGCCTCGAGGGGCGGGTCGCCCTGCTCGATGTAGCGGATGATGTTCTCGATCATCACGATGGCGTCGTCGACGACGAAGCCCGTCGAGATCGTCAGCGCCATCAACGAGAGGTTGTTCAGGCTGTAGCCCAAGAGGTACATCACGCCGAATGTGCCGACGATCGAAAGCGGCACCGCCGCCGCGGGGATGATGGTCGCCGAGATGTTGCGGAGGAAGAGGAAGATCACCAGCACGACCAGGGCGATGGTCAGCAGCAGCTCGAACTGCACGTCGTCGACCGAGGCGCGGATGGTGACCGTGCGGTCGGTGAGCACCGCGATCTCCACCGCCGGGGGCAGCGCCCCCTGCAGTTGGGGCAGCAGCTTCTGGATGCGGTCGACCACGTCGATGATGTTCGCGCCCGGCTGCCGCTGGATGTTGACGATCACCGCCGGCTGGCTCCCCGCCCACGCCGCCTGGCGGATGTTCTCCGTGTCGTCGACCGTGTCGGCGATGTCGGAGACGCGGATCGGCGCGCCGTTGCGGTAGGCGATGACCAGAGAGCGGTACTGGGCCGAGGAGAGGACCTGGTCGTTCGCGGCGATCGTGAAGGCCTGCCGCGGGCCGTCGAAGGAGCCCTTGGCCTGGTTGACGTTGGCCTGCACGATGGTGGCGCGGAGGTCCTCGAGGTTCAGGCCCAGGTTGGACAGGGCCGTGGGGTTGACACGGATGCGCACCGCCGGCTTCTGCCCGCCGGAGATCGAGACCAGCCCCACGCCCGCCAACTGCGAGATCTTTTGGGCCATGCGCGTGTCGACCAGGTCCTCGACCTGCGACAGCGGCATGGTCTTGGACGTCACCGCGAGGGTGATGATCGGGGCGTCGGCGGGGTTGATCTTCGAGTAGAGCGGCGGATTCGGGAGGTCGCGCGGCAGGTAGCTCGACGAGGAGTTGATCGCCGCCTGCACCTCCTGCTCGGCGATGTCGATGTTCAGGTCCAGGGCGAATTGGAGCGTGATCAGCGACGAGCCGTCGGAGCTCGTCGAGGTCATCTGAGTGAGGCCCGGCAGTTGGCCGAATTGCCGCTCGAGCGGGGCCGTGACCGACGAGGCCATCACGTCGGGGCTCGCGCCGGGGTAGAAGGTGACGATCTGGATCGTGGGGTAGTCGA
Source organism: Planctomycetota bacterium (assembly GCA_026386955.1). Classification (GTDB taxonomy): domain Bacteria; phylum Planctomycetota; class Phycisphaerae; order Phycisphaerales; family Phycisphaeraceae; genus JAPLMQ01. The sequence continues at coordinate 7,174 of JAPLMQ010000081.1, forward strand.
CCTGCGGCAGCGCGGAGACCGGGAGCTGCCGGTAGGCGACCATGCCCACGAGCAAAATGGCCACCATCAGGAGCGAGGTGGCGACGGGACGCAGGATGAAGAGCCTGGAGGGGCTCATCGGGGACCTCGGTTGGAATCGGTGCCGCCCGTGGAATCCTTGTGGCGGCGGCCGCCGGTGCCGGCACCCGCGCCCGACTGCGTCGCCGCTTGGGTCGCCGCGGACTGGCGGACGATCTTCATCCCCGGAATCAGCTTGTCGGCCCCGTCGGTGACGACCTCCTGCCCGGCCCGCAGCCCCTCCTCGATCACGGTGAACTCGCCCTCCGCGGGCCCCTCCTTCACCGGCTGCATCGAGACGGTGTCCTCGGCGTCGACCACATAGACGAACTTCGCCTGGGGGCTGCGCTGCACGGCCGCGGAGGGAACCAGCACCGCAGCGCGGCGGGTGTCGACGAGCAACCGAACGTTCACGAACTGGTTCGGGAAGAGGACCTGCCCGGGGTTGTCGAACTTTGCCTTGAACCGCACCGACGCGGTGTTGGGGTCGATCTGGTTGTCGACGGCCTTGAGCTCGCCCGTCGCCAGCTTGGTACGGAGGTCCCGGCTGAAGGCCTCGACCGGCAGCGCGTCGTTGCCGGCGATCGCGTGCATGACTTGGGGCAGGTTGTCCTGCGGGAGGCTGAAGAGGACGGAGATGGGGTCGACCTGCGTGATCACCGCGAGGCCTGCCGCGTCGGAGGCGTGGACCATGTTGCCCTGGTCGACCGTGCGCAGGCCGATGCGTCCGGTGAGCGGCGCCTTGATCGTGCAGTACTCGACCTGAAGCCGGGCGCTCTCGATCTGGGCGTTGTCGACCTTGACCGCGGCCTCGAACTGCCCGACAGCCGCGAGCGCGGTGTCGCGCTGCTGCTGCGAGGCGGCGTCGCCCGCGCCGACGTACCGGTCCAAATCGCGGCGGGCGTTGTCGAGCGACGCCTGGTCGCGGGCGAGCTGCCCCTGGGCTTGGTGAAGCATCGCCTCGTAGGGGCGCGGATCGATCTTCACCAGCACCTCGCCGGCCTTGACCGTCTTGCCCTCGGTGAAGTTGACCAGGTCGAGCTGGCCGTCGACCCGGCTGCGGATCGTGACCGTGTTGAACGCGGTGACAGTGCCGAGGGCATTGAGGTAGACGGGGAGGTCGCCCTGCTTCGCCGTGGCGGCGTTGATCGTGACAGGACGCGAGCCGCGCCCACCCCCCGGCCCCGGCGCGGCGACGGGATGCCCAAGCCACCGATAGAGGCCGTAGCCCGCGAGAACCAATAGGAGCGTGACGACGATGGGGAACCACCACGTGCCTTTGTGGTGCGGCGCCGGGGCGTGGTCGCGGGCCGGCCTTTTGTGCGGAGTCTCCGCGTGCGACGGCGTCTCCACGGGCGATTCCGGGGACGATTCCGGGGGCGGGGGCGGCGTCTTCGCGGCAGGCGGTGGCGGCGATGCGGGCTGGTTCATGGACGGCGGTCTCCTGCGGCGGCGGAGCGGCGTTCCCGGGGGTCCCGGGGATCCCGGAGGTTCCGGGGGTCGGGCGAAATCGAATCGATGGATGTCTCAAGATGGGCGGCCACCCGCTCCATGAGCCGCTGGAACTCGCGCTGCTCGGGCTCGCTCAGGCAGCCCATGATCCCGCGGATTTCCGCGGGGTGCTTGACCAGCACGCGGGCGACCAGCTCGCGCCCCGCGGGCGTGAGGGCGACCTGCTTGGCCCGCTGGTCCTCGCGGTCGGGCCTGCGCGAGACCAGGCCGATGCGCTCGAGGCGGTCGATGAGCGTGGTCACGCTGGGCGGGCGGACCAGCAGTCGCTGCCCCAGCACGCTCAGTTGCAGCCCGTCGAGTCCCTCGTTCTCCGCCCGCTGCAACGCGCGCAAAACGCCCCACTGCGAGGCGCTGATGCCGTAGCGGGCGAAGTACGGGTCCATCCGGTTGCGGAAGAGGCCCGAGGCGCGGACGAAGGCGCGGAAGGCGGCCTCGGCGGGGTCGGATGATTTTGGTTTGGGGCTCAAATCGGGCCTCGACGAATTAGTTAGCACACTAACTAAAACGCGCCTGCGCCGGGAATGATTGCAGCGCGATTCAGCGAAAATTCCCCCGCTGGATGGGGCGATAACAGCGGAAAACCGGCGAATCTTCGGGAAATCCCGAAGCCCGGCCATCGGGGTTTTCCTCAGCACGGGTCTCGTCCCCCTCTCCCTTCGGGAGAGGGGCAGAGCCGCGGCGCGTGAACCAAGTGAACCTCACATAAGTCGTTGAAATCGGCGCGCGGGCGACTGCCCCAAGTCGTTTAATTTCGTGCGCGGCGGCGTGGCCGGGTGATGACTTTTTGGGGTCTGGTCCGGCTCCAAAAAAATAAACGCGCCTCCCTGTATATACGCACAAGTGTCCGGCCAAATCCGGACAAACGGCAGTCCGCTCACCGAAAAGTCGGGCCTAAATTGCCCCGCTCGATGCCCCCTGGGCGACCCCCGAAGGCCCGCTCAGGCTTCGCTGGAGCGTCGATAATTGGACCGCCGCGGTGCCGCCGGCACACCGCGTCTGAAAACGCCCCCACCGGTCCCGCGCGAAATGCGTGACTTACAATTCGACGGGAGCGAATTCCGAACATCGACTTGCTGTTTCGAGTCGATTTTCAGGTGGAGACGGGAATTTGCGACGATTTTCAAAAAAATCGCTAGCTTCTCGTCGGGTGGACTTCTCACCGGTGGGCTTCGCCGAAGACGGCTCCATCGGAATCCACGTGATCACCGCGCCGTCGCGCTGCCCTTCTCACTTATCGGGGGAGGGAGAGGCCGTCGACCTTCGCTGTGTGGTCGACACTCCCTTTTCAGGCTGAGTCGAAGGCGGCTGATTCCGCATCGGCGCCTTCGGCCCCTCGGTGGCCTGGGGTTGTCGTTGTTGCGGGTTGGCTCCTGCGCCCCTTTGGCGAAGCTCTTCGATCCGGCGTCGCAAGGCGGGAGAACATTCAAACCGCTCGTCGAACGAACTGCTGAAGGTGGTGTCGCCGGGCTTGACGAGCCCCGCCTTCTTCAACCCCTCGGACGGCTTGCCGGCGTTGGGCCCGGCAATGGCGTCCAGAAAGGCCAACGCGCTCTCCCGCGACACGATCATTTCCGAGCCCGACGGAAGCTCCTGCACAACCGCGCCCGACTCGAGCAGCTTTTCAAAATGGGCCCTGCTTGCCTCGGCCTCCTTGATGAAGGCATCATCCACCACGGGAGGCTGCAGGAAAGTTTTCCGATAGGCGACATGACATCCGGTCCTATTCCCCTCCAGATCCGTCACCCAGATGTGCTCCGGATCGGCGGGGTCGGCCTCGACGGACTTGAACTTGGAGCATTTCTTCCAAAGTTCGACGACGCGTCCCCGAAAAGTCTCGGCCGTGGAGACCTGGGTCAGATACCGGAACTTGCGTGACCAGTATTTGTCCCGGCTGTCGGTCCCGGGCGGCTCCTCATCAAACGGCGACGAGCCCGACGGCGGCTCGCCGGGGTCCACGTTCACGCGGAGATCGTAGGCCGACCCCGCCCGCCCCTTCCGCACCAACTTGTCGTTGATGTAGATGTCCACCAAGCGCCGGCTCACGACGTAGGGCGCGTCGACGTAGCGCCCCTCCAGAAACAGGAACCCGCTGGCGATCGGCCCGCTCTCCGGCAGTCCCAGCACGAGAGGGTCCGTCGTCGTCGGCGCCGCGACCAACGGCTGGGCGAGGGACAACGCGACCGCCAGCATGACGCCGCAGTTCGCCACCCACGGAGAGGACCTTGATTGCATGGATGCGCCTTGGGTTCCAGCCGCCCGAGGGGAGGGCAGCCGGTGATGAAAGGGAAAAACCCAAAATGCCCGCCGGACCAGCCAGACGAACCGAGCCGGAAGGAACCGAAAAGAACCGAGCCGAATCCAGCGGAAATGCCGACACCCGGACTCGAACCGGGAACCTAGGGCTTATGAATCCCTTATTCAGCATGACCTAGGGAATCAGGATCGCCGATTTACCGCGATTTTCCCGATGATTTTGTGTACCGTGCTACCTGCGGGTATACTGACTTTCACGAAATCGGTAGCACGGGGGTAGCACGGGAAACCGCCAGCAACCGAGGGATTCAGGCCCTAGGTTCAAGGAAATCACGCCATGGCCGCCAAGCCGATCCGCCTCGCCGACGCCGACAACGCCCGCAGCTTGCCCCGCAAGCTCACCTTTACCGTTAGCGCCCTAACGAAGCTCCCCGCCCCCACCACCGCCGACCGGCTCTATGTCTATGACACCCGGCAGCCGGGCTTGGCACTGGCGATCACCGCGGGCGGCGCGAAGGTGTTCTACTTCTACGCCAAGGTGAAAGGACGCCCGCAACGGGTACGGCTGGGCGCGCTGGGCGAGTTGAGCATCGAGCAAGCCCGCAACCTCGCGGCGGAGAAGATGGCCGACGTTCGGCGCGGCATTGACCCGATGGCGGAGAAGCGCGCCGCCGCCGAAGGGCTCACGCTCGGCGATGCGTGGGCGCACTACTTCAACAATCACGCCAAGCCCCACCTGCGCGACTGGAAGAAATCCGAACAGCGATGGAATCTGCACCTAGCGACGTGGAAGGCCCGCCGCCTTGCCGACCTCGACCGCGCCGCCGTGGTCAAGCTCCACGCCAAAATCGGCGCATCGCAGGAAAGCGCCATCGTCGAAACGAAGGGAGGCAAGTACAAAGTCCGTCGCGGAGGGCAAGGCGCGGCGAATCGAATCTTGGCCCTGCTCTCCACCATCATCAGCACCGCCAAGCGCGACCTAGGCCACGTTGGGGAGAATCCCGCCGAAGGCGTGCGGCGCTTCCGCGAGCAATCCCGCACGCGATTCTTGAAGCCCGATGAATTGCCCGGATTCGAGGCGGCGCTAAACGCCTACCCCGACCGCACCATCCGACACTTCTACCGATTCGCCCTGCTGACCGGAGCACGACGCCGCAACGTCCAGACCCTGCGATGGTCGAACGTCGACCTAGAGGCGGGAACGTGGGCGATCCCCGGCAGCGAGTTCAAAAACGGACAGGCCCAAAGCGTGGCGCTGGCCCGGGGCGCGGTTCGCCTGCTCCGCGCCCGGAAGCTCTTGCAGACCCGCCGGGGCGTCAAAACCGATTTCGTGTTCGACTCCCCCGCCAGCACCAGCGGGCACCTTGAATCGACCTATCGGGCATGGGAATCAATCTGCAAGGCCGCGAAGGTCGAAGGCGTGCGCCCGCATGACCTGCGCCGAAGCCTCGCGGTTTACATGCTCTCATCCGGCAGCGCGCCCGCGACCATCGCCAAGCAACTAGGACACAAGAGCCTGCAATCGACGGCGGTTTATGCCCGGCTCGACCTGCAGCCGGTACAGGCCGCCGTCAATGCCGGGGCGGACGCGATGAGCGCGGCGCGCAAGGCATCGACCGAGAAGGCGAAGGCAAAGGGCAAGGCCGCGAAGCCCACCGCCTGACCACCTCCCGCCCCGGCGAGCCCACCGGCCCGCCGCGGGCTTTAGACTCACGACACACCGGCTCGCGGCTGATCCCCACGAGTAAGGCCCCGGGCGGGCTCGCAGGCTCACCTTTCGCCAGCGACCCGCCCAGGCCCCCCGGCTCTTGAAAGGTACGAAAATGCCGAAGCTCGCAGCGCGAGACCTCGCCGACCTCCAAACCGTTGACCAATGGCGAAATACCACCGCGGAAATCTTGGCCGAAATCGAGGATTGGCGCGACGCCCCGCGCGGCGAGCATGCGCAGTTTGGCGGGAGAAGTCGCGAGCCTCGCGGCTTTCGCCTGCTGACCACCGCGCTAACCAGTCTTGCAGCCGAACGCCTGCCATCAATCAACCCCGAGCCCCTGGCGCAGGTTCACGACATCATCCGGAATTGGTGTAGCGGCGAAAGCCGGAAGCTACTTCCCGCCCGTAACGCAATCGAGGCCCAAGCATCGCGGGCGCTGGATATTGCCCATCTCATCGAGGCTGGAATCATGGCGCGGGCTGAAGGCAAAGGCCAAGCGCCCGCCAAACGCCAACGCCGCCCCCGCGTTGAATCTGTGGCTAAGCGGGCTTGGACGCAACCCGACCTAGATACCGCGATCCGGGAGTACCTAGCCAAGCGGGCCGACCACGTTAACCGCCTCATTGCGGGGATTAAGGCCAGAAAGCCCAACGCTACCGCCGAGGCGCGGCGAGTCTTTGGACGCAACCCGATTGCGCGTGCGCTTGGCGTTAAGTCTCCGGTGATGGTCTCCAAGTCCAAACCGTGGCAGACCCTCGCCATCCAATTGGATTTGACGCAAGAGCGAAAGGCAAAGGGCACCCGCCACACCGCGAAGCCCGGGCGCGTGGGGTACGACATAGCGATTGAACAAGCGTCGAGTGCGGCATCGCGGGAGAGCATGCGCGAGGCTCGCGACACCGCGCCCGATGATGATGAATTGCAACGCCTGATGAAAGAGCCCGACCCCGATTACATGCCGTCGCCCCTCGACCCCAGCAACCGCAAAACCCACCGAAGGCGAGGCGAGTAATGACCCCGCCCGGCCTGATGGAAATCGTCGCCCACGTCGACGCCTCACGCGACTGATAGCCCATATCCACCCCGCGCGCACCGTATCCGGTTAGCAAGTGGATACGGGCACCGCAACCGCCCCCAAAACCCCTAAATCTTCGACACCTGCGACCGCATTGCGATAGCTCTTGCGGGTTGCGCAAGGTCGATATGTGTCCGCGCGCGTTCCTTTGTGGAGAGCCCACCTTTCACAAAGGACAATGGACATGTTCGACGATTCCTCTCGCTACTGGACCCCGGAACAAACGGCCAAGTATCTCGGGGTCAAACCCCACACGCTCGCCGTGTGGCGATCGGCCCGTAGGTACTCGCTCCCATTCGTTTCCGTTGGCCGGCTCATTCGATATGACTCCCGCGCCGTCGAGAAATGGATGGCGTCGCGCACCGTCGGCACCGCGGCGGAGGCTGCGGAGTGACCAGCCCCGCCACCATCAACATCCCGACGGCCGACGAGTCTTATCTACCTAGGGAGATAGGGCGACAGCTACGGCACCGCCGCACCTCCGGCGACATGGAGTTCATCCGAGCCGCGATGGTCCGCCTGCTGGATGCGGAGAGGCCCATGACCTGCCGACAGCTTTTCTATCGGCTTGTGTCTGAAGGCGTCATCGGCAAGACCGAGGCCGAGTACAAGACGACCGTGATTCGCCTACTCACCGAGATGAGGAGGGCGGGCGTCATCCCATTCGAGTGGATCACGGACAGTACACGATGGATGCGAAAGCCGAGGACCTACTCCAACCTTGAATCCGCCTTGCAGCAAACGGCCGCCTGTTACCGGCGCGACTTGTGGCAGGCGCAGGGTACCTACGTCGAGCTGTGGATTGAGAAGGACGCGCTGGCCGGCGTGGCCGCGGACATCACCTATCCGTGGGATGTCCCGCTCATGGTCAACCGTGGATTTGGGAGCCTCAGCTTCCTCCACTCGGCCGCCGTGAATATCGCCGCCATCAACAAGCCCACGTTCATCTACTACTTCGGCGACCACGACCCCTCCGGCGTGGTCATCGACCGGACGGTCGAGAGAGAGCTGCGGACCTACGCCCCCCACGCCGACATCACCTTCCATCGCGTCGCCGTCACCGAGGACCAGATAGGCCGGCTCAACCTGCCTACCAGACCCACCAAGACGACGGACTCACGCGCCAAGAAGTTCACCGGGGCATCTGTTGACCTGGACGCGATCCCACCCGCCACACTCCGCGCGATGGTTGAGGAGTGCATCGTCGGCCACATCGACCAGCGCCAACTCGACAAGACCCGGATGATCGAACGCCAAGAGCGAGAGGCCCTGAAAGTCATGCTCTCCAACATGCCCGCGCGGGCGGGAGGCGAACAATGATTGCCCCCGCCCCCACCTCCTCTACTGACGTGGACCGCGTTATCGATGAGCAGGCCCGCGAGGTCTGGCTCAACGGCATGACGCTCGCGCAGATGCTCACGCTCATCGACGAATCCGTGACTCGCGGCGAGTGCCTGCCTGAGCGGGCGGTTGAAACGATGCGGACCCGACCCGAGGCCATGCGGACACTCCGGGCGTTCATCTGGCCCAAGATGTTGCAAGAGCGAGCGGCGAGGAAGATTGTTACTCATGATATTCAGGAACCTCAGCCTTCGGCGTTGAAAACCTCAGACACGAAGACGGCGCAACCACCCCCCGCGAAAAGCACCCCGCCTCCTGCGAAACCACCTACCACAACACCACCGAAGGCCCCGGCAACTCCGCCTCCGCCCGCCGACACGCGCACGATGCAGCAGAAGAACCGCGACCGCCTCTACGTGGACATCGCCGCGGGGCGTCCGTCGAGCCTGTCTTTAGGCGAGCACATCGCCGCCTCGATGCAGGTGGAGCAGGATGCAATGTCAAAGCATGGCGTTGGCCCTCTCGACCACGAGGCCGATGCGACTTGGCGACGCTGTTGGGAGTTCGTGCGCCACGTAAAGGCTCATCCCACAATGACGCAACTGTCGGCAAGGGACGCCCTGTTTTTGGTCGAGGACATCATGCGGCACTGGCCGATCACGGATGAGATGGAAGACATCGTTGTAAACATCATCCCCAGCCGAAATGGGCGCTTGCCGAAAAAAAGCTCGCCCGAGTATCTCGATTTGGTGTGGGCTGGATGGCTAGGCGTAGACCGCGAGACAGCCGCGACGGCGTTCCTCAGTTGCTGGGACCGTGTGCGATGCCTGCCCGGCTATGGCCCCGTCGACTACGCCATTCAGCGAGCGACCGCCGTGCCGATCAACTGGCTGGCCAACAACCTCAGCATCGACACCGCGGGATACCGCCGATTCCTGAGCGTCGCCGGCTGGCTGCAAGTCACGGCGGGCAACGCCAATATTGTGCTCCCCGTTCACCTGCTATCGAAGAAGTTGAAGACGACGACCATGAGCGTGAGTCGCTATAGGACGGCCGCACTGGCCGACAAGTATTTGATTTTTGCGAAGGCTCACCGCTGGCATAGCAAGGGCGGAAGCGCAAACGCCGCAACCGAGTACCGCTTCAACGTCGGCCTCGTGCCTGTGCTCAAACAGGCGGCGCAGGCCGGCACTGTTGAAGCGTTCGGGGAGGCGACGCCATGAGCGCCCGCGCGATCTACATCGTCACCTTCGAGGCCAAGCCCGACCCCAACGGGATCGACGGCGCTCGACGGCTCGCCCGGCTGTTGAAGTACGCCGGCCGATCGTTCGGCTTGAAGTGCGTCCACGCCGTCGAGCAACGCCCCGCCAGCGCCGGCACCACCACGAGGCCCACGAGCATCCGACGCGCCATATCGAGGCGTAGGGCAGCCGACGGGCAATCCGTGGCGACCACCACCACCACCCCGAACACGTCCACGACCTGACCCCTTCACCCGCCCGCGGATCACCCGCCGGCACTTTTGGAGATCGTCCCATGCCCCATAGCTACGCAGATTTCCGTCGATGGATGAACAGCCCCAACCCCGCGCCCGGCTCGATTCAAAACGTCGCCAACGTGCCCGAGCACTGGCGAAAGGCGAAGGCCGCCTCGCGTGCGGCCGATGCCCGGTTCGCCGCGGCGGCCGGCTTCCACCCCAAGGGCATGAGCGTGGCCGTCGACGGCGTGCTCGTGGTCGCCAACGGGCAGCATGTCGCCCCCGCGCCTGCTCCCGCCGTCGACGCCGAAGCCGACCTGGATGAGCGGCGAGCAACCAGCGACCGTCTGCGCCGCCGCATCGCCGCGATGAGGGCGGACCTTCAGCAAAGCATCGCCCACGCGAACAGGCCGCGGCGCGACCTGCGCCGGTGGTTCGACTTGTGGGGCGTCGGCCAGACGTGCGACTGGAAGGAGAGGGACGCCGACCTGTGGCGCGTCGCGCTTCACGAGTCTGCCCATTGCGTCGCGGCCATCTCGCTCGGGCTGACCGTCGAGTCGGGCATCGCGAGGCGCGACGGATCGGGCGACGTGTATGTCCCCGACTCCAAGAACCCCTTTCACACCGCCGCCATGCTGGCCGCCGGCACCGAAAGCGACGACATGAGCGCCGTGGGCCGCGGCTCGTGGCGAGGGCAACCCGGCGACGACCTGGCGCAGTTCCGCGAGACGATGGCCAAGATGGTCGACCACTACGGCCGAGCCGCATCGGACACCGGCCACGAGGCGAGCAACGCCCGCGACCTTGCCGAGTCCTGCCTCAAGTGCCACGGCCGAGCACACACCGCGATCGCCGCGTTCCTGTTCGACCATGCTGGCCAGCGCGTCGATGGGGCGGACATCATGCAGATCTTCACCTTCCACGAGTCGCCCGAGCACGCGGACGACCGCCAGCACCTGCAGCGTTACCACGAGGGCGAGCGATACAGAGGGTGGAACGACTTCATGTTTCCCGGCTGATCGCGTCGGCAGGCACGGGGGGGTAGGGGTCGATCTTAACCATGTTCATCTTGAGGACCGTTGGCTAGGCGCACGCACGCATTGGCAGAATTCCCAAGAAAATCGGAGCCCTCACCATGACAAGAGGCCGCAAACCCCTTCCCGCAGCCGTCCACCAGCTCCGCGGCTCATACCGCGCCGACCGCCACGGCCCCACGTCGCCGATCGAGTCGGAGGAGATGGACGCCCCGTCGTGGCTGACCGACAAGGCCCGCGAGCACTGGCCGGCCGTCGCGTCGATGCTCCATGAGCGCGGGCTGTCCGCGCCGGGCTACACGGTCGCGATTGCCCTCCTGGTCGACGCCGTGGCCGACTATGCCGCTCTTGCCAAGGAAGCGGCGACGGCCGAGCCCGTGCTCGTCAACGAGTCGGGCAAGAGCTACATCAACCCCGTCTACACGCTCAAGGCTCAATCGTGGGACAGGTTGCTCCGGGCGTTGACGGAGTTCGGCTTGACGCCGAGTGCGGCGCGGGGCGTCCCCGCGAGCAAACCACCGGGGCCTGACCCGTTGGACCAGTTCCTCCTCACGAGGGACCGCCACCCAGCCGAGCCCCCGCAAGGCTTGGACGCCTTCAAGCTCGGCCGTCCCGCCGACCCGGCATGACCATGACCGCCTCGCAGCCTGCGAAGAGACGATCAGCGCCGGGCTCAACACCTTCATGGACGTGGGCTCGGCGCTCGCCACGATCCGCAACGAAAAGCTCTACCGCAAAGACCACGGCGGGGGGTTCGACACGTTCGAGGACTACTGCAAGAGCAGGTGGTCGATGTCCGACCGTCGCGCCCGCCAGTTGATTGATGCTGCCGAGATCGTGGGTGAAATCGGAACCGTGGTTCCGAAACACCTGACGGATTCAATGGAGTACATGGCCCAGACCATCAGGTCGGCCAATGAGCGCCAGGTTCGCCCCCTCTCCGCCCTGCCCGCCGCCGACCGCCCCGCCGCGTGGCA
>JAPLMQ010000105.1 GCA_026386955.1 Planctomycetota bacterium
GCGTCCTCCCGCATCAGGGTCAGGTACGGGGCCGCGAAGGCCCATTCGTCGTCCGTCACGTCGCTGGGGTAAGGCTTCCTTGCCATCTCCTATCCGTCGGCATGGCCAACGGAATCGGGTGAAAGTAGCTAACAGGCTCTAAACGCGGCCTCAACACTCTCCATCGCCCTTGCCCTGCTGGTCGCGTTCCTCTGGGCGCGCAGTGCGTGGTGGTGCTCCGATGATTTCAGGATGATCACTCGCACCGACGCCACAGGCCGATACTGTGGCGTTCTCACTATCACGCGCACCGAGGGGCTGACGGAAATCTCGACCGCCGATTACCGCAACACAAAACCGGTCAACGCAACTACTTTTGCGACGAACTTTACTTCGTCACCCCCGGGTGGACTTCAAGCGCTCCGGTGTCGATCGAGCGGCGGTCTCCGATCGGCTGTGTCTACCGATTGATCAACGGCGGCCTCTGGGGATGGGGCGTCGGACTCTGGGTCCCCGACTGGCTCCTCCTGCTGCTCTTCACCATCGCCCCGATCGCCCGCTTCATCGCCCATCGACGCGACCTCGCGCGAATAGGTTTGTGCGAATCCTGCGGCTACGACCTCCGCGCCAGCGCCGGCTCCTGTCCGGAATGCGGCGCGCCGATAGCCGCGAACTCGGCTGCTGATTCTTTGCAGCCGTAACGCTCGGTAAAATGCCCTTTCATGTCACCGCGCAGGCGAAAACTCGGCCGGCGGCTCCTCAACGCGGCCTCAACCCTCTCCCTCGTCCTCGCCCTGCTGGTCGCGCTCCTCTGGGCCCGGGGCTCGTGGTGGCGCACCGATCGCTACGACGTGATCACCCGAACCGACGCCAAAGGCCAATACTGCGGCCACGCGGTCTTCAGCCACGTCGCCGGACGAATGGACCTCATCTGGGCCGATCACCGCAACACGAAGACCGGCAAACGATCCAGCTTCTGTGACGACCTTTACTTTGGCCCCATTGGATGGACCACCGAGGACCCCTATCCGACCCATTGGCGTGTGCTGATCGGCTGGAAGAACGGCTTGCTCGACAACGGGCATTACGGATGGGAGGCCGGCATCCAGATCTCCGACTGGCTCCTCCTGCTCCTGCTCTCCATCGCCCCGATCGCCCGCTTCATCGCCCATCGACGCGACCTCGCGCGAATAGGTTTGTGCGAATCCTGCGGCTACGATCTGCGGGCATCCATCGACCGCTGCCCCGAGTGTGGCGAGCCGATCCCCGCAAAAACGGCTAAAATGACCGATTCGCCGATTCGAGCTCCTTAGCACCCCGAGCCAGCGCCCCGAGCCCCCGCCCCATGATCGAAGTCCGCACCCCCTGCCGCCTCCACTTCGGCCTCCTCGCCCGCGACCCCGCGGCGGGTCGCCAATTCGGCGGCGCGGGGCTGATGATCGCCCATCCCGGCTCGGTCGTGCGCTTCGGAGCCGCGGCCCCGCGCGCCGCCAACGCAGCGGCCGTCGAAGGCGTTCCCGCGATCGACGGCTTCACCGCCTCGGGCCGGATGGCCGACCGCGCCCTCGACTACGCCCGCCGCTTCGCCGCCGAGGCCAACCGCCGCGGGCTGGGCGAGCTCGCCGGGGCCGACCTGCGCGTCCTGCGCGTCCCGCGCCCGCACACCGGCTTGGGCGCCGGCACGCAACTGGGCATGGCCGTCGCCCTCGGCCTCGCCCGGCTCATCAACCAGCCCAGCCTCGACGTCGAGACCCTCGCCTCCCTCGTCGGCCGCGGGCGGCGCTCCGCCATCGGAGCCCACGGCTGCATCCGCGGCGGGTTCCTCGTCGACGGCGGGAAAGCCACCGCCAGCGCGCTCGGCACGCCCGACTCGCTCGCCCCGCTCCTCTTCCGCTACGACTTCCCCGACGCCTGGCGGATCGTCCTCATCCGCCCCCGCGCCCTCGAAGGCCTCGCCGGCCAGCGCGAGCTTGAGGCCTTCCAGACCCTCCCCGCCGTCCCCGCCGAGCTGACCGACCGCATGTGCCGGCTCGTCCTCCTGGGCCTCGCCCCCGCGCTGCTCGAGCGCGACGTCGACGCCTTCGGCGAGGTGCTCTACCAGCTCCAACTGGCCGCGGGCGAGACCTTCGCCGCGGCCCAGGGCGGCCTCTTCGCCGACCCCTCGCTGGGCGAGATCGTCGCCCACGTCCGCAGGCAAGGCGTCCGCGGCATCGGGCAAAGCTCGTGGGGCCCGAGCCTCTACGCCATCACGCCCGACAACGAGTCGGCCGAGCAGCTCGCCAACGACATCGAGGCCCGGTTCGGCTTGAGCGCCCCGGGCGAGGTGATCGTCACCGCGGCCGACAACCACGGCAGCGTGATCCGCCAGGTGCAGCAGAGCAAGACGACGTTGGATTGACGTGGGTTTCCGCGCCTACGCTCACACCCCGCGCTCGATCTGCTGCAGCGCCCACTGCCACGCCGCGACCGTGCGCGGGAAGCCCAGCGTGTTCATCGAGAGCAGCACCGCCTGCTCGATCTCCGCCGGCGTCGCCCCCGCCTGCATCGCCTTGCGCACGTGGCTGCGCACGGCCGACTCCAGCCCGGCGCCGATGCTCAGCCCGATCTTCACCAGCTCGCACGTCTTGGCGTCGAGCGGCCCCGCCTTCGCCACCGCCTCGGCGACGTCCTCATGCGCCTGCCCCAGCGCGGGGAACTTGGTGATGAAGGCCTTGTAGGCCCCGGGCAGTTTCTCTTGAGGCGGCTTTTCTCTCGCTCCCTCACCCGAGCGGTCTATTTGTTCCATGGGTGCGTGCTCCGCATGATCGCTGATTGATGAAAATGAAATCGGACGCAAGTCGATAGCCATTCAAGAAACGTGTCGCCCACCAACATGCGTGAACGATCTGAATCTTATGGCTATCGTAAATCATCGTTCCGTCGACACGTTCGCCCGAATTCGACGCGAAACCGTACCTGGGGCGCCAAGATGAATCGAAAACTGATGACCTTCATCGAACGACGAGTTTACGGCTCCAACAGCTTCATCGAACACCAACGCGCCACCCGCGCGCTGTTGAAGTTCTGCGACGATCGTGGCCACAAGGTCCATGCCGTGGGAGAAATCCGCGCCTGCCTCGCCGCATTGGAGGCGGGAGAGGAATCCAACGCGGTTGCGGCATTTGGGCGCGTCTACATGGGCAAGGAAGGTTTCAATGAATGGTGGCCTCCCGCAATCCCGCCATCGGAGACAAAAGAGTATGCCTGCGCTGTTTTTGAAGCGCTGGTTGAACGATGGAGTCGCATGATGTCGTCACTTGCAGGGAAAAGGTGAGACTGCGGAGCGATGGCTCTGTCATTTGGCGGCGTTGTAAGACGAATCAAATCATGGCATAATGACTGGTCTTCGATCCATCGACCCCATCTGCCCGTTCAAACGCATCCCAGGAGCGACGACCAGTGAAGTCCCAAGACCTCCGTCCCGGCATGGCCATCAACATGGATGGCAAGCTCTACGTCGTCACCAAGACCGAGCACCGCACCCCCGGCAACCTGCGCGCCTTCATGCAGGTCAAGCTCAAGGATGTGAAGTCCGGCACGCAGATCGAAAAGCGCCTCGGCTCGGGCGAGGAGGTCGAGGCGGTCAGCGTCGACCGCCGCACCATCGAGTACCTCTACTCCGACAACACCGGCGCGGTCTTCATGGACACCGAGACCTACGACCAGACCGCCCTCGACAAGGACGTGCTGGGCGACAACCTCCAGTTCCTCAAGCCCAACACGCCCGTCACGGGCCTCGTGGCCGAGGAGCGCGTCGTGAGCATCGAGCTGCCCAAGGTCGTCGAGCTCGAGATCACCGACACCGCCCCGGGCATCAAGGGCGCCACCGCCACCAACCAGCTCAAGGACGCCACCTGCGAGACCGGGCTGAAGATCCGCGTCCCCCCCTTCATCGGCGTGGGCGAGGTCGTCCGCATCTCCACCGAGACCGGCTCCTACCTCAGCCGCGCTTCGGAGTGAGCGGCTTGCCTGCCGGAAGGGCTTCGGCCCGATGTCGAAAGTAACCGAACACACAAAAGCGCACGTCCCCATGGGCGTGCGTTTTTCATTGGAGCACGGTCGATCGCGACCCTCTGCCCCTCTCCCTCCGGGAGAGGGTGGCACGGATGTACTCATCCGTGACGGGTGAGGGCGTCGGTCAACAGCAGCGCCCGAATGACCGCTTGCGTCTGCCGTGCCGGTCGGAAGCCGTCCGTTGCCAACGCCCTCACCCGGCGGGAGTACCCGCCACCTTCTCCCGCCCCGGAAAGGGAGAGGGGCAGGCGCGACGCCGCGAGATTCAAGCCCGTCTCCGCTCACTTCCTGTCCCTCCCCCCGTGCGATACTGTCTATCGCAATCCCCCGCCCACCCGGAGCCGCGCCATGATTTTTGCCCGCCCCCGGTCCCCCCGGTCCCTCCGGTTCCCCCGCTTCTGTGTCGTCCGGAATTTCGCCGTGACGTTCCTCGCGCTGGGCGCGATGGCGCTCCCCGCGCCGGATGCACGCGCCGAGGATGCGCCGAAGAGAGCCGAGCTTCCAGGGGTTGCGCCGGCCCCCGGTGCCCAGGCCTACTTCGACGCCCTCGACAAGATCCTGGGCAACATCGACGCCGACATGCCCGCGATCACCGACGCCGCGGAGAAGGCCGCCGACCAGTTCATCAAGGAGGGCGCGCTGGGCGTCCGGGGCGAGCCGGGGTTCACCTCCGAGTTCGCGGGCCGGGCGGGCGGGTTCGTCGCCTGCGCCGGCGGGCCTGGCAAGCCCGGGCAGCCCGTGCTCTACGCGCTGGGCATCTGCCACAAGGGGCAGCGGCCCCACGAGCTGCTCGACAAGCAGCTCACCGACGCCGGGAAGGCCAAGGAGGCCGGCTCCATCGTCATCGGCATCGCCTCGCTCAAGCAACTCAAGGCGCTCGACATGCTCGGCCGCGCCGCCAACGCCTGCACCGTGCTGCTCGACAACCACGCCCCGGTCAACGACGGCATCGTCACCGAGTCCGTCCCCGTCGCCTCCCCACCCGGCTCCGAAGCGAACCCGGCCTCCAGCCTCCACTACCCGCGCACGCTCCTGCCGATCTACGCCATCGCCGACGACGCGGTCGGCTGGTCGTTCTGCTGCGAGCTCTTCGCCGCCTGCACCCGCCGCGACAAGACGCCGGTGATGTACCAATCGATCATGGTCGACACCAAGCACGAGCGCCTGAAGAAATACCAGGGCAAGCCGTTCCACAACGACGTGAAGGTCGGCGCGGTCGCCGTGGGCAAGCTCGGCAAGGCCTACATCGCGGGCGTCCGTGGCGTCCTGCGCGACGTCGGCACCGCGAGTTGGCCGGCGATCCTCAATGCGAGCGAGGCGGCTGGCGAGGTGCTCGCGGACGGCGGGAAGGTCTACATCTTCGCCCGGGCCCACGCCCCGCAGTTCCACCACGGCGGGCAGCTCGCGACCGACCCGGGGCTCTTCGAGATGCTCAACGGCCCGAACGACAAGATGCTCGCCGCGCCGGGGCAGGCCGACTTCACTCTCGCCGTCGGCTACGCCTTCCCGCCCGAGGCGCTGGAAAACACGCACCCGTTCTGGCTCGACCCGGCCGTGATCCGCGGCGCGGGCCGCGGCGTCGCCTGGGTGATGGCGAGCTACGCCCTGGTCCCCGGCGACATCCATCGCGGCGAGATCCTCGTCGACCAACGCTGGGGCCTGGGCGACGCGGTCGTCCCCGTGCCCGGCTACGACGTGCGGATCGCCCCCTCCAGCGGCATCGTCTCCGAGGCGATGATGTGGATGATCACCGCCGAGGCGCGGGCGATGCTCCTCGACCACGAGAAGCACAAGGTCCCCCGCGCGGCGACGCGGCCCGCGACGGCGCCGGCACGGTGAAGTTCTCTTCGACGTGAGCTTCCCTTCGACACAAGCCCACTGATCCCGACGGTACCCCGTCGGGTTCGGTGGGGTTCCTGGGAAAACACGACAAGCCCATGCCCGCGCAAACGCACCGCCTCTACGCCGACCTCGCGCCGCTCTGGCCCGCCTTCAGCCCGCCCGCCCACGAGGCCCGCGAGGCGAAGATCGTCCTCCGCGCCCTGCGCGCTCGGCTCGGCCCGTGGCGCTCCTCCGGCAAATCCGCGAACAAGCCCGCGCTCCTCGACCTGGGCTGCGGCGGGGGCCACCTCCTCCACCACCTCGGCCGGCATTGCCACGCCGTCGGCGTCGACCTCGCCCCCGCGATGCTCGCCCTATCCGCCCGGCTCAACCCCGATGTCGAGCACCACCAGGGCGACATGCGCACCATCCGCCTGCGCCGCCGCTTCGACGCCGTGCTGCTGCACGACGCCGTGAACTACATGCTCACGCCCGCCGATCTGCTGGCCGCCCTGCGCACCGCGGCCATCCACCTCCGCCCCGGCTGCGCGCTGGTCGCGATGCCCGACGACGTGGCCGAGACTTTCACGAACCACGCCTGGGCCCACGACGCGGCGAGCACTCCGACGCACGACTTGGCGATGGTCACGCACGTGGCGACCGATCGCGCTTCCGCCTCACGCGGCTCCGCCGTCGACCTCGCCATGCTCTTCCTCCTGCACGACCGCGAACGAGGCCAACTCGACGTCGTCGACGACCGCCACCGCCTGGGCCTCTTCCCGCGGGCGACATGGGAGCGCCTGCTCCGCCGCGCGGGGTTCGGCGAGATCGAGTTCGCCGCGTCGAGCCCCGGCCGGCCAGCGCCGATGTTCGTGGCGACGAAGGCGAGGCATTGTTAGCCGGAAGCGCAAGCGACGGGACGGGGGTGCCTCGAATCACGGCGCAGCCAGATGTATGCCGTGGACTTGCCGCATACATCTGGCCGCGCTGATGTTGGTGTGACCCCCGTCCCGTCGCTTGCACTTCCGGCTAACAAGACCGCCCACCCCCGCGACGCCTGTTAAGATGCCGCTCCTTTACGCGTGGCCGGCAGGCCGCCGGGCCCAATTTCAAGGATCGCGCCATGACCGAGTCGAACAAGGAAGCCGCCCCCGGAAACCCCTCAAACGTCCCCGCGAAGACGATGGAGGCGATCGTCGCCCTCTGCCGCCGCCGCGGCTTCGTCTTCCAGTCCTCGGAGATCTACGGCGGGATCAACGGCTTCTGGGACTACGGCCCGCTCGGCGTGGAGCTCAAGCGCAACCTCAAGGACGCCTGGTGGCACGACATCGTCCGCTGCCCCGCCAAGGGGCCCGACGGCAACCTCATCTCCATGGCGGGCGTCGACTGCACGATCATCATGAACCCCAAGGTGTGGGTCGCGAGCGGGCACGTGGGCACGTTCGCCGATCCGACCCGAAAATGCCCGGGTTGTGGCCACTTTGTGCGCGCCGACCAACTTTGGGACATCCTCGCGACGTCGAGCGAGTGGTTTGCTTCGCTCCTGCAGGAGTTCACCCCAGTGACGGGGGAAATCGACACTCCGCGCCTGATCAAGTGGGCACGAGGCAAGGGGAAGAAATTGGCGCCGAACCTCGCTCTGGTCCGCGACCCCGAGGTCACGCTCAGCTTCCTCGCCACGCGCGTCAATGGCCAACCAACCGCCCCGCCTGACCTCCAGGAGATCGTCCGTCATCTCGCCACCTCGCAATTGCACGCCACTGGCCTGCAGGAACCCTGCCCGATTTGCGGAGGCGCCTTGGGCGAGGCCAAGCCGTTCACACTGATGTTCGAGTCCCATGCGGGCTTGGACAAGACCGAGGATTCAAAGGTCTACCTCCGCCCAGAGACGGCGCAGGGCATCTTTGCCAACTTCCGGAATGTCGTCGACTCCACGCGAGTCAAGGTTCCCTTTGGGATCGCGCAGATCGGCAAGGCCTTCCGCAATGAAGTGACGCCTCGCAACTTCACCTTCCGCTCGCGCGAGTTCGAGCAGATGGAGATCGAGTTCTTCATCCGCCCCGACTCCGCCAAGGAGTGGTACGCCTTCTGGCGCGACGCGCGGTTCAACTGGTGGAAGTCGATCGGCCTCGCGGGGGAGAATCTCCAACTGCGCGAGCATGATCGTGACGAGCTTTCGCATTACGCGAAAGCCGGCGCCGGCACGTCCGACATCGAGTACCGCTTCCCCTTCACCGCGCCGGGCTTCGGCGAGCTCGAGGGCGTCGCCCACCGCACCGACTTCGACCTCCGCCAGCATGCCGAGCACTCGGGGCTGGGCGACAAGCTCAAGTACTTCGACCAGGAGTGGCAGGTCAAGCTGCAGGGCGAGGGCGTGGCCAAGGAGGAGATCAACAAGAAGGTGAAGTATTTCCCGCACGTGATCGAGCCCTCCGCCGGGGCCGACCGCGGGACGCTCGCGCTGCTCTGCGAGGCCTTCACCCCCGACGCGGGGCGCCCGAGCGGGGTCTTCATGAAGTTCCACCCGCGCATGGCCCCGATCAAGGCGGGAATCTACCCGCTGGTGAACAAGGACGGGATGCCCGAGATCGCCGACAAGCTCTACATGGAGCTGCGCGGGAAGTTCAACCTCGAGTTCGACGAGAAGCAGGCGATCGGCAAGCGCTACGCCCGCATGGACGAGGTGGGCACGCCCTACTGCTTCACCGTCGACAGCGACACCGCCAAGGACCAGACCGTCACCGTCCGCGACCGCGACACCGCCAGCCAGCAGCGCATCGGGATCGACAAGGTCGGCGCGTTCCTGGCGGAGAAGATCGGCGGGTGAGCGGCGGCGAATAAATCCGGCGGACATGTCCAGCGAATCGCCCCATGAAGCCCCAATCGCCCGACATCCTCATCGTCGGCGGCGGCGTGGGCGGGTGCGCCGCGGCGATGGCGGCCGCCTCGATGGGTTGCCGCGTCGCGCTCACCGAGGAATCGGACTGGCTGGGCGGGCAGCTCACCAGCCAGGCCGTGCCGTCGGACGAGCACCCGTGGATCGAGGACTTCGGCTGCACCCGCCGCTACCGCGCCTACCGCGAGGGCGTACGGCAGTTCTACCGCGACCATTACCCGCTCCGGCCCGAGTTCCGCGACGACCGGCGCCTCAACCCGGGATTCGGCAACGTCTCTCGCATCTGCCATGAGCCGCGGGTCGGGTTGGCGGTGATCGAGCAGATGCTCGCGCCGTTCCGTTCGCGGTCGAACGCAGCCGGGTCGATCCGCACGCTGATGGAACATTTCCCCGTCGGCGTCGAGACCCGCGGCGACCGGATCGCGAGCGTCACGCTCGAATGCCGGCGGACAGGCAAGCGCACGACGATCGCAGCGCCCTACATCCTCGACGCCACGGAGCTGGGCGACCTCCTGCCCCTCGCGGGCGTGGAGTACGTCAGCGGAGCCGAGTCGCGGGGCGAGACGGGCGAGCCGCATGCGCCCGAGGGGCCGGCCCAGCCCGACAACGTGCAGGCGATCACGTGGTGCTTCCCGATGGCGTTCGACCCCGCGCCGGGGGCGAACCATGTGGGCGACCCGCCGGCGCAGTACGCGCGCTGGCGCGACTACACGCCCCGGCTCACGCCCGCCTGGCCCGGTCGGTTGCTCGACCCGCTCGACGTCAACCCAATCACGCTCCAGCCTCGCAACCTGCCGCTGTTTCCGGATGGAAGCCCGACGCCCGTGGCAGGCGCGAAAAAACGCGGCTGCTGGTGGCTCTACCGGCGGATCGTCGCGGGCGAGCTCTTCATGCCGGGCCAAACGGGGCCGCCGCACGACGTGACGATGGTCAACTGGCCGCGGAACGACTACTTCGAGGGCAACATCATCGACCAGCCCGCCGAGGTCGTCGCCACGCGCCTCGAGGAATCACGGCAACTCTCGCTCAGCCTCTTCCACTGGCTGCAGACGGAGTGCCCGCGCCCCGACGGCGGGCAGGGCTACCCCGGGCTCTACCTCGTGCCCGAGATCGCCGGCACGGCCGACGGACTCGCGAAGCGGCCATACATCCGCGAGTCGCGGCGCATCCGGGCCCTCACCACCGTCACCGAGCTCCACGTCGGCGCGATCGCCCGCGGCGAGGCGCTGCCCACCACCAAGATCGAGCTCGCCCGCGCGGAGAAGTTCCGCGACACCGTCGGCGTGGGCTACTACCGCATCGATCTCCACATGAGCACCGGGGGCGACAACTACATCGACATCAGCTCGCTCCCCTTCCAGATCCCGCTCGGCTCGCTAATCCCCCGCCGCGTCGAGAACCTCCTGGCCGCGTGCAAGAACCTGGGCGTCACCCACATCACCAACGGCTGCTACCGGCTGCACCCCGTGGAATGGAACATCGGCGAGTCGGCGGGCCTGCTCGCGGCCTTCTGCCTCGCGAAACAGGTCCCGCCCCGTGCGGTGCATGAGCGACCCGCGCTGCTGGCGGAGTTCCAGGCGCTGCTGGCCGATCAGGGCGTCGAACTCGACTGGCCCGACATCCCCTTGCGGTAACACCGCGTCAGGGAGCCAGCGCCAGCCCCCCGCGGCCACGTTGAATCAAGCCGGATCACGGCCCGCACGCACCCGCCCCACCCGGCGGCACGAATTATCAATTGACATCATGACCTCCAAATGATTTAATGATTCATGTAATCATTGACGTCCATGATGTCCATGATCAAACAAAGCAACAAAGGAGGCCCGCGATGGCCCGCCCAAGCCCCAAGCGCCGAGCGTCACGCGCCCGCCCCGCCGCGAAGGCGTCCGGGAAGCCTCCCGGAAAGTCCCCCGGAAAGCCCGACGCCGCGGGCTCCGCTCCGCACGCGCCGACGCCCGGGCCCGGCGGCGAACTGGTCGACCTCGACGAGGCGGTCGCCCTGCTCGACACCACGCGCCCGACCTTCTATCGCTGGGTCCGCGCCGGGCGGATCAAGGGCATGAAGGTCGGCCGCCAGTGGCGGTTCTATCGGGCCGACATCGACCGCTTCCTCAAGGGCGAGCAGCCGCGCGTCGAGGTCTCGGGCGACCTGGCGGGCCTGCTCGACCTGCTCGCCGAGCGGCTCAAGGCCCGCGGGCTGGAAGTCCAGGAGGCCGAACAACCCGGCAACCCCCAGAGCGGGCTGATCCTCGCGGCGAGCCGAATCCTCCTCCTGGCCCACCAGTCGCGCGCGTCCGACGTCCACATCGATCCCCCCTCGGGCGCGGGGGACGACCTGCTGGGCCGCATCCGGTTCCGGCTCGACGGCGTTCTCCATCCCGTCGCCGAGTTCGACGCCCGCCTGCTGCCGCACCTCATCGAGCGGTTCAAGGTCATGGCCGGGTGCGACGTGCAGACCACCCGCCGCCCGCAGGACGGGCGCATGCGCCTCAACATCCGCAGCCAGGACGTCGACGTGCGGGCCTGCTTCGTCCCCGCGCTCCGCGGCGAGGCGGCCACGCTTCGCATCCTCCGCAACGAGGGCGTCGTCTTCCGCCTCGATCAGTTCCCCCTCTCGCCCTGGGTGCTCGCCCCGCTCAAGGCGGCGCTCGCCCAGCCCGCGGGGCTGGTGCTCATCACCGGGCCGACCGGCTCGGGCAAGACCACCACGCTCTACGCCGCCCTGCAGGAGGTGACCACGCCCGGGCGCAAGGTCATGACCTTCGAGGACCCCGTCGAATACGCCCTGCCCGGCACGGTGCAGGTCCCGATCAATGTCCGCGAGAACCTCACATTCCCCGCCGCCCTGCGCTCGGCCCTGCGCAGCGACCCGGACGTGATGATGGTCGGCGAGCTGCGCGACAACGAGTCGCTGCAGATCGTCGCCCAGGCCGTGCTCACGGGCCATCTGGTGCTCAGCTCGATGCACACCAACGACGCCGCGAGCGCGTTGACCAGGCTGGCCGACATCGGGCTCGACCGGTTCATGATCGGCGACGTGGCCAAGCTCGTGGTCGCGCAGCGGCTCGTCCGCGTGCTCTGCAAGCGCTGCAGCCAGCCGGCGGAGCTGTCGGCCGAAGAGCTCGCGGCCGCGGAGCGCAACGCCCGCGCGGGCGGGCTGGCGTGGGAGAAGCTGCCCAAGGCGTTCCGCAAGGCGGCGGGCTGCGACCAGTGCAACGGCACGGGTTTCCGCGGGAGGCAGCCGGTGAACGAGGCGCTGCCGATGTCGCCCGCGCTCGCCTCGGCCCTGAAGCGCGGCGCGACCTGCGACGAGATGCGGAAGATCGCCGCCGACGAAGGGATGATCACCCTCGGGGGCGACGCCATCGCCCGCGCGGCCGCGGGCGTCACCACGCTCGACGAAGCCCTGCGCGTGATGCCCGAGAAGCAGCGGGCGTGATCCATCCACGCCGCGAGGGAGGATTGGCATGAAGTATTACCAGGGCCACGAGCAGGTCTACCAAAGGCTGGAGCAAGCCGGGAAAACCCAGTGGGCCGACCGCGCCGGGGGGCAGGGCGTCGAGGTGGAGTGCGGGAACCTCCGGCGGTCGCTCGAGGAGCTCTTCGCCCACGTCGCCTTCGCTGGCCCCGACCTCGACGCGCTCGACCTGGGCTGCGGCACGGGCCCGATCTCGCATGAGCTGGCGAAGCGCGGGTTCGCCACGCTGGGGCTCGACGTCTCGGCGATCGCGGTGAAGATCGCGCAGCGGCTGGCCGCGGAGGCGGGGTTGGCGCGGGCGGCCTTCGCCACGGGCGACATCGTCGACTACCCCGACCGCTCGCGCCGGTTCGACTTGGTCGTCGACGCCGCCTGCCTGCACTGCATCGTGTTCGACGGCGACCGCGCCGCGGCCTTGGCGAACATCCGCGGACTCCTTAAGCCCGAGGGGCGATTCCTGGTCAACACCAAGACCTCGCTGGGCATGCCCGACCCCGGGCCGAACTTCGTGCTCGACGAGACGGGCATCCTCTGGGTCCGCACGCCGCGGCGGATCTGCGAGCAATCGAAGGAGATCGACGGCGGGTGGCTCATGCCCCAGCGCCGCGCGTTGTCCCCCGACGCGCTGCGGGCCGAGCTAGCGGCGGCGGGATTCGCGGTGGACACATCGTGGACGACGGGCAGCGGCCTCTTCGGGGCGATTTGCCGGCGGGCCTGACGCGGCCGGTCGGCCAAGGCGGGTCCGCCAATCGCCGTCGCGAGTAGGATAGCGCCCGATCCCTCCGGAGGATGTCATGGCCCAGCGGCGGTTCCACTACGAGTTGGCGTTCGAGCATTACCTCCGCGCCAAGGCGATCCCGTACGTCGCGGTCGACGAGGCGAAGCGGGCGATGGCGGGCAAGGCCCCTGCCGGCAACCTCAAGAGCTTCGACTTCGTGGTCTACAGCAAGTCGGGCCCGAACCTGCTGGTGGACGTCAAGGGGCGCAAGCACGCGGGGAAGTCCGGGCGCTCGCTGCAGAACTGGGTGACCAAGGACGACATCGACGGCCTCTCGCGCTGGGCGGAGATCTTCGGGCGCGACTTCACCAGCGCGTTCGTCTTCATGTTCTGGTGTGAGGGGCAGCCGCCCGACGCGCTGTTCCAGGAGATGTTCGAGTTCAACGCGCGGTGGTACGCCGTGCTGGCGATCCGCCTGAGCGACTACCGTGGGCAGCAGAGGCCGCGGAGCGCGAAGTGGGGGACGGTGAGCGTGCCGTCGCGCTTCTTCAACGAGACGGCGCTGCCGTTGGAGAAGTTGTTGTGAGGGGCCGGCGGCCGCGCGGCCAAGCTCAGGCGCGTCGGGTCAGGTGCCGGCAAGCGGGACGATGATCGACTTGGTGGTCGCGATGCGGTCGCGGGCCTGGAGGGCGGTGGGCCAACTGGTGAACTGACCGACCTGCACGAGGTAAAGCCGGCGCTGCGAGCCGGGGTCGACCGAGGCGACGACGCGCGGCCGGCCCAGGCGCATCGAGGCGACCTTGTTGGCGAGCTGCTCGGCGGCGGTGCGGGCGTTGTCCTCGACCTCGAAGGCCCCGGTCTGGATCGTGAAGCCGGTGATCCTCATCTGCTCCTGCACGCGGGCGCGGAAGGCCGGGTCGCGGCTGTTGCTCAGGGCCATGCTCAGGCTGGTGCGGGCCACCGGCCACCGCCCCATCTTCTGCTGGGCCCGGGCGGCGTAGAAGTAGGCGTTGGCCTTGTCCTGCCCGGTCATGGTCTGGGCGGCGTCCATCAGCGAGTCGGAGGCGAGGCCGTAGCGCCCCTGGGCGTCGAAGACCAGCCCGAGGGTCGCCTTGGCGTCGGCGGAGATCTGCTTGTCGGGGCTCTGGGAGGCGAGGGTGAGCTCCTGCTGGGCCCGGTCGAGGTTGTTGAGGCGGTAGGCGGAGAGGCCGGCGAAGTAGGCGGCCTTCTGGCGGGCGGAGAGCGGCTGGATGGGGGACTCGGAGATCGCGTGGCCCTGGTCATAGGCGCCGCGGTAGTCGCCGTTGGTGTAGGCGGCCTGGATGGGGCGCAGGTCGATGGGGTGCGACTTGGCGCAGCCGCCCATCGACGAGAGAAACAGGGTCACCAAGAGCAGGGCCGGGGCGCACCGGGCTGCACTGTGCGTGCGGATGGCATCCATCGAAGTCCTCGTTCGCGGGTCCTGTCGGTCCACGGTAGCCTAGTGAACACGAATTACGCCTTCCTGACAAGCCGCCGTCGTCTTTTTATATGCCCGCGGCCGCCACGGAAAACCGTTGATGAGCCTGCTTCATTCGATCCTGGGCAATGTGCTGCGCCACCCCAGGCGGACCGCGGTGATCGACGACCGCCGCGAGTACACCTACGCCCAGCTCGCCGGGGCGGCGATGTTCCTGGCCCAGCGCATCGAGCAGACCTCCGCCGCCCAGAACGTCGGCATCCTCCTGCCCACCAGCGGGGCCGTGCCCGTCGCCCTGCTCGGCTGCTGGCTCGCGGGGCGGACGGCCGTCCCGTTCAACTTCCTGCTCAACAAGGACGAGCTCGCCTACGTCATCGCCAACAGCGAGGTCGACACGATCATCGCCGCCGGGCCGTTGGTCGACTTCATGGGCGGGCCCTCGGTGCTGCCGCCCGGCGTCAAGCTCATCCGCATGGAGGAGATGGACTACACGGGGATGCCCCCGCTGCGCTGGCCCCCGCTCAAGTGCCGGCACGAGACGGCCGTGATCCTCTACACCTCCGGCACCAGCGGCAGGCCCAAGGGCGTGATGCTCACGCACGACAACCTCGAGGCCAACGCCCGGGGCGGCATCGCTCACGCGAAGATCACCGACGTCGACATCTTCCTGGGCGTCCTGCCCCAGTTCCACAGCTTCGGGCTCACCGCGCTGACGATCATCCCGCTCCTGGTCGGGGCCCGCGTGGTCTACGCCTCGCGGTTCACGCCGCGCAGTCTCGTGGAGATGATCCGCAAGCACCGGCCCGAGATCTTCATGGCCGTGCCCTCGATGTACGGCGTGATGCTCGGCGTGAAGGACACCTCCCCCGACGACTTCAAGTCGATCCGCCTGGCGATCTCCGGCGGCGAGGCGCTCCCGCGGGCGATGTTCGACGAGTTCCGCGACCGCCTGGGGCTCCAACTGCTCGAAGGCTACGGCCTGACTGAAACTTCGCCCGTCACGCACTGGTCGACGCCCTGGGCCCTGCGCCCCGGCGCGGTGGGGACGCAACTGCCCCGCGTGCGGACGTTGATCGTCGACGCGGCAGACCGCCCGCTGGGCGTCGACGCCGAGGGCGAGATCCTCGTCTCGGGCCCGAACATCATGAAGGGCTACTACCGCTTGCCGGAGGAGACGGCCAAGGTGATGACGACGATCCATGTTCCGGGCGAGGGCTCCGGGGGGCCGGTGCGCTGCTTCCGCACGGGCGACATCGGGAAGATCGACGCGCAGGGCTTCCTCTACATCACCGGGCGCAAGAAGGAGATGTTCAAGGTCGCCGGCGAGATGGTCGCCCCGCGCGAGGTCGAGGAGGTGCTGAACCAGCACCCCAGCGTGAAGGGGGCGGCGGTGGTGCCCAAGCCCGACGGGACCCGCGGGGAGGTGCCGCTGGCGTTCGTCGAGATCAACGACGGGCAGACGTTCGACGAGGCGGCGTTGAAGACTTGGTGCCGGGAGCGGCTCGCGGGGTTCAAGGTGCCCAAGGAGGTCCGCAGGATCGACGCCCTGCCGCGCAACGCGACGGGGAAGATCCTGCGGCGCGAGCTGAAGGTGGATTGAAGTTTGATTGAAGGTTGATCTCGGCGCGAGACGCAAGGAAGAGCCGCACCCATGCCCGACATCGCCGCCTTGCTGTGGTCCGTCTGCGAGATTCCGCTCTTGGCCGACGCCGATTACGCGGACGTGCTCGCGGGAGTCCGCGTGGAGTGCGACTTCATCGGGCCCGGCGGGCAGAAGACGACGGTGCCCGCGTTCTGGGACGGCGGGCGGAGCTGGAAGGTCCGCTTCACGCCCACGTTGGTGGGGCGCTGGACCTACGTCACCCGCTGCGACAACGCCGCCGACGCCGGGCTGCACGGGCGCCAGGGCGCGGTCGGCGTCGGGCCGGCGATGGGGTCGTCGCCGATCCACCGCCACGGGGGGTTCCTGCGCGTCTCGGCCAACCGCCGCCATCTCACCCACACGGACGGCGCGCCGTTTTTCTGGCTGGGCGACACCTGGTGGTTCTGCCCTTCGCCGCTGATGCCGATCGACCATTCCAACCGCCCCGGCATCGACTCGATGTTCGAGAGGCTTGTCGACCTGCGGGCCAACCAGGGGTACAGCGTGCTCCACATGGCCTTCCTCGGCCCGGGCGGGGTCAACGGCACCTACACCGCCGCGATGCAGGGGAAGATCGATCCCGTCTACTGGCAAGGCGTCGACGCCTACATCGACTACGCGAACAAGGCGGGGCTGGTGCCGGTGATCGGGCTGGGCTTCCACCACGGGCTCGACAAGCCCACGCTCCCGGAGCTCCAGCGGCTGTGGGGCTATTTCCTCGCCCGCTACGGGGCCCATGCGGTGACCTTCCTCTTCTGCGGGGAATACAATCTGCGCCACCACCCCAACGACCTCGCGCCGGAGAAGCTGGCCGAGGCGAAGGCGGTCGACGAGCGCCGCGTCGCGACGATGATGGAGCTCGCGGCGTGGGTGAAGGCGCAGGACCCCTTCGGGCGGGCGATGACGATCCATCCTTGGTGGCACGGCGGGGACAAGCGCGACGCCTGGGAGAAGCCTTGGCACGACTTCATCCTCTTCCAAGGTGGGCACAGCGCCGACGGGCCGCCGCTGAAGGTCTACCACGACGCCTACGCCCGCCCCTCGCCCAAGCCGGTGCTCGAGGGCGAGGCGAACTACGAGGGAATCCACGGCTACGACGACGCGGTGATCCGACGGACGGCCTACCGCGCGATCCAGGCGGGGAGCTTCGGCTACACCTACGGGGCCCATGGGCTCTGGTACCCCACACAGGACGAGACCGACCACAAGTTCAAGGAGTGGGGCGCGATCGTCCCGTGGTGGAAGGCGATGGAATTCCCAGGCGGCGCCCAGATGAAGCACCTGCGCGCGTGCTACGAGAGCGTGGATTGGTGGAAGCTCGAGCCGCTCGACGCCGCGACGCATCTGCGCGTGGATCCACCCGACGCCGGCGGACGGGAGATCGTGGTCAAGGCCGACGCCGACCAGACGGCGCTGGTCTACTTCGGCCCGGCGAAGGGCGAGGGGCCGGAGGCCGGGGCGTGCGCAGCCGAGTTTCATTTCGGCGATGCCGATTCACGGTATGTCGCGAGGTGGTTCGACCCCCGCAGCGGCGTATCGACGCGGGAGCCCTCGGGCCCGGGGGCCGCGGGCGGGCGCATCAAGCTGCCCGCGCCGCCCGACGCGCGGGACTGGATGTTGATCGTGCGGCGCGCGAAGTGAGCGGACTTGTTCGTTGAGACTGAAAATGAAAAACCCAGGCACGCAGTGCCTGGGCTTTGGGTTACGTTGTCGTTGTCGATCGATCGTTGTCCGTCCGCTCAGCCCCAGGGCTTGAGGTCGCCGGGCTCGTCGACCTTCATGGCGATGCCTTGGGCCGCGGCGTCGGCGTAGCGGGCCATGGCGCGGTAGAGCGGGACGAGCGTGGCGTCCTGCGCCAGCGCGTTCTTGACCAGGTGCATCGGGCCGGTCTCGCCGCTGATGGTGCGCGAGGAGAGCCCGCCGGCGAGGCCGCCCTTCATGAGCTGGAAGAGGCCCCAGGTCGCGCCCTTGGCTTCCCAGTCGGCCTTGGGGTCGTCGACGGCGGCGGAGAGGTCGCCGTAGAAGCGGGCCATGCGCACGTGGGTGTGGCCCATGTGGTCGAGGACCTTCTTGACGTGCTTGCCCTTGGTGAAGCCGCGGAAGAGGAAGTGCGACAGGTCGCCGTTGATCTCGCACGAGGCCATCTCGAGGATGCGGCAGAGGGCTGCGGGGTCCTCGGTGATGCGGTCGACGTGGACCTCGAGGTAGAAGTTCATGCCCAGGCCCCAGGCCTTCTCGCGCAGGGTGGCGACGGTCTCGGCGCACCACTTGAGGTATTCCTCGTCCTCGCGGTAGGCGCCGCCGGTGTTGTAGTAGTCGGGGTGGATCTCGTATTGGAAGGAGGCGAACTCCCCGCCGAGGTCCTGGATGAGCTTCATGTCGTCGACCACGCCGTCGATCCAGTGGAGCTTGCGCAGGGCGGCGTCGCCCAGGTGGAGGGTGGCGCCGAAGACCTTGAGCCCGGCCTTCTCGACGGGGCCGCGGGCCTTCTTGGCGACGGCGGCGGCGGAGTCGCCGGGGAAGTAGCGCATGAAGCTGCCGGGGGCGAACTCGAGCCCTTCATAGCCCGCGGAGGCGAGGTGGCCGAGCAGGGCGTCGAGCGTCTCGGTGCGCGGGTCCTTGACCATGGTGGGCCAGGCGGCGATGGCGACGCGGTGAGGCCGGGTCGCGGCGGGGGTTGTCGGGTCGCCAAGCACGCGGTTGAATCCCAGCGGCATAATCGCTCCTTAAGGCAAGGTCGTCATAGGCGGCCCGATCGTCACGATCGGACCCGGTTTAAAGTGTATCGGACAGCTTGGAGGCTGGATTGAGCGCGGAATTGCCCAGATTCACATCTCGAGCGATGGCGCGGCGGTGGCTGATTTCCTGCGGCTCCGCATGGGAATTTGGGGGGTTTGCCGAGGGGTTTGCCAACCGAAGGCCGGCTTGATGTAATGCCGCCCCGGCCACGGCGTGCGTGGCGTTCATCCCACCACCATCAAGACCCACCACCCACCAGACGGAGATCCCGCCGTGTCGCAAGCCCCCAAGCAGTTCGACAACGTCAGCGTCGTCAGCAAGGCCAACGTCTATTTCGACGCCAAGGTCGTCAGCCACACCGTCCTCTTCAAGGACGGCACGAAGAAGACGCTGGGGCTGATCTACCCGGGGACCTACAAGTTCAACACCGACGCGGCGGAGCGGATGGAGATCGTCGCGGGCTCGTGCAAGGCGAAGCTCGCGGGGCAGTCGGAGTGGAAGCCCTACGGCGCGGGCACGTCGTTCGACGTCCCGGCGAAGTCGCACTTCGAGATCTCGGTGGAGCAGGGCGTGGCGGAGTATGTCTGCTCGTTCTTCTGATTCCGCTCGTCTGACTCGATCCATCTGAACTGAACGCAACTCAAAGCCCAGGCACTGCATGCCTGGGTTTTTTTGTCGTGCGCGAGTCGAGCGTCATTGTTGGCCCGCAAGTCATCGCACATCGTCCGACGCCTTCATCCCCCCCTAACGGACATTTAGCCCGCTTCTTGTCCTCGCTCAACCTTCGCCTAGCCCCGCGCGGAGAGACTTCTCCGCGTCCGGGCGATCCCTGGACGAACGAGTCGGCCGCTGCGGCGGCGGAAAGGAGGACGAGGCGTCAAGCCCTCGGCATCACCCGGACCATGAAGGATCGAGAGAGACGAAGGGGAGAAACCACACGGAGAAAGTGGGCGAGGAGAAGGAAGCCGGGGAGAAAGCCGGCGGGGAGAAGAGACAGGGGTGTCGGGCAAAGAAACCGTCAAGTCAAGAGTCAAAAGCGTAGAGCGTCTGAAACGAGTCCAATTTCGCAAGGAACCTTTATGAAGAGCATCGTGAACAATCGAGCCGCCTTCCGCACCTCGCGGCGAGCCGGCGGCTTCACCCTGATCGAGCTGCTGGTCGTGATCTCCATCATCGCCCTGCTCGTCGGCATCCTCCTGCCCGCGCTGGGCAAGGCCCGGGCCACCGCCCAGGGCGTCGCCTGCCTCAGCAACTCCCGCCAGATGGGCCTGGGCGTAAACCTGTACGCCACGGACAACAACAACTACTACACCAACGGCTACGGCTACCGTGACTTCACCGGCTACGGCACCGCCTCGCAGAGCCAGGAGTTCCCCCAGGGCTACGGCAACCTCTCCGCGACCGAGCAGCCCAGCAGCGCGCCCGGCACCGGCCCCTGGGAAGGCTACGTGCAGTGGTCCGGCGTGCTCGTCGGCAACGGCTACCTCACCAACGGCAAGGGCCTGGTCTGCCCCACGCAGGCCAACGGCGGCTTCACCCCGACCTTCTTCAGCAACGGCTACACCGGCACGCCCCTGATCGACGCGGAAGGTTATTCGCAGGTCACCGGCACCCAGGCCTCGACCCAGGTCGGTGCCGCCGGCACCGTCACCTTCACCGTCGCGCCCACCGCCGCCACCCCGGCCCAGGTCGACTCCCAGGCCGCCCGCCTGAGCTACATCGCCAATGAGGCGCTCTCGCCCCGCGGCAAGTCGCTCACCGTCTTCAACCGCGGCAGCACCGGCTCCAGCGCCAGCACCTCCAACGCCACCCTCGTCAAGACCGATGAGCCCGACAAGGCGTCCGGCACGATCCTCTTCGCCGAGAACACCGACTACCTCCGTCAGATTTTCGACGCCTCCTCCTCCAGCGGCAACAACGCCAAGACCCACCGTCCCACCAGCGGCGTCCTGATGTTCAACAGCGCCGGCAACACCGCCCCCTGGGACGGCGAGAACCTGCACTACCAGGCCTCGTCCGGCAACGACGTCGCCGCCAAGTGCGGCAACACCTTCGGCACCGGCGTCCGCGGAGCCCTCGCCCTCACCGTCACCCAGGCCCAAGCCTGCTTCGACTCCTTCCGCGCCGGCGGCACCAATGCCAGCGCGACCTCCAACACCGCGACCTACGCCGCCCAGCTCGGCGGCACCTACCAGGGCAACACCGCCACGGGCCTGGCCTCGCCCCTCCTGATGTACACCTCGCCCGACCGCCACAACGGCCAGGCGACCTACACCTTCGCCGACGGCCACGCCCGGGCCCACACGCTCACCGAGACCCTCAACCCCACCGATTGGAAGTGGGGCCTGAAGATGTACTCCAGCCCCGACAAGTTCAAGGTCTGGACCAGCACCGCCATGACCACCGCGGTTCAGTGAACCCCGCTGGCCTGGATTCTGTGGTCTAGATCCGCAGTTTGCCTGAGAAAGCCGTCTGAGAAACCCGTCTGAGAAACCCAAGGGGCGTGGCACATCACCGAGTGCCACGCCCTTTTTCATTGCGCCCGCGGTCTGCGGCCATGCGACGGCAACGCTCTGGGTTAGCCGGACGCGCAAGCGACGGCGTTGGGCGCAGGTTGTACGGGATGTCTTCAGGACGCCGGGCGGCGCAAGCCGTCGCTTGCGCGTCCGGCTAACCCAGAGCGCCGCCGCAGCCCCTCACCGCGGCATCGGCTCCGCGGGGCCGCCGTCGCCGGGGTTGAACGCCACCGTCCGGCCGACCGGCATCACGCCCGCGAAGAGGCTCTTGGGCGGGTTCTTCCCCTGCTTCAGCCACGCCAGCGCCGCCACGCCCACGAAGAAGAGCACGACGCCCGCGCCCACCAGCGCCAGCGCGACCTGCGCGACCCATTGCAGCCAAGGCGTCGGCGAGGCGAGGTGCCCCAGCCGGGCGAGTTCGAGGTGGTTGACCGTCACCGAGGCCGGCTGGGGGACCAGCCAGACCCAGCCCGCGACGCCCACGAAGGCGATCAGGCTCGCGGGCAGCAGCACCTTCACGCAGGCGTAGAGCACCTGGTCGATCCGGATGCGGGGCAGCGTCCAGCGGATCCACATCTGCACGAAGACCAGCGAGAGCATCTTGAACAGGAACCAGAATGCCCCGTAGAGGTTGAGCAGGACCAGCCCGACGACGCTCACGCCCATCGCCGAGGCGATCCCGTCCACGCTCTTGGCCGCCCCGACCGCGCCCGCGAAATAGTTCTGCCCCGCGAGGACCGGGTCATAGCCCAGGACGAAGAGGTTCACCGGGTCCCACTTCCCCAGAGGGCTGTTCCACCCGCCCAGGAAGAGGGCCGTCTGGATCCCGCCGACCACGAACATCGCGTCGTACTCGGCGAAGAAGAAGTAGGCCCAGCGGAGCCCGGAGTATTCGGTGTGGAACCCCGCGACCAGCTCGCTCTCCGACTCGGGCAGGTCGAACGGGGCCCGCTTGTTGGCCGCGAGGCTGGCGATGAAGTAGATCACGAAGGCGACGAAGATGAACGGGTTGTGGAAGACGAACCACTTGTGCACCCCGCCGCCCTGGAGGTAGCTCAGCTCGACCAGGTCGAGCGTCCCCGCGACGAGCACGCCGCAGAGGATCGAGACCGCGAGGGGGATCTCATAGCTGACGATCTGGCAGGCCTCGCGCATCGCGCCGTAGACCGCCCATTTGCTGTTCGACGCGCAGCCGGCCAGGATCACGCCCATCACCTCGACGCTCAGCACCGCGAGGATGTAGAGCACCCCGATGTTGAGCCCGCTCTCGAAGATGAACTGGGGCGAGAAGGGCAAGGCCATGAACGCGGCGAAGACCGGGGCGAACGCGAGGTAGGGCGCGATCCGGAAGAGCAGCCGATCGGCCCCTTCGGGGATCAGGTCCTCCTTCAGCAGCAGCTTGATGCCGTCGGCGAGCGACTGCGCTATCCCGTGGAAGCCCACGTGCATCGGGCCCAGCCGGCCCTGGATGTGCCCCGCGACCTTGCGCTCCCACCAGATCGCGAACATCGCCAGCAGGCTGCCCGCGGGGAGGAAGATCGTCACCACGATCAGGATGCGCAGGAGGATGCCCAACCACGGGCCGGCGGCCAGCGGGTCGAGCCCCGCGCGGGTCGCGAGGTATTGGGCGAAGAGGTCGATCATGGAAAAGCCGCCACGGACAAACGCATCTCACCCGCCCACGCCCGACCACGACTTCTTCCCGTGATACCCCGGCTCGATCTCGTCGAACCCCGGCTTCTTGTTGGGCGTGCGCACCAACGGCTCATGCGGCCAGACGATCGCCCGCCGCGCCGGCGTCAGCCGCTCGAGCAGCTCGCGCGAGGGGCGGTACCCGTGGCGGAAGAAACCCCAAGAGGGCCCGTAGCGGTGCACCACGATCCGCCGCTGCCCCGGGTTCATCCGCTTGGCTGAGCCGTGGCACATCGTGTCGGTGAAGATCAGCGCGTCGCCCGCCTTGAGGAAGACCTCGATCGCCCCCTCGCAGCCGTCGCCCGACGCCCCGCCCGGCTTCATCGAGACCTTCGCCATGTCGGGGTGCTGGAAATGCTGCTTGTGGCTGGCGGGGATGATCATCGTCCCGCCGTCGCCCGGACCGATGTCGCGCAGGGCGACCAGCGAGTTGACCTGCCCGTTCATGAACTGCTTGTTGTGGACGCGGTACTGGTTCCGCTTGGTGCACGAGTCGCCGCCGGAGTGCATCCCGATCGCCTCGCCCGGCTCGCGGAAGTTGACGAAGCACTCGTCGATGAAGAGCTGCCCGTGGTGGGCGTCGAAGGTGTTCATCCCGCCGATGAAGGTCTTGATGTGCTCGATCCACGAGGGGTGGTCGATCAGCTTCTCGAAGGCGTCGCCCGCCTCGTAGATCTGCTGGTAGTTGTTGCCGTCCTTCGTGCCGTAGGTGTGGCAGTGCAGCGCGCCGTACCACTCGCCGGGCTTGAGGGGCGGGATGGCGTCGATGGTGTCGTTGCAGGCCTTGACCTCGGCGGGGGAGAGGGCCCCGCGGATGATGACGTAGCCCAGGAGATCGAAGAAATAGATGTCGCGGTCGGTGACCATGGCCAAGGCTCGTGGGGAACGGGGAAGGAGGATCATTCACGCCGGGC
The DNA here is from genome assembly GCA_026386955.1 of Planctomycetota bacterium. Taxonomy (GTDB): domain Bacteria; phylum Planctomycetota; class Phycisphaerae; order Phycisphaerales; family Phycisphaeraceae; genus JAPLMQ01. Next base: position 23,908 of record JAPLMQ010000105.1, read on the forward strand.
GACGCGGGCCGCTCGCCCGCTGGCCCGGCCCGCGGCAACACAGTACCCGGGCCACGCCCTGAGGCAAGCGGAGCGGAGCCCCTCCTCCCGGCACAGCCCGACCCCTCTTCGCTACGATGTGCGCCCAACCTTCGACGCAACCACGGAGCGCCTCCCCATGCCCACCCCCATGCCGATGCAGACGCACTATTACCAGCAGTTCGACGCCGACCTGAAGCTCGACGTCCCCGGCGAGGGCTACGGCGGCTGGAAGACCGAGCAGCTCACCTTCGACCGCGACCACACCGCGCTGGTCATCATGCACGCCTGGGACTGCGGCACGCCCGAGCAGTTCCCGGGCTGGTACCGCTGCGTGGAGTACATCCCGCGCGCGACGCGGATCTCGCAGACCGTCTTCCCGCCGATCCTGAAGGCCGCCCGCGACACCAAGTTCCCCGTCTACCACGTCGTGGGCGGCGGGGACGTCTACAAGAAGATGCCCGGCTTCCAGCGCGCCGTCGGCCTGAGCAAGCCCTCGCTCCGCCCCGCGGGCGTGAAGATCGACGACCCGCTGATGAACAAGATCGGCCAATGGCGCGGCGAGAACGTCTTCGTCGGCAAGCACAACCTCGACGACGTCAACCGCGGGTTCAAGGATCTGCAGTTCCTCAAGGAGGCCGTGCCCCAGGGCGAGGAGGGCATCGCCGAGGACGCCGACCAACTCACCGGGCTTTGCCAGGCCGACGGGATCAACCACCTGATCTACATCGGCTTCGCGATCAACTGGTGCCTGCTGCTCTCGCCGGGGGGGATGCACGACATGACCCGCCGGGGCGTGATGTGCTCGGCGATCCGCCAGGCGGTGACGGCGGTGGAGAACAAGGAGACCGCGCGGCAGGAGATCAGCAAGGAGACGGGGCTCTGGCGCGTGGCGCTGGCCTTCGGCTTCGTCTTCGACGATTCGGAGTTCATCCGCGCGGTGCGCGCGACGGCGAAGTGAGCCCTCGACGGCGAAGTGAGCCCACAAAGACCATGACCCCAAGCCCATCGATCGCGACGGTACGCCGTCGCGTTCGGTGGGGTCTGAGATGCCCCGACTGGAAGACTCATGCCACGAGTACGATGGCATGTGGCACCCAGAACCACGAAACCCGAGCAATCCATGACCACCAACTCCCCCTCGCACAAGTCCTTCGCCTCCGATTCGCCCGAGATGGCCGACTACGTGATGCGCACCTTCAAGCCTGAGGACCCGATCCTCGCCGAGGTGCGCAAGCGGGCCGCCGAGTCGGGCCTGCCGCCCATCCACGTCTCGCCCTACGACGGGTTGATCCTGGAGGTCCTCGCCCGGGCCGCGAACGCGAAGAAGATCGTCGAGATCGGCACCCTCGCCGGCTACTCGGGCATCTGCCTCGCCCGCGCCCTCCCCGAGGGCGGCGTCCTCCACACCTTCGAGTTCGAGCCCAAGCACGCCAAGGTCGCCCAGGAATCCTTCGTCCGCGCCGGCGTTGACCACAAGGTCGTCATCCACCAAGGCCCCGCGCTGAACAACCTCCCGGGCATCGAGCGCCAAGGCCCGTTCGACCTGGTCTTCATCGACGCCGACAAGGGCAATTACCCCGGCTACCTCCACTGGGCCCAGAAACATCTGCGCATGGGCGGGCTCGCCCTGGCCGACAACGCCTTCGCCTGGGGCCTGCTCGCGGCGCCCGACAGCGACCCCCGGCTCAAGGAGGAGCACAACCGCGTCGCCAAGGCCGCGATCGAGAAGGTCAACCAGACCTTCGCCGACCCCACCGGCCCGTTCCGCGGGGCGATGATCCCCACCGGCGAGGGGCTCGCGATCGGCGTGAAGCGGGCGTGACCCGCCCGACGATGCAAACCCGCGGGCTCGTCCTCAACCCCACCGACCTCGACCCGGGCGACCCCAGCCAGTCCGGGTGGCCCGGCTGGCCCGAGCTCATGCAGCGCCTCGGGCTCAACGTCCTGGGCCTGCACTCCGACCTGCGCACGCTCCGCACCTTCATCGAGTCGCCGGCGGGGGAGCGCCTGCGCGCGGACCTCGACCGCCGCGGGATCGCGCTGGAGTTCGAGCTGCACTTGCTCAGCGGATTCCTCACGCCGTAGCTTTTCCGCTCGCATCCCGAGTTCTACGCGATGGACATCCTCGGCCAGCGCGACGAAAGCGGGAACCCTTCGGTGCTTGAGCCGGGGTTGCTCGACTTGGCCCGCGGCTGGGCGGCCGAGGCGGCGCGGGCGCTCGTCCCCACCACCGGCCGGCACCACCTCTGGGCGATGGACAACCGCATCTGGTGCAACTGCCCGCGCTGCGCCCACCTCTCGCCCTCCGAGCAGAACCTCACGTTGATGAACGCGATGCTCGAAGGCGTGCGCAGCGTCGATCCGAAGGCGAAGCTCGCCTACGCCGCGTACATCGAGACGATGGAGGCGCCCGACCCGCGCGTCGTCGGCCCCGCCCCGGGGGTTTTCCTGGAGTTCGCCCCCTACCGCCGGAACTTCATGCAGCCGCTCGACGCGCCGAACTGCCGAGCCAACCGCCAGACGCTCGACGCGTTGCAATCCCTCCTCGCCGTCTTCGGCCCACACGACGCCAAGGTGCTCGAATACTGGCTCGACGTTTCGTACTTCTCGAACTACCGCAAGCCCAGCAAGCCGGTCTCCCCCGACGCAGACCTGCTCCGCCGCGACATGGCGAGCTACGCCGCCGTGGGCATCACCTCCGTCACCACCTTCGCCTGCCGGATGGACGCGGCCCACCTCGCTGCGCACGGCAGCGAGGCCGTGCGCCGCTACGCCGACGCCGCCCGCTGAAGCCCCCTCGAAGCCCCACCCCCACGCCCCTCCGCATCCCGGCGGCCGGCCCCATTTCGCTACAATCCCCGCATGACCAAGGACACGCAGGACAAGAAGAACTACAAGTCCACGCTGAACCTCCCGCAGACCCAGTTCCCCATGAAGGCGAACCTGGTCCAGCAGGAGCCCGCCGCGATCAAGCGCTGGCAGGAGGCGGGGCTTTACAAGCAGGTCCGCGACGCCCGGGCCGGCGCCCCCAAGTTCTCCTTCCACGACGGCCCGCCCTACGCCAACGGCTCGATCCACCTCGGCCACCTGCTCAACAAGGCCCTCAAGGACTTCGTCGTCCGCTCCCGCACCATGGAGGGCAAGGACTGCCCCTACATCCCGGGCTGGGACTGCCACGGCCTGCCCATCGAGCACAAGGTCGTGCAGGAACTGGGAGAGAAGGCCCGCACGATGGAGCCCTTCCAGATCCGCCGCCGCTGCCAGACGTATGCCGAGAAGTTCGTGAAGCTGCAGTCCGGGCAGATGCAGCGCCTCCTCACCTTGGCCGACTACGACAACCCCTACCTCACGATGGACCCCGCCTATGAGGCCGGGTCGCTCGAGGTCTTCGCGAAGCTCGTCGCACAGGGGCTCGTCTACCGTGCGCTCAAGCCCGTCCACTGGTCGCTCGCCAACCAGACCGCGCTGGCCGAGGCGGAGCTCGAGTATGAGGACCGCAAGGACACCAGCGTCTACGTCCTCTTCGAGCTCGAGCCCGGCACGCTCGCCATCCCGCCCGCCGCCGCCTCGGCCCTGGGCGGAGCGCCGGCCCACTTGATGATCTGGACCACCACGCCCTGGACGCTCCCCGCGAACCTCGCCGTCGCCGCTCACGAGCGCTACACCTACGGCCTCTACCGCATCGACCACGGCGGGCGCAGCGTGGGCGTCATCCTCGCGACCGACCTCGCGGGCAAGGTCCTCGCCATGACCTCCGACGCCGCCGCTTCCGGGGGCGGCAAGTCACCCGAGCCGCTGGCGACCTGGACCGGCGCGCAGCTCACCGCCGCGCGGTACACGCACCCCTTCATCGACCGCACCTCGCCGGTGGTCACCGCCGACTACGTCACCCTCGAGGACGGCACGGGCCTGGTCCACACCGCCCCGGGCCACGGCGTGGAGGATTACCAGACCGGGCTGCGCGAGAAGATCCAGTTCTCCGCCGACCGCAAGCGCGTGCTGACGCGCTCCAGCCCCGGGGCCGCGGACAAGGCCGACACCTACTGCCCCGTCCTGGGCGACGGCCGGTTCGACGAGACCTCGCCCGACTTCCTGCGCGACCCCTCGATCGACGTCTGGAAGGCCAACGGCCTCGTGATCGAGAAGCTCCGCGCCAGCGGCCACCTCTTCCACGACCACGTCTTCACCCACAGCTACCCGCACGACTGGCGGAGCAAGACGCCCGTCATCTTCCGCGCCACCGAGCAATGGTTCGTCGGCGTTGACCTCGCGCTGGCGGATGACTCCTTCAAGACCGGCTCGGGCAGCGAAGCCGTCAAGACCGTCGGCCCCGCGAACGGCACGCTGCGCCAGCGCGCGATCGCTGGCGCGGAGTTCGTGAAGTTCTATCCCGATTGGGGGCAAAACCGCCTCAAGGGCATGCTCGAATCCCGCCCCGACTGGTGCATCAGCCGCCAGCGTGCCTGGGGCCTGCCCATCCCCGCCTTCTTCGCCCCCAACGGGCGCGACGTGCTGCTCACCGTCGCCTCCGTCCGCGCCGTCGCCGACGTCATCCGCAAGCACGGCAGCGACCACTGGTTCAAGGCCGGCGCCGCCGAGCTGCTCGCCGGCTACGACCCCGCCTCCGACCCGGACGCGCCGGCGTGGCTGCGCCTCGACGCGAAGGCCCTCGATGCCAAGCCCGGCGAGCGCTTCGCCGACTTCAAGAAGTCCACCGACATCTTCGACGTCTGGTTCGACTCAGGCACGTCGTGGAACTCCGTCATCCGCCAACGCCTCGGCGACGACTGGTTCCCCACCGACCTCTACCTCGAAGGCTCCGACCAGCACCGCGGCTGGTTCCAAGCCTCGCTCCTCCCCGCGCTGGGCACCACCGGCAAGCCGCCCTACAAGGCCGTGCTCACGCACGGGTTCATGGTCGACAAGGACGGGCGGAAGATGAGCAAGTCGCTGGGCAACGCGCTCGAGGTCGAGACGCTGCTCAAGGACCACGGGGCCGACGTCTGCCGCTGGTGGGTCTCCTCGATCAACACCGACAACGACATCAAGGTCGA